>JACOEJ010000059.1:0-15894 GCA_024998645.1 Nitrospira sp.
CTTCTTCGCCATGCCGTCTGACTCCTCTTCCTCAAATCGATAATGGGCGTGATCTACCCTTGAATTTTGACGGCCCAGTGTAGAGGAGACCTTCCGGCACTGTCAACCGCGCCGACTCCCGTCGCTATCCGATGACGAGCGTGATGTTTTCTGTATGGGCTGTATGGTCGGCAGCTAAGAAGGACGGCACTCGACGAATACGCCGCTGCATCAGCACATCGGTCGGCAGAATGCGAGGACGGTGCGCCGGTGAGGAGATCGGCAATCCCAATGTGGAAACGGGGGGAACCCGGATGGCGAGCGGGTCGAGATAATGGACACTGAGAAGCGCGGATTGTGTCGAAGGAGCCTCTTCTTCTGCCAGGACAAAGTCCGGACGACGGTCTCCGACGACCTCCAATTGAATCACAGACAGTCCGTTCTGAACCATGCCCAACTTCACGGCTGCGGCCTGGGAGAGATCGAGGATTCGGCCATTCACATAAGGACCGCGATCATTGATCCGCACCCGGACATGCTTCCCGTTGGTCAAATTTACCACCCGCACCATGCTGCCGAGCGGAAGGGTCCGGTGCGCGGCGGTCAGGGCCATCATGTCAAACAGTTCCCCGTTGGCAGCCTGTTTGCCATGAAACTGCTCCCCGTACCAGGAGGCGATCCCCCGGTCCTTAATGCCGACATCCAGTCCTGTTTCCCCCTTCGGCACCCATGAGCAGGCCCCGAACGATACACAGAGGGCGGCCAAGAGAACCCCGGAAAGGCCGGTGCGCGGATGCGTCTTACAGATTTGGTGTGTCATCTTCGTTCGATCCTCCACTTGTAGGCTAGGACGTCTGGCTCACATGTGTCAGCCTACGGGAGGTTGCCGACCTCAACAATACCGACTGCGTACTCCTCACCCCCTACGTTTGTATAAGGGAAATCCCGTGCACATTCACAATCAGGTGGTACAAGAACGAACAAAACGGCATGTCTTCAAAGAAACGAGGTAACGCTATATATAGGGAGCATGGGAGGAGAGTCAACCTGCAGCTGGGGATAGTACCGGCCAAAACGACTGGCAAGAGTCCGGGAAGCCGACCTGGAGTCGGCTCCCCGGAACAGATTGCTACTAACGGAAGCGCAATGCCGTCCCATCGAATTTGGTCGAACTCGTGAATTTTTCAAAGTTCCGTTCCAGCACTTCACTCAGCAGTTCCTCTCCATCTTCCGGGGCATACCAGAACACAGTGTAGTTCCCCGTGTGGCTATTGGTGCTGGTGATCGAACTTCCGTCCGCCTGGTTGGCCGCCTGAACGGTCAGTTTATTCTTTGCAGTGATATCCGTGGACCCGACCACGCCATGCGCGTCAGCCGACAACTCGAGAATCTTCCCTGAGATCACCACATCCGCCCCCCCGGCCTGACTGGCAGAGGCTGCATACTGCGCCCGCCATCCCTTACGGGTCAGATAGTCGGCGAAGGCTTTGGCCGTGGATTCTCCAATCGTCCCACTCTTGACGGTAAAGACCTGATCGGAACCCCAGAGCGAGTGACGAGTCCCCACCTTCGTGCGGTCAGACCGGTCGTCCTGGAAAGGAATCACCACCACTTTGACCGAGCTGACGGGAGCCGCCGCGGTCGACGTTGCGGCAGGTGTGATCCCCACATTCATCGGCACCTCTTCACCCTTGGCCGCACACCCCCCCAACCACGCCAGGCTCCCCAATAGAATTGCACCCCAAGCCATCTGTTTCACACGGACCTCCTCTGCGAGAAAAATTAAGTGACGATGATCGAGTCAGCGACGAATCGTATTCGACGACGCGGGGAAAAACTCTAGCAGGTCACTCCCCAACTGTAAAGATTGCTTCTGCCGGTATCGGAGGCCGCCGATGTTGGCCGGTGCCGTATTGACTGATCCCGGCGGACTCAGTAAGATCCGAAACGTGATGACGATGTGCTCGTTCAGTGCGAGTGTACTGCGAACTCCTTCACAGTTGATCACCCCGACACTACATGCATGATTGACGTTCAGAACATTACCAAGCGGTATGGGAATCTCACGGCCATCGACCGGGTCACGTTTTCCGTGGCCAAAGGCGAGGTGCTGGCTTTTCTCGGCCCGAACGGCGCCGGCAAGACCACCACCATGCGCATCCTCACCTGTTTCATGCCGGCCACCGAGGGCACGGCCAAAGTCGCAGGCTTTGATTGCGCTGACCAGCCCCTCGAAGTAAAACGCCGCATCGGCTATCTCCCTGAAACGCCCCCGGTCTACCAGGAGTTCACTGTCTCGGAATATCTGACCTTCGTGGGCCGGATGCGCGGCATGGTTGGGAAGAATCTCACGACGGCCATCGATCAATCCATTGAGAAG
Source organism: Nitrospira sp. (assembly GCA_024998645.1). GTDB lineage: Bacteria > Nitrospirota > Nitrospiria > Nitrospirales > Nitrospiraceae > Nitrospira_D. The sequence continues at coordinate 2,360 of JACOEJ010000059.1, forward strand.
TTAGCCCTGGGCACCGTCCGGCATCGCCTGATCGGCAACCTGTCGCGAGGCTACCGTCAGCGCGTCGGGTTGGCCCAGGCGGTCCTCCACGATCCACCGGTCTTGATCCTCGATGAGCCGACCGTCGGGCTGGATCCGAAACAGATCATAGAAATTCGTGACTTGATCAAGAGTCTGGCCGGGTCACATTCCGTGATTCTCAGCACCCACATTCTTCCCGAAGCCACCGCCGTCTGCCAGCGGGTTGTCATCATCAGCGGCGGACGAATCGTTGCCGAAGACACCCCCGATCAGCTCTCGGCGCGACTCCGGCATTCGGAAAAGATCTCTGTGACGATCAAAGCACCGCCGGACAACTGCCTGGCCAAGCTCCAATCCATCTCAGGCATTCTGAATGTGTTTCAAGGCCAGTCCGCTGGCACGTTCCTCCTTGAATGTGCGCTGGGTCAGGACAAGCGTGATGAGGTCGCCCGGTTCGTCATCGCCAATCAGTGGGGCCTCCTCGAATTACGGACGATCTCCATGACACTTGAAGACGTGTTCTTGCAACTGACCCGCCATGAAGAGGGCATGACGCCCCAAGCCGACCAGGTGAGCGAATTTTCCCAGGCCACACAGGAGACCGCTTCATGACTCCGGTGCAGGCCATTATCGCGAAAGAACTGCGAGGCTATTTTGTGTCTCCGGTGGTCTATGTGGTCGGCGCCATCTTTCTGCTCATCTTCGGATTCTTGTCCTATCTCTATGTCGTCTACGCCGGCTATCAAGCCATTCAGATCATGCAGATGCAGGGCGGTCAGGCCCAACTAAACTTGAACGACCTGGTCTTCCGGAATCTCTTCGCCAGCATGCGGTTTGTGCTCCTCATTATTCTGCCCATTCTAACGATGCGGCTCTTTGCGGAAGAGCGCAAACTGCGCACCTTCGAATTTCTGATGACCTCGCCGATCGGCATCAATGAGATCGTGGCCGGCAAGTTCGTCAGCGTATTTCTCGTCTTTTTGAGCCTCCTCGGCCTGACCGGCCTCGTGCCGACGGTCCTGATGCTCTTCAGCGACTTCGACTGGAATCCGATTTGGACCGGGTATCTCGGCATGACCTTGCTCGGCGCCCTGTTTATCTCCGTGGGCCTGCTCGCCTCCGCGATCACGGAAAATCAGATCGTCGCGGCGTTTCTCAGCTTCGGCATATTGCTGCTCATCTGGTTGATCTCCGGCTTGGGCGCGCTGTTGGGCGACACGACCCTGGGACAAATCATTTCGTATGTCTCATTCATGGACCATTACGATCGCCTGGTCCGCGGCCTGATCGACACCAAAGACCTGGTGTACTTCTTCAGCAGCCTGGCCTTCATGCTCTTTCTCACCCACCGCGCGGTGGAATCGACCAGGTGGAAATGAGCCTGAGAGTCCTCCCGCTCGGCATCATTGGAACCGTGCTGGCTGTCGCCGGCCTGATCGCCTATAGCCTCAGCCCGGACCTATTGTGGGCCGTCACCATTGCGGAAGGACTGGCGCTCTTGTGCCTGGTCCTCTTCTTCATCCTGCATTTCGAGGCCGTGAAGGCCTTCTCCAGCCGTCGTTCGACCCATATGGGCGCCAACAGCCTTCTCATGATCCTGCTGGTCACGGCTATTCTCGTGATTGTGAACTTCCTGGCGTCGCGCCATTCCATCCGTTGGGATCTCTCGGAGAATCAGAATTTTACCCTGGCCCCACAGACCTATCGTGTACTCCGCAGTCTTCCGCAAGATGTGAAAATTACCGTCTTCACGCGCGAGAAAGACCCCGGATATACCGGCTACAAAGAGCGGCTCGAAAGTTATCGCCAAGCCTCGAATAAACTCACCGTCGAATTCGTCGATCCGGAACGGCAACCGAAGATCGCGCAGAACTACGGCATCTTCCGGACCGACACGGCCATCTTCGAAAGTAACGGGCAAACGATTCGCATCACCAGTCCATCGGAAGTCGAACTCACCGGCGCGCTGATCCGTATTTCCAAGTCCGCCAAGAAGCGCATCGTCTTTCTGGAGGGCCACAGCGAACGCAGCCTGGAAGACAAAGAACGCAACGGCCTGTCCCTAGCGAAAGAGGCGCTGAGCAAACAGGGCTATGACATCGGCACACTGTCGCTGCTGAAGGACGCGGCCGTACCGGACGACACCGCCGTGCTCGTCCTCGCCGGTCCGCGCAACCAGGTGACCAAAGAGGAACAGGACCGCATTCAAACCTACGTGGACAAGGGCGGGCACCTGCTCGCGATGGTCGACCCGGATACCAAGACTGAACTGGATCCACTGCTTGCCCACTACGGCCTGGGCCTGGGCCCAGGGGTGCTCGTCGATCTCCAGGATCGACTGGCCCAAGGGGACCTGACCTCCCTGTTGGTCCGTACATTCACGGAGCATGAAATTACCCAGGACCTGACAGCGGCGGTGCTGTTCCCGCTCGCCCGTCACCTGACGTTCGATGAGCAGACGGGGAAAGACTGGGACTACGTGCCGCTGGCGCGGACGTCACCGAACAGCTGGGCCGAGACCAACATGCAAGGACGCGTCGTCAGCTTAAATGAAAAAGAAGACGTGAAGGGTCCCTTGCCGCTCGCCGCCGCGCTGGCGCCCAAGAAGGCTCCGGAAGAAGGGAAGCCCAGGCCGGCTATCGTGGTCGTAGGGAACTCGACTTTCGCCACCAATGCGTTTTTCAACTTCCCCGGCAATACTGACTTCTTCTTGCACACCACCGGCTGGCTTGCCGAGGAGCGGGACCTGATCTCCATTGTTCCCAAAGAGCCGGCCCTCCGGCCTTTCATTCCGAATCCCACGCAAGAGCGGGCATTGCTCTACATTCAAGTCCTCTTCCTCCCCATCATGACCATGCTGACCGGCGTGATGGTCTGGAGAAAACGCCGCCGTTTGTAACCCTATGCGCTATTGGCCCACACTATTGCTGCTGCTGATTCTGGCGGGACTGGGGGGCTACCTCTATTTTGTCGAGTTGCCGGCGAAACAGAGTGAAGAAAAGCAGGTCGTCGCGCAACAAAGTCTCCTCCCCTTCCCTGAGACAGACATTACCGGACTCACCGTCTCCACGCCGCAGGGTGCAGTGGAGATGAAACGAAGAGACCAGAAGGGCTGGGCGATTACCGCGCCGCTCCAGACCGACGCCGACATGCGGGAAGTTCAGTCCATGATTCGAGCGCTCGTAACCGGAAAGGTTCTCCGCAGCGTCGAAGAAAATCCCAGCGCTCTGGCCCCGTTCGGACTCGAACAACCGATCACGACCATCACGGTCACCACGGGCACGCAACAGGAAACCCTGTCGATCGGCGACAACGGTCCCCTCTCATCGACGCTGTACGTCCATCGTCATTCCTCGCACAGCGTCCTCTTGACGGACCTGACCACGAAAAACTTCGTCAATAAGACCCTACTGACGTTCCGCCGAAAAGATCTGCTGCAATTTGTGCAAGCCGATCTCGACCGCGTACGTCTGACCTACCCGACGACGGAAATCGTGCTCTACAATATGTCAAAAAATAAATCCAAACCGACATGGAAAATCCGCTACCCGATCGAAGCCGAGGCGGACCAGACGGAAGTGCGCTCGCTGCTGTTCAAGATGGAAGATTTGAAGGCTCTCGGCATCATCGATCCCGGTCCTGAGCGGACCACGATCGCCAGGACGCTGACCAACCCGAAACTGAAAATCACCCTGCACACCACCGACGGGGACCAGACGGTCAAGCTCTATCAGCCCGACCCGGACAGCGGAGAGGCCTTCGCCGAAACCAGACCGGATGCGCCGCTTTACCGGATCAACCCGCTGGTCATCAAAGATCTGTCACGTGAGCTCTTTACCCTCCAGGACAAACGACTGCTGGGAGTCGACTATACAGAGATCGCGATGCTCTCCGTGAAGACACGGGATAAACAGTACGTATTGATCAATGAGAATGGCCAGTGGGTTCTCGAGGATCAACCGACGGAGAAACTGAGTCAGGAAGCCGCCGATCTGCTCGTCAGCCGCGTGGCCAATCTCCCTGCCGAAGAACGGGTCACCAAGCAAGCGGCCGCTCTGGCCCCCTACGGGCTCGTTGCACCGACCGCTGAATTTGTCGCCACCGGGAGAGACGGCAAGATCGCCGGCCGCCTCACGCTCGGCAACCAGGCCGGCAACCTCATCTATGCCACCGGCGAGCGCCTCCAAGGCGTCTTCCAGGCTCGCCCCGATCTACTCAATCAGATTCCGGCCAAGGCGGAGCTCCTGGCCAAACCGGCTGACAAGACTCAAGGGGCTCGCTAGCACAGGGCGCGACTTCAACTGACTAAACGCCTGGGTCACCTCATGGCCCCCCAGGCAACCCGCTTCAACCGCCCACTAAATCCTATAGGCCTGACCCTACAAATACTATCTCCACCCTACAGATGAGGGAGTTGCCTCAACAGGGTGACTGGGACTATATTCCCAACATGCCGCAATCGAAATCTCAGCGCCCCTTGTCTGCCGCAACGCTTCAACTCCTGCGTCCCTTAGTCAAAATCCTCCTTCGAAATAACGTCCCCCATCAAACTCTAGCTGAATGGGCCAAGCAAGCCTACGTCGACATCGCTAATAGCGAGTTTGGAATCGCCGGGAAGAAGCAGACCGTCTCCCGCATTGCCATTCTCACCGGGCTCACGCGGAAAGAAGTCCAGCGCTTGCTGAACCAACCGGAGAACGCTCAGCACGCCGACGGCGAAGAGTACCATCGCGCCTCCCGTGTCATTACGGGATGGGTCCGAGACCCGGACTTCGGAGATGGGAAAGGCCACCCTCACCCGCTTCGGATGGAAGCCAAAGAAGCCTCCTTTGCCGAACTGGTGAAACGCTACAGCGGGGATATGCCGGCTAGAGCCATGCTGGATGAGCTGCTCCGGGCCGGAGCGGTCAAACAGCTCAAGGACGGCCGGATCTGTTTACTGGCCCGCGGGTATGTGCCCCAAAAGGGCTCGGCGGAAAAGCTCAACATTCTCGGCAGTGATACGGCTGATCTCATTGCCACCATCGACCATAACCTCTACGAGAAACCCGCCAAACCGCGAATTCAACGCAAAGTCATGTACGACAATGTGCCGGTCGAAGCGGCCAGAGAATTTCAGATCTTGGCGGCAGCACAAAGCCAGGAGCTCCTGGAAGCGCTGGATCGATGGCTTTCTCACCGCGACCGCGACGTCAATCCAGCTTCAAAGGGAACCGGTCGAGTCCGGGTCGGGCTTGGCCTGTATCACTTTGAGGAACGACTCGATAAAGAATCCTAAGGCACGTTCGTTGCTCTGATACAGAATAGACTATGCGACCACGGCTGCAACATCACATCCTTGGCTTTGCCGCCCTCTTCCTGGCGATCGCCTCCTGTAGTCCTGCGGGACCCACGCCTCAGGCCGGTGGCGGAATCGGCGGGACCGGGTCCGTCGCCACGGTCTCGTCCGGACCGGTGACCAAATTCGGGAGCGTATTCGTCTCCGGGACGGAGTACGACAATACCAACACCCTCTATTGCATCGACCACGAAGCCTGTACCACAGAGAACCGCCTGAAGATCGGAATGATCGTGCTCGTGAACGGAACGCGGACGGTCGAATACGGCTCGAACAAAACTCTAACCCAAGTGGCCCATACCATTACGTACGAAGAGACGGTCGAAGGGGTTGTGCAATCCGTGGCCGCAGACGGTCTCAGTCTGGTCGTGCTCGGACAGGTGGTGTCAGTGAATCTGAAAACGGAGATCGATCCGTCAATTCAGGGAACAACTCTCCATACTCTCGATCCCGCTAAGGTCGCCAACTCGCTGGTGGAGATCAGCGGTTTCGTGACGGGAGATGGCACCATCCTGGCAACGTTGATCCAACCTCATACCGGCGCCCCCCATTATGAGATTGAGGGAGTGATCAGGAATCACGACCGCACCGCAAAGACTTTTGCGATTGGATCTCTCGTCGTCGACTATTCCCGTCCGACAACAGACCTAAGCCAGATGCCTTCCCCGGCAAACCAGACCTGGGATGGCCTGATCGTATTCGCTCTGGGCGATCAATGGAGCCAGGGAGGACCGGGTCCAAACGGCGCCAGGATGAACGCAACCAGTGTGAAGCCCAAGGCGCTCGGGGTCTCAGATGTTGAGGACACAGAAGTCGAAGACTTTGTGACCTGGGTAAACGGACCGGGCGACTTCTTTTTAAATAACGTGCACGTACAGACGAACTCAGGGACGGTATTCGAAGGGGGGACGCTCGGCGATATTTTGGTCGGCAGCCATCTGAATGTGTCCGGTCCATTGGTTGGCGGCATCGTGACTGCGACAAAGGTGGATTTTGAAAGTGAGACGGAACTGCAGGCAAATGTGGCTGCCGTCGATCCCACTGCGAATACCCTCACCTTGGCAGGCTTGAGCGGTTTGACCATCGAGTTCGACAGTCAGACGGCGTTATCCGGCAAGGGAACCCCCAGACGGGTCAGCGACCTTCGCAGCGGCGACCATCTTCAGATACACGGACAATTGCACGGGGGGCATGCAATCCGCGCAAAGGAAGTGGAGAGAAGCGATCCCTCCTCGCAGGTTCAGGTGCAGAGTTATGTCACGAACGTCTCGAATCCGTGGCTGGTTCTACTCGGATCGACAATCGATACATCCGCAATCCCCGAGAGTGGATTTCATGGACGTAATGGAATCCTCGGAAGAAGCAATTTCTTTGCTGAACTCTCGGTCGGCATGACGGTTGTCCTCCGTGGCACCTATCAAGACAATACCGTCGCGTGGACGTCAGCCTCGCGTAACGACTAGCGATGGCCCCGCATGCGATCTCCGGCCCAGACCTCTTGCCTACCCATAACTGACAGATCCCGCCGATTGGGATTCTGGCATGCCGTGTATACCGGCTTTACATTGTTCCTACTCTCCATTCTGCTCATCTCACTGGGGCAGATCGAATACGCATGGGCCGACAGTCTTGAATCAGCGTTAATGCCGGGCCAGGTCATTCAGGGGCACGCGAAATGGGAGGAGACTTGCGCCAAATGCCACAAGCGGTTCGATAAGACGGCGCAAACTCAGCTGTGCCAGGACTGTCATAAAGACGTCCGCCAGGATATCGAAAGCAAGCAGCACTTTCATGGTCGGCTAAAAGAACAACGGGAATGTCGCGAGTGCCATACCGAGCATAAGGGGCGAGAGGAACACATCGCGCCGATCAACGAAGCCACGTTCGACCACACTCACACGAACTTTGCCCTCACGGGGGCCCACGCCGATCCCAAGAAAACCGAGTGCAAGGCCTGCCACAAGCCCAAGATCAAATATCGGGATGCCCCATCGGCGTGCCTGGCCTGCCACAGAAAAGACGACATCCATAAAGGTAACTTCGGAGAGACCTGCGCGACCTGCCACACCGCGACGAATTGGAAAGAGATTATTTTCGACCATGGACGGGATACCAAGTACCCGTTACGAGACCAGCATCAATCCGCCAAGTGCGAAAGTTGCCATACGGGCCATCTGTATAAGGACAAACTCAAGACTGATTGCGTGTCCTGTCATAAGAAGGACGACTATCACAAAGGCGTCTTTGGCCAGAAATGCGAAACCTGCCATAGTGAAAAAGACTGGAAAACCTCCCCGTTCAACCACGATAAGGACACCAAATACCCGCTCCTAGGCAAGCACAAAACCACAAAATGCGAAAGCTGCCACAAAGTGCCGGTGGCCAAAGAGAAGACTCCCACGGCCTGTTACTCCTGTCACAAGAAAGACGATACGCACGAAGGCGCACTCGGCCGAGCCTGTGAATCCTGTCATACGGAGAAGGACTGGAAAGAAACACCCGCGTTTGACCATGGAAAGACCCTATTCCCCCTGCGGGGCAAACACCTCGACACGAAATGTAAAGATTGCCATCCCGATCAGCGATACAAGCCCACCCCCATCGACTGCTACTCCTGCCATAAGGAGGACCACTATCACAAAGGCGTCTTTGGCCAGAAATGCGAAACCTGCCATAGTGAAAAAGACTGGAAAACCTCCCCGTTCAACCACGATAAGGACACCAAATACCCGCTCCTAGGCAAGCACAAAACCACAAAATGCGAAAGCTGCCACAAAGTGCCGGTGGCCAAAGAGAAGACTCCCACGGCCTGTTACTCCTGTCACAAGAAAGACGATACGCACGAAGGCGCACTCGGCCGAGCCTGCGAACAATGCCACACAGAAAAAGAGTGGAAGGACACTCATCTCTTTGACCACAACAAGACGAAATTCCCGCTACTCGGCAAGCACGACAAAGTCACTTGCAAAGAATGCCATCCCGACCGAAAGTACCGACCCACTCCGCTCACCTGTAACTCATGCCACAAAAAAGACGACGTGCATAAAGGGGACTACGGCGAAAAATGCCAGACCTGCCATACGGATCGTACGTGGAAAGAGATTATCTTCGATCATGATCGGGATACCAAGTTTGCCTTGCGTGAGAAACACCGAAGCGTGACCTGCCGCGGCTGTCATGCCGGCCATCTCTACAAGGATAAACTGAAGATCGACTGTGGCTCATGCCACCGAAGAGACGACATCCATAACGCCGTCTTTGGCGTGAAATGCGAGACTTGCCATTCGGAACAAACGTGGAAACCTTCGTCGTTCAATCATGATCGCGATACGAAATATCTCCTGCTCGGCGCACACGAACTCGTCACCTGCGAAGAGTGCCACAGGGTTCCCGTGGTCAAAGAGAAAACGCCGACGGCCTGTCAGGCATGCCACCGCAAAGAAGACAAACACAAAGGCGCTTTTGGCGATCAGTGCGAGACCTGCCATCGAGAGAAGAGTTGGAAACTGATTCGATTCGATCACGAACGGGATACGAAATACCCCCTGAACGGAAAACATAGAACCACGACCTGCACCAGCTGCCACAAAGGACTTCTCTATAAAGACAAGACCCCAACCGACTGTGAGGCCTGTCACAAGAAGGACGATATACATAAAGGGTCATTCGGAAACACCTGCAGAGATTGCCACAGCGAACAGAAGTGGAAAGACATCCTCTTTGATCACGACCGGCAGACGAAATACTCGCTCCGAGGAAAGCACGTGGGCCTGAGATGCGACAGCTGTCACAAAGGCCATCTGTACAAGGAGAAGACCTCAACGGAGTGTTATGCCTGCCACAAGAAAGACGATAAACATAAGGGACAGGAAGGCCAGCAGTGCGAAGCCTGCCATCGTGAGGCATCCTGGAAAGCCATGTCGTTCGACCACGACAAGGCCCGTTTCCCGCTGCGCGGGCAACACGACATCCTTGACTGTCGGAAATGTCACACGTCATTGCTGTTTAGAGATGCCCCGACAGACTGTGTCGGATGTCATAAAAAGGAAGATGTGCACAAACAGCGGTTCGGCACGCAATGCGAAACCTGCCACAGCGCCCGCGACTGGAAGTTATGGGACTTCGATCACGACGCGCGAACTAAATTCAAGCTGGATGGCGGGCACAAGAAGGTCGATTGCTTTGACTGCCATCACAAGCCGATGAAAGGGAAGCTCGTTACCTCAAATGCCTGCGGCAGTTGCCACAAGAAAGACGACAAACATGAGGGTGGCTTCGGCCCCCAGTGTGACCAATGCCATGCCACCTCGCTGTGGAAGACGATCAAACCAGGAGCTGGGATTCGAAGGAAATGATCACGCTCCCTGTATCGGCGGAGCCACACGGAGCCGGATACTATGCAGTCTGCTCAGGGCATAATCCGCAGCACACAGTGATTGCCTGAATCCGCGACGAGAAGATTCCCCGAAGGATCCCTGGTAAGTCCCATTGGATTGTTCAAAGGAGCCATTTCTGCAACCATCCCGTTGATTGAATGCCCCCGAAGGTCCGTCCCGACAACCGTCGTGATGATTCCCGACTCCCCATCGATCCGCCTGATCCGGTTATTAAACGTATCGCTGAGATAGACGGCGCCTTCGGCATCGACAGTAATCCCCGACGGCTGCATCAGCCGAGCAAGGGTGGCACCGGCCCCATCGCCGTCGAATCCTTCTTCCCCGGTTCCGGCGACGGTGCTCATGATCCCGCTGATGGCATCCACACGACGCACTCGGTTGTTCATCGTGTCCGCAATCAACAGGTGTCCGTTCCGGTCGACGGCCACTCCGCTCGGATCATTGAGTTCAGCCTGCACAGCAAGCCCGCCATCCCCAGCCTCTCCCGCAATACCGCTGCCGGCGACCGTCACAATGATCTGCTGTGCGCGATCTAGCTTCCGAATGCGATGGTTTCCGCTATCCGCAATGAAAAGAGTCCCATCGGCACTCAGCGCGAGACCAGTCGGCCCACTCAATTGAGCCCGCACCGCAAGCCCATCGTCCCCGGAGAACCCCTGTTCACCGGTCCCGGCAAGCGTAGAAATGATCCCCGTCCGCGCATCGACAATGCGAATCCGGTTATTGAAGCTGTCCGCGATGATAATATTACCCTTGTCGTCGATCGCCACTCCCGATGGGCTGTTCAGCTGCGCTTCTGTTGCCAGATCGCCATCACCGGAGAATCCTTGCTGCCCCGTCCCGGCCACGGTTTCGATCTTTCCGCTTGCGGCATCCACCCGGCGGACCCGATTATTAAACGAATCGGCAATCACAATATTCCCCGCTGCATCCACCGCAATGCCGGCCGCAAACCACAGACGCGCTCGAGTCGCGAGTCCCCCGTCACCGACTGATCCCAATTCTCCGGTTCCCGCAACCATATAGACCCGGAAAGTCCGGCGCTTCGAGGCCTGCTCCGACAGGCCAAGACCAGCATCAGACTCCAATGCGTTGAGCAGTTCCGGCGCAACATTCACCATCATGGTGCCGCCAGTCGTCATTTCTTCAACCGGAGACTGGGAGGCAGTCAGTCCCTGCGAACGGCTCAAGCTCGGCACGCCGGCCATGACAGTCATGCATGCGAACAGGACGTTCAAGAATGATCGACTGGGTCTACACATTGGCGCTCCTCAATCATTGACGTTGGGAATATCATCCCAACCTTGGGGAGCTGATTATAGAATCCCACCCCCGACCTGTCTAGCCCAAACTCCAGCGTACCCCGGCGCGTGAGGCCAACGGTCTCCGGATGCAGCGCTCGTTCTCTGACAAGAGATCATGGACAGGCCGAAAGATGACTGACCAGTCTGCGGAAGTGGCAGGATGGAACGAATAAAAACTGGGCGAATAATAGAGGACGATGCGAAGTTGCGATGCGAGATTGTTATGTCGGCAATGGAGCGTGCAACTCCCAATGTGCGACTGCTCTGAGCTTGGGAGTCGGGAGCAGAAGAACCGGCGGGTCGTCTTACGGCGCGTTCCTGTTGAGCACAGCACGGGATCGTGCGGGCTTCCACTCTTTGACCAGCCGCTTGGCCTGCGCCAGCTGATCCGGCTGTAACTGCTTGACCAGTGTGGCACGCTGTTGATCGGCTTCTTGATCACCCTGGCCGGCGGACAACGCCAGCCACACATAGGCTTGGGTCTTATCTGGCGATACACCCTGGCCGCCCGTGACGAGAGCTCTTCCTAAACTCGATTGCGCGGGAGCAAAACCTTGCGCAGCCGCGCGTTGCCACCACTGTACCGCGGCCTGTTCACTCTTCGGCATTCCCGTGCCATTCCAGGCATTGTTCCCGAGCAGATATTGAGAGAACGCGTCACCTTGTTCCACCGCTCGCATATACCATCGGACAGCCTCGACCTTGTCGATCGGCACCTCTCGACCACGATCGTAGGCCTGCGCCAAAGCAAACTGGGCCTCAACATTTCCCTTTTCAGCCTGCGCGCGCAACTGTTGAATCGCCGCACTCCCCTTGACTGAAACCTCGCTCGCCTGCTTGCCCTGAGTCGCTGGGACGGTGCGCCCCCCCGCGCACGCGCTTATCAGGAATAGGCTCGCACAGACGATGATCAGACGACTCCGCATACATCCCTCCTTGAGAACAGTTACTTCGGGACGGCCTGACCGTAGTAGGTATCCACCATGACGCCGATTTCTTTCAGCATCGGCGTCGGGAGCGTGCCGCCGGCACAGACAATCATGGCATCATTCTTCAGCACCACGGATTGCCCTTCGTGATCAAGCGTCACCACGTCTTTACCAATCTCTTTGACATTCGCATTCACATACACAGTGATCTTCTTTTCCGCCACGCACTGCTTTAATTGCTGACGATTCTTGTCCTTGGGACGGGTAAAGATTTCATCTCCTCGGCAGGAAATCGTCACGGTCGTCCCCTTCTCCGCAGCAATCGACAGCGCCGCTTCCGCCGCGCTGTCTCCCCCACCAACTACCAATACATGCATATTCCGATATTGCTCGGCATCGATCAAACGATACACGACTTTCGGCTGTTCTTCCCCTGGAACACCAAGCTTGCGCGGAGTGCCGCGCCGACCGATCGCGAGAAGAACATTTTTGGTTTGGTAGCTGGCCTTGGGCGTCTTTACGATGAATCCCTTCCCGGCTTTCTCCAGGGTATCCATCCGCTCGGAAAACTTGATCGTGATACCCGTCTGCTGGATGATCTTCTGCCAGAAGGCGAGTAACTCCTCCTTGCTGATTTCGAATTTATTGAACAGCCCGACGATCGGCAGCGTCATGGGCGCCGTCATCGCCACTTTCGCCCTGGGGTATTGGTAGATGGCGCCACCGAGCGAATCCTCCTGTTCGATCGTGACGAAGCGCAATCCCGCCTCTTTGGCCGCCAGCGAAGCGGAGATGCCGGCCGGCCCCGCCCCAACGATCACCACATCCAACTCACTTCCCTTGCTGGTATTCTTCCGAATCGTCTGAATAGCCCGCTGCCCTTGATCCACGCCTTTTCGGATCAGCCCCATCCCACCCAGCTCGCCGGCAATGTAAATCCCCGGCACATTCGTTTCGAACGTCGGTTTCAGCTGTGGAATATCGATGCCGCGCTTCTCGGTCCCGAATACCAGCGAGATCGCTTCAACAGGGCAGGCAGCCTCACAAGCCCCATGGCCGATACAGTGATCGGGTTGAACGAGTACTGCCTTTCTCCCAACAAGCCCCAATGCATGTTCAGGACAGGCTTTAACGCAGGCCCCTGAGCCAATGCATTTATTGGTGTCGATGACGGGATGCAAGGTCAGCGGCTCAGGGATACCGGACTTCTTGGTTTCTTCAAGACGATTGCGGTGGTGCACCTCGGTTTTCCGGTGGCGACGCAGATAGAACAGGAGCCCCATGAAAAGCGGCAAGAGATAGAGCCAGGCAGGTGAGGAGAAGGACATCGACGAACCTCCGCTCTAAGGAATCTCTCGATCGATCACAACCGTGACCTTGTTGGCTCCCGGTTTCATCGGTTCGCTGACTCCCTGAAGATCGCCGCTTTTTGGCATGGCTTCGCCGGACTTGGACAGACGCGCGACGATGACGACCGTTCCCACATCGGACAGTTTTCGCGACGGCATGGGGCTGGTCGAATCATCGAGCTGAAACGTGAAGGGCA
>JACOEJ010000059.1:15994-21322 GCA_024998645.1 Nitrospira sp.
AGTTTTCGCGACGGCATGGGGCTGGTCGAATCATCGAGCTGAAACGTGAAGGGCAGATCTTTCTTAGTGGCACGTACGATCGACACGGGCATGGGCGGACCATTCATTTCTCTGGCGAACACAAAGAGGGTGTCGGTCGGCGATCCCTTTCCCGCAAGACTCGGCGCAATCGTCACTTGGCCACTGATCGTTACAGCCGGACCGGCCGGCTTCACCGGTGCCGGAGGCGTTGAAACCTGCGCCGCCTGGCGACCTCCCGCAAGCTCTCTGGCTTCGGCAATACCAGCCACAATTTCTTGGATCGCTTCAGGATCCGTCTCAGGAGGAAGATTGGTGCGCGCCTCTTCCCAGTAGGAGGCGGCACGGCCGAACTCTTTGTGATTGTAGGCGACCGTCCCGGCCAACATGAGGGCCTTAACGTTGCGGGGATCGGCCTTGAGAGCCTGCTGAATCAAGGCTTCAGGCCTTCCCTCTAACTTCCGGCCGTTCAACACGCCTAACGCATCGGCATAGTCTGCCAGCATTTGCGCGTCGTCGGGAATCAGTTGCATGGCCTTTTCATAGATCGGCACTGCCTCTTGATGACGCCCCAATTCTACATACGCCCGAGCGAGCAAGGCCCATCCCACACCGTCGGTGGGATTCTGTTCGAGTTTGGCCTTCAGCCGTTCAGTCAGTGCATCCAATCCACTCACCGACAGATGGTCTCCATCCCCGCTCCCCGAAGCGGCCGTCGCCGATGCGCCGGGATGCGTGATGGCCAAGGGGCTGCCCAGCTTGGCGTACAATAAGATACTAACCGCAGGGATAATCAGACCGAGCACCACAGCCACGGCCTTGCTATTCAGCTGGCGCCCGGATCCGGCCATCGAGAGCTCTGCACTCCCCGTTTCTTCGAGCACACGACGATCCAACTCACGACGGGCAATCTGATATTGCTCATCGGTCAACACGCCGTTCTGGTGATCCAGCGCCAACTCAACAAACTGCTGCCGATACACGGACAGCCGTTTCTCCTGTTCCCCCGTAGCGACCGTATGCCTACGACGCAACAACGGCCAGAGCAGCAGGCCAAGAGTGACGATCATCAAACCGGAGGCCACAAGCCAGAATGTCACAATCATGGGCGTTTGGCTCCATCAGACAATAGCTGTTCCACTCGTTGATGATCGGCTTCAGAAACAATCACTTCAGGAAGCGTGTTCTGCCTCCGCCGGACTGCCAGAACCAACGCCGTGCCTGCAATGGCAAGGAGAAGAAATGGTCCGATCCAGAGCAACGTCGTCGTGGCTCGTAACGGGGGGCGATACAAAACGAAATCACCGTAGCGCTCGACAAGGAAATCGATGATCTCCTGATCGCTCATATTCTTCGCGATCATCTCGCGCACTTCCCGACGCAGATCTTCAGCCAACGGTGCATTGGAGTCCGCCAGTGTTTGGTTTTGGCAGACCAGGCAACGCAATTCGACCGCAAGCGCCCTCAGTCGCGCCTCGGCCTGAGGATTCTCCGCCAATGGCCGCGCCTCTTGAGCAGCCACCAACCCGGGGATCGCCATGACGAACATCAGCACCCATATCCGCATCATTGGTTCTGTAGCTCCCGCACAAGAGGAAGAATCTTCTTTTCCAGGACATCCTGATCCACCGGCCCGATCTGCTTGTACCGAATCTTTCCTGCCTTATCGATCACGTAGGTCTCCGGAACTCCGTAGACGCCATAATTGATGCCGACCCGGCCGGCCTCGTCGACGGCGACCAATTGGTATGGATTACCCCACCGCCGCAACCAGGTGAGCGCTTCCTCCCGGGTGTCCTTATAATCCGCCCCGTAGATCGGAACTTCGCCGGATTTTGCGATCTGCATCAGCACCGGATGCTCTTCTTTACACCCGTTGCACCAGGAGGCCCAGAAGTTGAGCAACCAGACTTTCCCCGCCAGCTCTTTCGGCGAAAAGACCTTGTCGGACTCATGCAACTGAGGCAGTGAGAAATCAGGGGCGGCTTTCCCCACAAGCGGGGACGGGACTTCGCGTGGATTCAAGGTCAACCCGACCGCAAGGAATCCCACCATCACCACAAAGATCGCAAGCGGGAGTAAGAAGCGCTTCATACAATCGGCGCCCCGACCGGTTGAGATACGGCAGGCGCCGCCTCTTGCTCACGGCGCCACGCAAGGCGATAGCGGCGATCGGTGATCGCCAATACTCCTCCTAAAGCCATGATCAAGCAGCCGCCCCAGATCCAGTCGATAAACGGTTTGTGATAGAGCCGCACACTCCAGGCACCCGCATCGAGTGGTTCCCCCAACGACACATACAAGTCTCGTAACAGTCCTGAATCGATCGCCGCCTCTGTCATGGTCTGGCTCTGCACCATATACCGGCGTTTTTCCGGATACATGATCGTCACCTCACGGCCATCCTTCGTCACACGAAAAGTCCCGCGTGCCGCAATATAGTTCGGCCCCACAAAATCCTTCGCGCCATCGAACTGAAACGTATAGCCGCCGATCGTGGCGGATTCGCCCACATTCATCCGCAGATCTTGTTCGACCTCAAACCCTTTCACCATCGTCACTCCGACGATGAAGACGGCAATCCCGCAATGCGCCAGGATCATGCCCCAATAGGAACGCGGAACCGATGCGAGACGGCTGAGAAGACCGGCCCCTTCAAGATGGGTGAGCCGTTCACGGACATTGATCACCGCCGTCGTTACAATCCACAGGGCCAATAACAGGCCAAGACTCAGGAGCGGCGTCCATTTACCCAGCACGAACGGCAACAGCAATGCCGTGACGACGCTGGCTCCAAACGCCCAACGCAATTGCATCGCCAGACTCGGCACACTCGCTTTCTTCCACTGCGCCAGCGGACCGATCCCCATCAGAAAAATAGCGGGTGTCATGAGCGGCACAAAGACCGTATCGAAATACGGCGGACCGACTGAAATCTTTCCGAGTCCGAGCGCATCCAGAAACAAGGGATACAGTGTCCCCAACAACACCGATCCCATCGCGACGACCAAGAGAACATTATTGGCCAGCAGCATCGCTTCACGCGAGACCAGATCGAACCCGCCGCCCAGTCCCACACGCGGCGCTCGCCAGGCATAGAGCAGGAGAGATCCGCCGATGACGATCGCCAGAAAGACCAGGATAAATAACCCGCGCTTCGGATCAGTCGCGAAGGCATGGACCGAGGTCAATACACCGGATCGTACTAAAAAGGTGCCGAGCAAGCTGAGCGAGAAGGCAAGAATCGCCAGCAGAACCGTCCAGACTTTGAACCCACCTCGTTTATCCGTGACCGCTAAGGAGTGGATCAGTGCTGTGCCCGCCAGCCAGGGCATGAAGGATGCGTTTTCAACCGGATCCCAGAACCACCACCCGCCCCAACCCAACTCGTAATAGGCCCATCCGCTGCCTAAGGCGATGCCGACCGTCAGAAAGCACCAGGCGACGGTCGTCCAGGGACGAGACCAGCGAGCCCAGGCTGCATCCAGGTTGCCGCCCAGCAACGCGGCGATGGCAAAGGCAAACGCGACAGAAAAGCCTACGTATCCCATATAGAGCATCGGCGGATGCATGACCATGCCGGGATCCTGGAGCAACGGATTGAGATCGCGGCCATCAGGCGCGGCCGGGATCAACCGCTCGAAGGGATTCGAGACCGTCAACATGAACAAGAGAAACCCCAGACTCACCAAACCCATCACGCCGAGAATTCTCGCCCGCATCGCTTCCGGGAGGTGTTTTGAGAAAAGCGTGACCGCCATCATCCAAAGCGTCAGGATGAAGGTCCACAAGAGGAGCGAGCCTTCATGGGCTCCCCAAATGGCAGCCAGACGATAATGGAGCGGTAACTTTGAATTGGCGTTCGCCGCAACATAGAGCACCGAGAAGTCTTTCTGGGCAAATGCATAGCCCAGACAACAGAAGGCGATGAGCACTAGCAGAAACTGCCCGCGTGCAGCGGGTTTCGCGACCGCCATCAGCGACGCATTGCCGGATGCCGCCCCGTAAATCGGGACAGTACCCTGCACAGCTGCGACACAGAGCGCCAGGATCAATGCAAACTGGCCGATTTCAGGAATCATGCAGGTATATCCTCTATCTCTCCTACGGAGTGACTACAAGCGTCTTGCTGCTCTGTTTCCCGGCCGCCTTGGCTTTGGCCATCGCCTCAGCAGCTTCTGGCGGCATATAGTTCTCGTCATGTTTGGCGAGCACTTCACTAGCCACAAAGGTTCCCTCCGACGAGAGCCTCCCCTGCGCGACCGCACCCTTCCCTTCCTTAAACAGATCCGGGAGAATGCCCTTATACGTGACCGGGACACGTTTTACCGTGTCACTCATCACGAAATGGACGGTCAAACCGTCACTCTCACGTGTAAGCGTCCCGGCTTCGACCATTCCCCCGATACGAAAGCTTTGCCCTTTCGGTACTTCGCCATTAGCCACCTGCGTGGGCGTAAAGAAAAACACCAGGTTGCTGTTGAACGCGTTCAGCACTAAGGCCGATGCAATCCCCAGCGCCACCAAGCCAAGTCCAATCATGGAGAATCGTTTTTGCCGCGGCGTCACGATGCCACTCCCGCATCGGCGACCGATTGACTCAGGATATTGCGAGCCGAAGCATGCCGACGACGAAGGCTCAGAACTTCCCAGACCATACAGAGCGCCGTCACCCCGAACGACGGCCAGACATAGACCCCATACCCGCCCATCGCAAGAAACTCATTGAGGCTGTTCCACTGCATCAGGAGACCCTCTCTATCTGCACCCAAGAAGCGTGCCGTTCACGTTCAAGGATGATACACCGGACACGCATCAGCGTGACCGCGGCACTATACATCCAAAAGCCCAGCGCCATGATACCCATCGCCGCCAGCATCGTCGCCGCCATCTTCGGCGCAGCGGTCACGCTGATCGAGGCGCCCTGGTGCAGGGTATTCCACCAGCGCACAGAAAAATAAATGATCGGCACATTGACGACACCAACCAACGCCAGCACGGCACTCGCACGGTCGGCACGCCGGAGATCGTCGATCGAGGCATGGAGCAGCATGACGCCGGCATACTGGAACAGCAAAATCAGTTCAGAAGTGAGGCGGGCGTCCCAGACCCACCAAGCGCCCCACGTGGGCTTTCCCCAGAACGCTCCGGTAAAAAGGGCGAGGAATGTGAACAGCGCCCCCGTCGGGGCGATGGCCTGCGCCATCATAAAGGACGGCCGCGCCTTCAAACCCAGCCCCACCGCCGCCCATCCGGCCATGACGACGTAGAGAAACATGGACATCCACGCCGCCGGCACATGGACAAAAA
>JACOEJ010000060.1 GCA_024998645.1 Nitrospira sp.
AGCGGGGTTCGTAGTTGAAGGTGGGACTCATCCAGTCGCCGGTTTCGAGCATTTCGCGGCCGGCTTCGGCGTTACGGCCTTCGTCGCGATCCGTCAGGCCAAGGGCCCCCAGATTCCAAAAGAACAGGATGCCGCAGAGGATCAGCAGCACCGCGATGTGACGAATGAACGGCGAGGAATGTCCGGGCGAGGGGTCGGGCATCTGCGAGGCGGGCTCACTCATCCCTGATCACTCTTGGCGGGGTTGGTTTGGTTTTCGCGGTAGATCAGCATGAGATTGCGCACGTAGACGACGGAGCCGATGCTCTGACCGGCAATGAAGACGGGATCTTTCCGATAGATAGCATAGGCCAGCGTGATGAGGCCTCCGACGAGGCTCAAGTACCAGAACGAGATCGGTACTTTGCTGGAAGCGCTGCGTTCCGAGGCGAGCCATTGCACGATCCAGCGGCCAAAGAACAGGCCCTGGCCGAGAAATCCCGTGGCAATCCAGATGGCTTCAGTCGTGATCATAAAGAAAGGGTGCCGCGAGTTAGTGACGTAGTGTGTACCGTAAACAGCGATGTTGCATCCAGCGCACGGCGATCAGGTCGTAGAGGCTCTTGAAGAGACGGTTCCCGACGCCGTATTTGGAAATTCCATGCGCCCGGGGATGGTGGCTGACCGGAATTTCGGTGACGGTGAAGCCGTGCATGAGGGCTAAGGCCGGGAAAAACCGGTGCATGCCGGTAAAGAGTTGCAGCCTGTCGACGACCGCGCGCCGGAAAATTTTCAAGGAACAGCCGGTGTCGTGTACGCGGTCGCCGGTCACGGCGCTGCGCACGGCGTTCGCGATGCGCGAGGACAGCTTTCTGACGAGATTGTCGTTGCGGCTGGTGCGCCATCCGCACACCAGATCGAATTTCTGTAGAAGGGGCAGCATCTTGTCGATATCGGCGGGATCGTTTTGCAGATCGCCGTCCAGTGTAATGACCAGTTCGCCGGTGGAATGTTTGAATCCGGCGTCGAAGGCGGAGGACTGTCCATAGTTGCGGTCGAAGTGCAGGACGCGGACGGCCGGATAGGTCTGTTGCAGCCGGTCCAGCAGTTCACTGCTGCCGTCGCTGCTGCCGTCGTCGACATAGACCAGCTCGAACGGCGCGGTTTTGGATTCTTCGCGCGCCGACAGAACCTTGAGCACCCGTTCGGTCAGCGGCGTGAGATTGTCCCGTTCATCCTTGATGGGAATGACGACGGAGGCCCATGGGCGGGGTGATGGGCTCATGAGGCGTGGTGCGGTCTTGATGAATGGAACAACGTTATCACGCAGGCATTCTAACGAATGGTCCGGAGACCGTCAAACGCGAGCCGTGAAATAGTACAGCAGGTCATCCGACCGTCACGCGGCGATCCACATAGGTGGCAAACGTCGGATCGTTGGTGACGAAGATGACCGACCAGGGTTCGTCCTTGGAACAGAGCCGGCGCAAAATCGTTTCGTGTAGCGTGGGAATCATGTTGTGCAGGGTGCCGTCGATAATCAGAATATGCGGGTGAAGACCGCAGGCGGTTCCGGTGAACCCCGTCACCGTAAGGAATCTACCATTGCTTACATGCGCCTGAAGTGCGGCCGTCAATCGAAGGGCGGTATCTGTGATGCGTTACGCGTGACAAGCCCTGCGTCACTGCTTACCCGTCACTCCCCCGCTACGACGGTAAACCGCATCGTGCCGATGAGGCTCATCTCGCTCACCTGTTCGCCGGCGTGGATTTCGACTTTGTAACGGCCCGGAGTCCACTGTTCTTTCTGTGGGAGTAATTTCAAGTACCCGCTCTCATCTTCCAGGGCCATGTGCATCGCATCCTCGCTGACGATCGTTTCCGGTTCGATACCCGCGATCCCCTCAGGAAAGCATCGGCCGAATACTTTGAAGGCCTGGTAGTGCTGATGGAGGGCGAAGACGATGAAGATGGCCGGCGTATCAGCGGCGAATCGTTCGGTCGGTTTGACCGGCACAATTTCGTGGGTCTGGCGAAAGCCCAGTTCCTCTTCAAACCCCTCGGCCATCGTGATGGAGCGGAACATTCCCTGCGGGGGGGCATCGAAGTCGTACGGTTTGGCATCTTCCGGCCGATTCTGAAACTCTGGGATAGGGAGATTCTTTGTGATCGGCAGTTCTCCCGCCCAGATGGCGGCTGGCCCAGCGATCAGCGCAGTAAAGACAATGAGAAGGAGCCGACTCATATGCAAGGTCTGGTACACCCCCTGCGGAGTGAGAGTCAAGGGCAGCCTGCACCCCCTCCCACCCTCCCCTATTGTAAGGGGAGGGTAGGAGGGGGGAGAGATCACGAGTTGCTGCGCCACTTGTGAGTAGCCGTGCCTGTGATGCAGCCGGAAGGCTCGACCTCCCCTCGCCCCTCCTTACGAAAGAGGGGGAGTTGGCGGCAATGAGGCCGCATTCCCCGATTGCGGCTCTTTCGAGCCGTCTGTTACAATCGCGATTCTTTACCAGGAACTGAACCACCATGAGCACGTTACAAGACGCCGACGCATTGCCGCAATTGATCGGGGATTACAAGCCGCTGGATCAGTGGCAGGCCCATCTCAATACGCTGTTCTATCGCCTCCGGGGCGACCAGTTGCGGACCTATTACCAAACCTTCGCGTCGGCAGATTATCGGTTGGCGCATGCGCTGGCCGCGGACTATTTCGAGAAGGTGACGAAACGGGATAAGGCGAAAGGGACTGCCGCAACTCCGCTCATCGTGCACGAATGGGGACCGGGGAACGGCAATCTGGCCGCCTGTTTCTTGAGCCACCTGAAAGCGATCGACAAGGCCGGGCAGGTCTATCTGCGTGTCAAGTATGTCCTGGTGGATTGGGAGCAGTCGATTCTGGATCGTGCGCTGGCGCATCCGGATCTCGCGCCGCACAAAGATCGCGTTGAGGCTCAGCTGGCGACGGTCGATCATGTGTCCGGCGCGGCGGACCAATCCGTTGATCGAATTATCTGCAACGAGTTGTGGAACGACTTGCCTACCAAGCTCATGGCGAAGAATGCCGGCGAGATTGAAGAAGAATTTCTCCGTCCCAACCTGAGCGAATCGCTCCATGCGACCATTCAGGATTGGTCGGGCTTTGTCCGGGCCTTCGAGGCCAAAGACATCGAGACGCTCAAGACCTTTCCTCCCTTCCTCGACGATCTGGTCTGGGAGAAGGAATACCGGAAGGTGGAGTGGAAGGATGTGCCCTACCGCAAGACGATCACTGAATTTCTGAAGACTATCGATGAACAAGTGCTCGTCCCGATCAACCTGGGGGCCTTTGCGACGTTGAAGGAAGCCAAGCGATTGCTGGCTCCCGGCGCGATTGGCTTCAGCGCCTTCGATGCCGGCACGGCGGATATGCAGGTGCTCAACGATCCGGACAAGCCCTGCTATGGCCAGTTCGGCGGGCAGTACAGTTTCATGATCAATTTTGCCTTGGTCGAGGCGATTGCGAAACATCTGGGGCTGGGTGGGGTCACCATTGAGCCGCAGCGGGAATTTATCGGCCGGTCGTTGAATACGAATGTCATCACGCTCATGGATCTGTTGGCGACTCATCCGTCCGCAGGACCGAAGTTGCAGCCGTGGGAGCAGGATCGTCTGGTGCTGAAGACCATCAAGGCATTGAACGAAGCCTACGAAAGCCCCTATAGTCGCATGCTGGAGTTTCCGTTGCAGAAGAACATGCCGATGGAAGAGCGGGAAACGTTGAACGGCATGGTGCTTTCGCTCAAGCGCACCGGGGTGCCGGACACCGTGGCCTACCTGACCGAGGAAGAATTATCCGCGACGTCACGAGATCTGGAAGCAGTCGGGTACGATCCCGATACGCTAAACGTGGCGCTCACCGCGCCGCCCAGCCCGATTGAGTATCATCATTTCCTCTGCCGATAACGGTAACCCGCATCATGTCTCTTCCTAGCCTCTTCTCCGTAAGGAGTGGTTGGGGGGGGCTGAGCATCGGTCAGGAAATCAGCCGGTAGGAATCGTATTGCCCCGCTGCTCATCTCTTTCTTCCTTACCGCCTGCCTCTCTCCCAGAGCCCGTTCCCTGAGTTTTCCCTTGACTTGTCCTTGAGTTTTCTATAGCCTTCCCCGCGATTTAGGTATCTCTCCCATCTTTCGTACTGGATTCGGGAGAGGGTCGATAAAATTAGACGGACAGCGTGCGCATCGCGAGGTAAGACATGTTTGGCTCCTTCGGCTGGATGGAATTGATGCTGATTTTGATCATCGTGTTGATCATTTTCGGCGCAGGCAAATTGCCGCAACTGGGCGAGGGGCTCGGCAAAGCGATCAAGGGATTTAAGAAATCGGTCCATGAAGCCGATGCGATTGATGTGACACCGGGCGAACAGCCGCCGGTGGCGACGCCGCAAGTGCAGGCGCAAGTGATGGGCCAGCCGGAATCAGTGCCGCCGCCGCAGGCCGCGCCGGTCGCGCAGCCGGGACAGACGAAGCAAGGATAACGCAGACGGAACGGGTGACGAGTCACGCGTGACGGGCATGGTGAGAAAAAACGGATTAACAAGAAATAGACGCGTCACCGGTCATCAGTCACGCGTCACAGGTTTCCCAGATGTTTGGATTAGGCGCCGGCGAAGTCTTAATTATCCTGGTGATCGCGTTTCTGTTGTTCGGGCCCAAGCAGTTGCCTGAAGTCGGGCGGCAGGTCGGGAAGGCTGTCAAAGGGTTCAAAGAGACGGCGGAAGATCTGCGGAAGTCGGTGGAGCCCGAGATCAACATGATTCAGCAGGAAGTGAAGATGGTCGAGCAGGATTTCCAGGCGTCGATGAAAGAAGCGGAAGAAGAAATCAACGCCGCCGGTCAGAAGGTGGAGCAGGGATCGGGCCTCAACAACCCGTCCAACCAGGTCTGACCGGAGAGACTGTGGAAGTAGGAGTGATCGAAGATCGACCAACGGAAGGAGGTGACGGAAACGTCAGCGCCGGACGGAAAGTCAGATTTTTGAAGTCAGCCGCAGGAATTCTTGGTAAAAACAGGCTGAACGAAATGGCAATGAACGAAGCATAACGGTCGGAAAGACCCAGAGTCGGTACAAGGAAGTAGTCGTAGTGGCAGTAGTTGGATCTCAAGTCGGCAGCTTGTCTGTAGGAGTGGAGCCAACAGGGGCTGTCATCCAATTCACAGGAGGAACGCTATGAGACGAAGCAAGGAAGCAGCAAAGTGGGTACTGGCAGCGGCCCTATTGGGCGCGATGCCGGTCGGCCAGGCCTTGGCCGATCCCCCCGTGGCCCCGTCTGTGGTCGATAGGCCGACCAATGCCCCGCCGGTTCCGCGCGCCATGCCGGATCTGGTGTCCTATTGGAATTTCGATCCGCCCAAGAGCCCGTTGTTTGACATCAGCAAGTTCACGCTTTCCGGCGACGCGCGCGTCCGGGGAGAGTCGCGGACCAATAGTAATTTTGCAAGACAAAGTGCAGATACCTTCGTCCAGCAGTGGGCGCGTCTCGGGCTGAACTATGCCATTTCGCAAGATGTGGACATGTTCACCCAGTTCCAATATTCGAAGAACTGGGGCGGTGCGGCGACAGCTGCCACTGCCGCGAATGATTCATCCTCTCAGACGGGCAACGTCAATGGCAGCACCGTGGGGATGCGCCAGGCCTTCATCATGATCCGCAACCTGGGTGTTGACGGATTGAGCCTGAAGGTGGGCCGTCAGCTGGTTGTGATGGGCAACCATCGTTTGTTCGGTCACTTCGACTGGAACAACCAGGCCTTCTCGCACGACGGTATCACGATGCAGTACAACCAGCCCACCTATGAAGTCTGGGCCGGCTGGCTGCATGAGGCAAATTCTGACGCTGTTGCCTCTGGCGCGTCAGCCGGTGCAGTCACTAACGCTGCTACATCGGGAGGCGCCAACGCCGACGTTATGTTTACTCGCATTGCCTTCAAGCCTATGGCTGGTTTGGCGATCGAGCCTCTCTGGGTCTGGTTCAATAACAAGACGGCCGCGGCCGGCAACGTACAGGCCGCTCATGCCCCTGGGCAGAGCCGGCATACCCTCGGTGGCCGGGTCGCATATCGGCAGGAAATATTCGATGGAACGGCGGAAGCCTATTGGCAGACCGGCCACTTTGATGCGGGTAATGGACAAAACATCAGCATCAATGCGGTGGCGATGGCCATTGAAGGCGGTATTACGCTGAAGGATGTGCCCACCTCCCCGCGCATCGGTGCAGAGTTTAACTATGCCTCGGGCGATGGCAGCGGCGGCAATTGCAGCGGCGCCACAACTAACGGTTGCCAAGGCAATGCCAACACCTTCGAGAACCTCTATCCGACCAACCATATCGTCATGGGCTATGCCGATCGCATGTCCTGGCGGAATATGGTCGGGTACAGTGGAAGCCTGCAGTTGAACCCGACGCAGCAGACCCACTTTGAGACTCGGTACTGGCTCTTCAGGAAGGCCAATCACGCTGACTGCTGGTACTCGGCGAACCAGGCCTGCACGGGCGCCACGTCCGGATCGGCTGCTATTACGACGGACAATTCGCTCTATAAGGAATTGGACGCGATCTTCACCGTGTTCTTCAAGAACAACAAGGTGGCCTGGCAGACCGGCGGTGCCTATCTCTGGGCCGGCCATGGAATGGATCAGATTGTAACGAGCGCTCAGAATGGAACGGGCGCCCGGAACTCCGTCTGGGGATATAGTCAGTTGCAAGTCAACTTCTAGTTGAGACGTGACTGACTGAATTGATTCACGGCTGATCGCTGTGGGTCGGCTCGAAGAATAGCAACCCCGCCGAGGGCGATCCCCTCGGCGGGGTTTTTCTTTTCCTTCCGCCTCAGAAGCGACAGCTCAATTCCTCCCCTTTGTAAGGGGAGGTCAGGAGGGGGAGAGTGTCGCACGTTTCGCTCATGGCTACCGACATGTTTGACCTTCTCTTTCCCTCCTTACGAAGGAGGGGAAAGGAAATTGGCAAGCGGCGAGAGTGCGCTGGGTCGCTCAGAGAAGTGGAGAGGGACGTTAGCGGCTGACGCGAACGAGTGGTATTGATTGCACGGCGACTGTCGGCGGCAGTGTCGGGACGGTGGTGGCGGTCCCTCTCAGCGAGCGGAGCCACTCACCGACTGTGATAACCCCATCGTGATCGAGGTCGGCATTCCCGTTCAGGCCCGAGAGCAGCCCCTGTGGCTGGTTTGTCGAGTTAGGTGTCCTGGCAATTTGTATCACTGTGGGTGTCGAAGGGCCTGCTGATCCGGCAAGATCGGCGGTCCAATTCGGTCCTACAGATTTGGTTTTGCTATCTTTGGGGTCGGCGTTGGATGCTATTGGCGTGTCGATGACCGCGAGCGCCAGCTTTGCACCAAGTTTCTGCAGGCGGCTTTGGATCCAGCGCAGGGAGATCAGCCTGGTACGAGACGAAGCCGGGGTCCCGTCATAGGGGATCAGATAGACTTCGCCGGTCTTGGCATCGGCCAATGCTTGCCCGCTGAAATAGACGAACACAATCGAATCCTTGCCGATCCGCTTGGGCAGCCAAGAAGAGAGAGCTTCCTCGATATCCGCTTGAGACGCCAGCTCGTCTTGCAGGAGCAGGGTCTGATTGTCAGGAACGTTGAAGCTGCGGGCCAGTGTCGGCACTGTCTCTTTGTTGTCAACCGACAAGCCTTCACGCCAGCCCGACCAGGGCGAGCGGTATAAGCCGACATTGACCATGATGGCGTAGCGATTCTGATCCTGCCCGGTCGCGGCAGGAGCCGGCTGCGCTGTCGAAATGGCTGTAATTGGAGCTGCCGCTGTGCGAGCGGGTGCCGCGACTACTGTTTCCGCTGCTGGCGAAACCGGACTAGCGGCGATCTGCGCGACGGGTGGGGCCTGTTTCAAGAGCTTGGTGACGAATTGCCCGACGTATCCATAAAACTGCGTGGTCAGATGTTCGACTGCCGTATTCATAACCTCGGTCAATTCTTGAGTCGCGCATTGGCCGCTTCCGGCGAATTGCGGGGTCCAGACCTTTACGGAGTCTGAATAGATCAGCGGGGCATCGGGTACCGGCTGTCCTTGGAGGTCATAAAATGTGGCAATCAGCTGGATATCGAGCTGCGCCAGATAGCGATCGTCCGAGCCGGTGCGGGTGCGCGCTGTCAGGGCCTGATGGACCAGCTTGATGGTGGCGGAGACAGGTGTGGCCCCTACAGGGACGGAGACCGGCTTAGGGACGCCCACCGTGTCCACAACTGCCATTTGGGCAAATCTGGCCCGGCCTGTCTCTTGAAACGCTTGGATGATCGCCTCTCCGAGCGGCCCTTTCCAGGCGACATCGGCACAGGCCTGGTGTTCCAAAATGGCATTCCGTACGGACGGGTCGAAGCTCACCGTCACTGCGGCCGGGATAACCGGTTGTGGCGGGGGAGGATCTCCAAGTTGCGGCATCCTGAATTTGACGTCGTTACAGGCCGCCGTCACACAGAAGCCAATCGCCAAAAGGGCTGCAAAGTAGGGGGACGTGTTGAGTCTAAACATCCGAATAACATACCCGATAGCATTGATGGATACAACGAGGATGTTGCCATTTCATAGTTCGAGAGACACGGGATCGAGCATCTTGACCTTTGGATTAGGGGGGAGGATGATAAAAGAAGATTTCGTGCTGAATCCTTCACCGGGAGGTTGGCTATGATACTTACCAAAGTGATCACGGTTGCGCTGTCGTGCAGTGCATTGATGTTGTCCGCGTGCAGTCAGCAACCGCTCCCGCGTATCAATCACTATGTCGGAGGCTCCAGTGAGAGTGCGTCGCTGGCGGCGTCTGCTCAGTCAGTTCAGGTGAGCGGCCCGATCACCGCCGGGCTTGTGCTCATTAACGATACGTCCACTGCAGGACCTGCGACGGTCCTATCCGATAAGGCGAGGGCGTTTCTCACTCATCAGGTCCGCGAGCGAGTCCAGGGGGCGACCCCGATCCATGTTACTCAGGTACTGACGGCAGCTGATTCATCGCGGCCTCAAGGGCCTGAGGCGCTGGCGAAGCTGGCCCGTGAACAGGGTCTCGCGTATCTGCTCGTCGCAGTCTTCTCCAGCGCCGAGTCCGAAGTACCGGCCTATCTTCCGCTTACGGGCGACCCGGAACAGGGTGGATCGCGCCCATCGGTTTCTGGTTTTGAAGCGGTCAATTATGCCCTGGCGGAATTGGCCTTGGTCGATGCGGGAAGCGGCCAGGTTATTGCCAGCTCGGATGGCCGGGCCTGGGCCAGATTGAACCGGTTATATGTTCCGAAGATCTCGAACGCCTATCCAGTGATTCATCGGTCGCTCCGTGTGGCCCCGATCTATCCGCAGGAATCCGATGCCAAGGATGTTTTGCGTAGCCTGGCTGCCGATGAGGCCTTGGAGCAGGCGGCCACCAAGCTGCATGAGGCCTGGGCGAAGTCCTGAGTCTGCTTGGACAGACTCGCTAGCCGTGGGGGGCCGCTATCTCCTTGACCTGGCCGGAGGGTCTCCACTATCCTGCGCGGTCTGAGAGAAGGGGCCCTCTAACGGCTGGAGGCATCTATGCGCTGGTTCCATATCGTGATGGTTCTACTGATGGCGACGGTGTGGTCGGCTTGCTCATCGACACACTGGGTTCACCCGACCAAGAAAGAGGAGTTCCTGACCTACGACTGGAATCAGTGTGAGCGTGATTGGCTCAATAAGATGGCCGTGAACCCAGGAGCCGCCGCAATGGCTGATAATCAGTCACTCATGCGTCAGCGAATCAATGCCTGTCTGAAGCAAAAAGGCTGGCGGCAGGTCGAAAATGAATAGATTTCTGTCGGGACGGTCTATCTAGGCCCGGCATCTCCGCTGGTTCACCAATGACCTCGTTTCCGGTTATCTTTTTCCGTGGATGATCTCACTCGACAGCTCAAGAAACAGTTTGGTCTTACGGATTTTCGGCCAGGCCAGCTTGAAGTCATTCGGGCCGTGCAGGCTCGCCGTGATGCGCTGGTGGTCATGCCGACCGGCCAGGGAAAATCGCTCTGCTATCAACTCCCCGCGACGCTCTTGCCCGGGTTGACCCTCGTGGTTTCTCCGCTTATCGCCTTGATGCAGGATCAAGTTGAAAGTTTGAAACAGCGTAAAATTTCCGCAGCCGCTTTTCATTCGGGGCTGACCGAAACGCAACGGGACAAGGTCATCCAAGGGCTCCATCTTCAAAGCCTCAAACTACTCTATGTAGCGCCCGAACGAATTCAACACGAGGGGTTTCTGCGTCTTGTCAGGAAATGCCTCGTGTCGCTCCTGGTTGTCGATGAAGCGCATTGCATCTCGCAGTGGGGCCACGATTTCAGACCCGACTATATGAAACTCGGGCGCCTGCGCCAGGAACTCAACAATCCGCCTTGTCTGGCGTTGACGGCGACGGCGACGACGCGGGTGCAGGCGGATATCTGTGAACGGTTGACCCTGCGCGATCCCTTAGCAGTCGTCACGGGATTTCGCCGGGAGAATCTGGCCTTGTCCGTCCGTCTCTGTGCCTCCCTTGGGGAGAAGCTCAGTGAGCTGGATCGTCTAGTCCGGCGATACGAAACGGGTACGATCTTGATTTATGGTGCAACCCGCCGGACGGTCGAGGAAGTGGCGAGCTGGCTGGGGCAAACCCATCCATCCGTGGGCTATTACCATGCCGGGCTCTCCGATGATGAGCGGCGCCTTGTGCATGAAGATTTTCGTCAGGGACAGCTCCGTATTCTCGTCGCGACGAATGCCTTCGGCATGGGCATCGATAAGTCAGATGTGCGCTTGGTCGTGCATATCGATATTCCTGGGAGTGTCGAGGCCTACTATCAAGAGGCGGGCCGCGCCGGGCGTGACGGCTTGCCGGCTGCCTGCGTGTTGCTCTTTCATGAGCGGGATCTCGGCACGCAAGAATATTTCATTCAACAGGCGGCGAAAGA
Organism: Nitrospira sp.; assembly: GCA_024998645.1. Lineage (GTDB taxonomy): Bacteria > Nitrospirota > Nitrospiria > Nitrospirales > Nitrospiraceae > Nitrospira_D. The sequence continues at coordinate 10,947 of JACOEJ010000060.1, forward strand.
TCCGGGGAGTGCGGATCGCGCGACGCGCATGCGGACGTTGCTTCGCGAGATGCTGGCCTATGTGTCGGTCCGCACCTGCCGCCAGCTGGCGATTCTGGATTACTTCAGCGATGCCGAGGAGCGGGCCATGGGGCCTTGTGGCCTCTGTGATCGCTGCGTGAGCGAGGTCCATGAGGCGCCCGCATCTCTTCAGGATGATGCGGCCTGTGCGAAGGCCGTGCTGCAAACGGTGGCCTGGTGTGATGGACGATTCGGTGTGACTCGTGTTGTGGAGATTCTTCGCGGCAGCCAATCGAAGGCGATCCTGTCGCAAGGAGCCGAGCGGTGTGAGAGTTATGGCTTGTGCCGGGACGCTTCAAAAACGACCGTCACGCATGCGGTGAAAGATCTGATCGATTCAGGCCACCTGGCGGTGATCGGTCAGGAGTATCCCCTGCTCGACCTGACGCGCCTGGGCCGTGAGGTGCTGAACGGGACCCGGGTCCTCGACGCACGGCAGGCAGACAGGGGGGCAATCGGCGCGCGGGCGACAAAGCCAGTGGCTGAACGGCGACCGCCTCGCGCGATCGAGCTCTCCGCTCCGGGTGATCCGCAGCTGTATGAGCGGCTCCGCCGGCTCAGAACGGCACTGGCAGAAGAAGAGGGGGTTGCGCCGTTCGTCATTTTTCATGACAAAACATTGCGTACGATTGCCAGCCACAAGCCCGTGACCCAGGCGGCCTTGCTGGAAATCCCCGGAATCGGCGATGCGAAAGTCGAACGCTACGGCCGCCGTGTGTTGGAGATCGTGAACGGGGAATAGCGCGCCATCAGCGACCAGTTTTCAGCCCTTTCTATTCCTCCCATTAGAATGGGAGGAATAGGAGGGCGCTAACGGCTATTTCAGATTTCCCGCCTTCGCAAATCGCTGCTGTAGTTCGCTATAAGTCTGCGTCACTGGAAACTGCGGGAATTCTTTGGGCAGATGATCGGGCGGCCTGAAAAAGAATCCGGCGTCAGCTTCGCCGAGCATCGCCGTGTCGTTGTAGGCGTCGCCGGCGGCCATGGTGAAGAAGTTCAACGACTTGAAGGCTGCGACGGAATGTTTCTTCTGATTCGGCATCCGCATGTGGTGCGCTACGATGCGGCTGCTCCCGTCGATTTCAAGCTGGTTGCAGAACAGCGTGGGATAGCCCAGTTGGCGCATGAGCGGCAGCGCGAATTGATAGAACGTATCCGAGAGAATAATGACCTGGCAGCGCTCACGTAACCAAGTGACGAAGGCGGGCGCGCCTTCCAGCGGTCCCATCTTATCGATCACGCTCTGGATATCGGCGATGGTCAGTTTGTGCTCGTCAAGGATGGCGAGCCGGCGTTTCATCAGTTTGTCGTAATCCGGCATCTCTCTTGTCGTGATCTTGAGTTCTTCGATCCCGGTCTTGATCGCGACGTTGATCCAGATTTCCGGCACGAGCACACCTTCTAAATCCAAACAGGCGATCACAGGCTTCTGCATTCGAGCTTCTCCTTTACCGTGTTGTGTCATGTCATCACTTCTGTTGAAATGCCTGGCTGAGGAATCGCCAAACCTTATCGAGTGCGCGATCAAGGATGTAGGTTCCCTGCCAGCGCGGCTGATTCTCCTGCCCGTGGCGGGCCGCCCAATCCAGCGCGGTTGCGAGGGGGATCAGTTTCGGTGGTTGCTCCGTCAGTTCGCCCCACAAGAGACTCAGGGCCGGCCCGATCCGCACAGGAACCGGCAATGCGGCAACCGGATGTTCCATGGGGTCCTGACACCATTCGGCCGGTGAGGTCACTAGCAATTCGCGACAGGCTGCCGGCCGGTGCTCGTAGATCGTACAGATGTCCTGATCCAGAAAGGCGCAAGGGAGGCGAAGCGCAAAATAGGCGCGATTGATCGGCTCCAGCGCGGCGTCATCCGGCGGGTTGGTCGATTCACCCATCTCGATTAAACTATTCCAGAGTCCGCGGGCCAGCAGGGCCGTCCGCGTGACGGCAAACCGTTGGGTCAGACGTGTGTGCTCTGCTTCCGGCAGGGTCTGCACGTAGTCGCGCAGCGCAAAGGCTTCGGGGGCTGAGACCGGGACGAGCATGCGGCAACAGGCGGCGCAACCTTTTTTGCACGAGATGGCGTGTCCCGCTTCAACACTTCGGCGTTCTTCCAGGGCCTGGGCTTCTTCTCCCAGTCTCCGCATCAGCGGCACAATCGCCGAGACCGGCACGAAGCCTGAGGGCACTTCTACCGCACTGGTGAGTTGCCCTGCGGGGGTGTTCAGAGAGATGTCGTATCGTTCGGTCATCGGACTCTACGTTATCAAGTGTTTCGCGCATCATAGAGAAGCCTTTGGCGCAGGGTCAACCGGAACGCTTCCTTGCTCCCTCTCCGCGGAATGTCGATAATGGCGGTTATGATTTCTGGTCATGTAATCGGTTTGTTGAAAGAGTATATGCAGGATCTCGTGGAACAGGCCCGGCAGGAGACCTTGGCTCAGGAGCGGTTTGGTTTTGCCGCGACCGCCTATCGGCCGGACCATGCCATTTCGGATCTCTTGGCCCTGCTGGATGACCGGATTGAATCCGAAGGCCTACAGGTCGGACTGCCGGAAGGTTTTCTCCATGAGATCTGGAGTCTCTGCAATGATGCGAGCGTGCAAGTGACCGATCGAGTCTATGTCGAGACCAATGTGGGATCTGAAACAGGGAGTAAAGCGAGAACGAGAGAGCTGACGTACCGCGCCTTGCTCGAATTTATCGAATCACGGAGGCGCGCACAATCGCAGGGGGAGGCCGAGTCATGAATCGTTCTGCTGTGTGGTTTGGCGCTGGTTGGGCTGCTGGGTGGCCCCTGGCCTGGAGATGCCGGCTCGACGGCTGTGCCGGCCGATGTGTCTCCGGTTGCGCTGGCCCAGATGGCGACCGGAGGGCTCAAGAATCCACTCTTTCGCATGCATGCCGTCGACGGGTCCTTCCGGTTCTATGTACTTGAACAGCCCGGGCGTATCCGTTTGCTTGGAGCAGGGGGCGTTGTCGGCGAGTATGTTTATCGTGGTCGTAAGCTCCCGGCGCTGCGGGGCAGATATGTGTCCGGTGACTTCTGCAGCGGTGAGGTGTTTGCCTTCAGGAAATCAGATGAAGGCGGGGGAGGAACGAGTCCAACGGTCCTGCTCAAGACCGGTTTCCGGATTTCCTCGTTCGGGCAGGACGAAGAAGGGGAACTCTACGCGGTGGATCACGGCGGCGGGATCTATCGGTTCGTCCCGCCGCGATGAGCCGCTCACACCTTTCCTGCCAGCCAGTACACCACTATTCCTGCCGCTTCCCCTACCACTTCGGTTGTGCGTTGCAAGGCCCAGCTTGTGGGAAGGAAGTCGAATATCGTGAGATGCTCCCAGGCTTCCGATGCCCGATCTCTGGCATGGAACCCACAAGCCGATGGGGTCACGTGGAATCCCTGTTTTTCGAACAGGGCGGTGGCGCGCAACAGATGGCCGGCTGAGGTCACGAGCAGGATCGCGGCCTCTTCTCCGAGCAGCCGTTTGGTGCCGAGGGCATTCTCATAGGTCGTTCTCGCGCGGTCATCAATAAGGATTGACGCCTCCGGCACGCCCAACCGGATAGCCCACTCTTTCATCGCGGCGGCTTCAGTAGGGCCGGAGCCGAAGAGGCTGGCATCTCCGCCTGTGATGAGGACGGTTGGCGCGACACCCTGGCGGTAGAGTTCGGCGCCGCAGAGGGTGCGCAGCCGTGATTCCGGAGACAGCTCAATCGATGGACGCAGCGTGCCTTTGTCGGCAATCCCGCCGCCGAGCACCACGATGGCCTGCAGCGGAGATTCGGAAGGCGCCGGTTGAGTCGGAGGCCAGCCCTCCAAAAGACTCACCAGGGGATTGGCGATGATCGGAGTCGCGACAAGCAGTAACAGGAGGCAGGTGATAGTGGCCGCGAGACGGAGCTGGCGCTGGCGAGCAGGAGTGGCCGGAAGCCAGGCGAGGATGGCGGTGAGGCCGGCACAGCCGACAACCCAGGTGAGCGGATAGACTCCGTACTTGACGAGCTTATAGAGACCGAAGAAAAATGGAGTCAGTTCCATCGCAGCTCCTTATCATGACTGTGGGCACGAGGGCTTGCAGCATAGCAGGAGCGGGATAACTGACCAAGAGAGGATCCAGGGCATGTCGCAATCACGGCAGTATTGGCTCATGAAATCCGAACCATTGGTGTTCTCGATTGAGGATCTGGCGCGAGCGCCGAAGGGTACGACCTGCTGGGATGGCGTGCGGAACTACCAGGCCAGAAATTTCATGCGGGCGATGAAGCGTGGCGATCAGGTGTTCTTCTATCACAGTAACGCGAATCCTCCGGCCATCGTGGGTATCGCGGAAGTCGCCGCCACTGCGTATCCAGACCCGACCCAGTTTGAGCGGAACCACAAGCATTTCGATTCTGCCAGCGATCCCAAGGCACCCCGCTGGGACATGGTCGATATCCGCTATGTCCGGACCTTTGATGCTCCGATTTCTCTCGACTCCCTGAGGACAGAGAAGGCGCTCATCGGCATGACGCTGTTGCAGAAGGGGTCGCGTTTGTCGGTTCAGCCAGTGACGAAAGGGGAATGGGACCACATACTGAAATTGGCCCAAGGGTGATTCTCTAGAGTTTCAGGTGCTGGCTTTGCCTTCGTCGAGGTGACGATGCTGCCAGTCCAACCAGGCATGTCCGAGTTCATGCGCGAGGATATAGCGGCGCCTGGTCATCGGGAGGCGCTTTCGAATATAGATCGTCCTGTTGTCGTCATCCCAGATGCCATCAGCATTGGCATCGCGCTTATCCATTTCAGTATCCGTCAGTTGCCGGATTGAAATTTGATAGCCGAACGGGAGGACGACTCTCGTCGGGATTCGTATCATGCGAGAACGGCTCCTTCATTACATCACAGCATCCGAAGAGGCGTGATTTCTTCTCTCGGTCATTCGGACTGTCCAGCCACGAGTACATTACCATAAAGCATGGATGCGTTGATGGCATAACAAACTAATTATATCAATGCCTTATGGATTATTGGATGTCCTGGACGACGTAGTGGCAGGACAAGGCGTCAGGCTCTTCGCCGGTTTCCCTTCAGGGTGAACTCGTGTATCATGCCGACCATGGATCAAGTCACAATCGAAGAGATGGTGAAAGCCTACCCCCAATCGGTCCGGTTGACCGAAGTGAAGATCCGTGATCGTGGGGAGGTCAAGAAGCTGGATGCGGGAGAATTACTTCTGCGGACCGGTGACCGGGTTTTGCTTGAAGCCGATGGTGAAGTGACCTACGGTGTGGTCTACACGGCGCCCTACGAGACGCCATTTATTCCGCCCATGCGTGTACTGAAGCCGATTCTCCGCAAGGCGAACGGGGATGATGCCGCGCTGGTCTCGCGGTTGGAGCGCTTGTCTCAAGAGGCGATGGCCTACTGCCGGGTAAAGGCCGGTGAGATGAATCTCCGGCTGAAGCTGGTGGAGGTGTATGGTGCGCTTCAGCGCCGGCAACTCACGTTTGTGTATACGGCTGATGATCGCATCGATTTCCGTGAGCTCGTGCGTGACCTGGCCAGGCGTTTTGGCGGTCGGATCGAAATGCGACAAGTCGGTGTCCGCGAGGAAGCCCGGCGACTTGGCGGACTCGATACCTGCGGCCTGGTTCTCTGTTGCACCAGCTTTCTGACGGAGGTCAAGCCGGTGACAGTGAAGCAAGCCAGAACGATGGGGCTGCAGGTCGAAGATCCCCGGCTGCTCGGCGTCTGCGGCCGGTTAAAGTGCTGTCTCATGTTCGAGATGATGGATGCGCAGGGTGCTGCTTCTTCACCGGTTCAGAAACTCATCACTCCCACACGACCGACTCCGCCCGTGCGATCTTCCTAGGGTCAACTCTTCCACGCCGGTCGGTAGCTCGATTCCGAGTTCCTATTCACACGCGTGTTCTTTCTTGCTCTATCTGAGTCTTGTCGATTGTGATAAGTCAGGCTCATGAGCGTGCGGGATTGTCTGCCGCGAGTGTCAGCTGTTCCGGGCATCAGGGAATGCAAAATGGCCTGGAGCTTCGCGAGAAAGTTTTTCGAATCCTTTTTTGTCCGTTCTGCTCTCAATAGGGTGAACGCTCAAGGAGAATCAGTAGGTCGTGTCCGTATTGTGCCATATTCCAACCCTAAATCAGGAGGTCGCAGGTGATGAAAAAAGGACTGTTAGTCATGATCGCGGTGGCAGCCATCGGTTGTGTCGGAGTGGCACCCCAGAAGGCGATGAGCGGGGAACCGAAATCGCCGGTTGAGGGGTTCGACATCCATGTCCAGGCTCCGCATTTGATGCCGAATGGGGAACCGGGTGGACCGTTCCATCACTATTGCAAAGGAATCTCCGATAAGATTCTGCAATGCCTCCTGTTCGATTCCACAGATCCCAAGGCCAAGCTCGTCGCGATTGAGTATTTCGTCTCAAAAGACCTGACTAGAAAGTTGCCTGCCATTCAGTGGCACCGGCATTTCCACGATCACAAGGTCGAGATTGCCACGGGCCGCGTCCAGATTCTTGACATGCCGGCCGATCAAGCTGCGAAGGTGGCGGAAGTGGCCGCCGGGACGGACGGCGTGATCTATCACTTGTGGCAGCACGGGCAGGAATTCCCGGACGGCACGGTGAGCTTTCCGCAGTCGCTCGGGCATAAGTTCCCGGGGCATTCGGATAAGTAGACAATCGTTGATGGGCCAGCTCCGTCTTTATTGATGCGGGCTGGCCCCGTCACGTGTTTTCACTGCAGAGGCCGGATTCCATCGCTGAGGGAGTGTCATGATGGCGCAGTGTTGTCGAGATTGGGTGTTGCTGGGCCTGTTTATCATGGTAATAACCGGGCAAGGAGCCGCCGTGGCATCTGCGACTGAGGCGGCCGTGCTCAAGCCCCGGGTACCGGTCGACAAAATTGACGAGGCCAAAACATGGACCAACCCGTTTGAAGCGACGCCTGAGAATATCGAGAAGGGACGGGCGCTGTTTCATGGCAAGGCGTTTTGTGTGACCTGTCACGGGAAAGAGGGGAAGGGGTTGGGAGATATCCCGGGCCTCGTCGGCAAGCTCCCGCGCAATTTCACCGACAAGATTTGGCAGGCCGCTCGTACGGACGGTGAGCTCATCTGGATTCTCAAGAATGGGAGCCCGGGCACCGATATGGCTTCATTTGTCCCGTTGGTTCTCACCGAAGAAGAAGCCTGGCAGGTCCTGCTCTATGTGCGATCATTCGGGCAGCCATAGTCTGATCGATATGGCTCGGTCTCATTCCCGCCGCTCGTTCTTCATCGCGGTTCTTCTTTTCGCTCTGATCAGTCTTCCCGGCCGCGCCATCGCTGAATGGTCTGCCATTGCTGAGACGAAAGTGTTGTACACCGACAACGTGTTTGAACTCTCCTCCTCGCGGCGATTGGCCCTGGCCGAAGATCCGAGTCAGCCGGCTATTGTGCCTGTCAAGAAAGCCAGCGATGTGGTTTGGGAACCGTCGATCGATGTTCGCCACCGCTCGCGCCCGACGAATCTTGGCGATACTGAAGTGTCGATGAAAGCAGCGGGTTTCATCTTCACCGATCATTCGCTCTTCAATCACGGTAACTACCGCATCCAGGTGAAGCAGGCACTGGATGCCGATACGTCCATCCTGATCCGGTACCGGTTTGTTCCGAATCTCTTTCTCGGTCCCAATACGGAACGCCGGACCGGTCTCCGCCTTCCCGAAGAAGAGCGGGTGACCTCACATATTTGGCGAGTGCAGTTGGAACGGCGGCTCTCGGATTCGCTGATCGGGACGCTGGTTGCCCGGTATGGCCTGCGGCAATTTAACGACGTCTTTGCCGAGCGCGATACTACCTTCTGGAGCGCGGGGCCCCAGGTGGAGTGGCTGGTGATGTCGCGGGTCACGCTCAGCCTGGCCTATTTGTTTGAACAAGGCCTGAGCGACGGACGCGAGCAGACCCAATTCAGAGACGACGTCTCCTACCGCCAGCACTTTACGTCGATTGGCGCTACGGTTCAGCTTACCGAACCGCTTTCATTCACGGTGGGGTATGCCTATCGGCGCAAGGAATTTACGAGTGAGCTCGCGGGCGATTCGAATCGAGGAGTTGTGGACACCACTCACCTGGGATCTGCCGAATTTCAGTACCGCCTCTCCGCCGCGGCCATCATGACGCTGGGCGTGCAGCGCTCGCAGCGTTTGTCCAATGTGACCTCCCGGGAGTTTTTCAATACCAATACCTCACTCGGGATACAGTATCGTTTCTAGAGGGCAGGATGAGAGTTGTAACGGGCAAGGGCGGGCGGTTGTCTATGAAGTCTGGCCGCTCTGCCGCATGAAGAGCGAATTGAATGAGTGTAGATAACTGGGAAGTGTTTTGGTGGGCCGTGTAGGGGTCGAACCTACGGCCCGCTGATTAAGAGTGCTACTTATGGGGGTTGCTCAAGTCCTTGATGATTGGGCAATCTCCTCCTTCTCCAGCAACAGGAGCGGAGTTGGTGAGTATGTTCTCTTTGTTGCTAGTCAGTCTGTTTCGGCCAGGTTTGCAGCTCTTCTTAACACCGTAATAACACCCCCCGCCGTCAATGGGCACGGGATTCTTTTAAGGAATGCATCCCTGGAACAAAAGGGCCCCTCCAATCACGCAACCTGCCCCCTATGGTTGTACCAACAGCAATGTGAGTCAGGCACAACTTTGGTCGGCCCTCAGTTTCTGTACCAGGTCTAGGGAGAGTGTCCAGCGGTGTTGGTCGGCCCTCAGTTTCTGTACCAGGTCTAGGGAGAGTGTCCAGCGGTGTGAGCGGGTTCGCAGAGCGGATTCTCTGCGGCCTGCTTAGCGAATTCTGCTGGTGTCCGATCCTGCAGCGCCCGGTGAGGGCGACTCTCGTTATACTCCCGCCGCCAGGCCTCGATCCGCGCTTGGGCTTCATGGAGTGACTCGAACCAGTGCACGTTGAGGCATTCTCGTCGCAATGTGGCATTGAATGCTTCCACATGGGCATTATCCGTCGGTTTCCCCGGACGTGAGAAGTCGATCTGTACGTGATGCTGATAGGCCCAGAGATCAACTAGCTGACTGCAGAACTCGCTGCCATTATCGCAGAACAGCCGCGTGGGCGCACCACGTTGGAGGGTGAGCCGTGTCAGCGCGTGCACCACGTGTTCACTGCGAAGGTGGTGGCCCACTTCAATCGCCAGACTCTCCCGCGTGAAGACATCGACGACGGTGAGCGCGCGAAACCGGTGCCCCGTGACCAGTTGATCCGCGACAAAATCCAGGGTCCAGGCGTCATTCGGTCGGGTGACTGGGGGTCGATGGACGCGGGGCACCACGGCTTTGCGGCGGCGCGGTGGCCGATGCCGGAGTGTCAGGCCTTCTTCCCGGTAGAGGCGATACACGAGGTGCTTGCCCACGGCCCAGCCTTCGCGATTGAGCAGTACACGAATCTTCCGGTAGCCGTACCGGATGCGGGTCCGGGCCAACTCGGTGATCCGCTGGCGGAGCGCCGTGCGGGGATCGCGATGACTCTGATACCGATAGGTGGCCCTCGCACAGCGGACGGTTTGGCAAGCGCGGCGTTCACTGATCGGATAAGCCGTTCCCAGATACCGCACGACGGTTCGCCGTTGCGAGGGCCTTACCATTTTTTTGCGAGCACGTCCTGGAGCATGACTTTGTCCAGGGACAAGTCCGCCACCAACCGCTTCAACTTGGTGTTCTCGTCCTGGAGCTGTTTGAACTCGCGGACTTGCTCCGATTCCAGGCCGGCATAGCGCCGCTTCCACCGATAGAAGGTCTGTTCGGCAATCCCCAGATGACGGATCAGATCCGCCACCGGGGCTCCCAACTCGGCCTGTTTGAGCACGGCCACAATTTGTTCGACACTGAAGCGTTTGCGTTTCACGGCCTCCTCCTTCCCTCTCAGAAGAAATTATGCCGGAAACTCTCCCTCAGATTGGTACAAAAAAGGCGGGGCCGACCAACTTGACCCGCCCCGCGAATGGAGACCAAGCGAGACCTGAGGAATTGGTCTGCGCATGATCGGTTTGATCCGCCTATGCGGCGCTGCTTTTCGTTACCTTTCCTAAACTGCCAATTGTCGCAAGTTGGTCGATTCTACCTTCATCTGCCGCA
>JACOEJ010000061.1 GCA_024998645.1 Nitrospira sp.
CATCAATACCGCCAACTTGCCGATGACGTTGCCGCTCAAGAAGCCGGTCGAGGTGAAAAACTTCAAGATCGCGGCGGAGATGAAGGGGCAGGATATGCATCTGTCCGATCTCTCTTTTCAGGTTTTTGAGGGGAAAGTCGTTGCACAGGGCGGGCTCACGTCAGGGGCTGCGGCTCCTCCATTCAACGGGAAGCTGACGCTCAATGGACTGCAGCTGGGCCCCGCGATTGATGCAGTCGCCGAGACACCGGTTTCGATCAGCGGAACAGCCGGGGCGGATCTTTCAGTGAAGGGGCAGGGTTTTGCCATGCCGGACCTGACAAGGGCGCTGGATGGCGCCGGCCATGTTGCGGTGAAAGACGGCAAGATCGACGGAGTGAATCTTCTTCAGGAGGCCGTGTCGATTTTGAAAGTCGCCGGTGTTTCAGTCGGGGAAGCCAAAGCCACGGCGTTCTCCACCATCGAGACGGACCTCGCGATCAAACAGGGTGTTGTCATGTTGCAGAACATGCTGATGGACAGTCACGATTTTCAGGCGACCGGCGGCGGGACGATCGGATTTGATCATGCCCTCAACCTGACGGTGAATCTGCGCCTGTCGGAGGCCTTGAGTCAGCAGGTGGCCGGATCTTCTCCGGTCGCGCGACTGGCGGTGAAGGAAGGCCGGCTGACGTTGCCGCTCCTGATCGGCGGCACGCTTGAAGCGCCCTCCTATGGACTCGATATGAAGGGACTGACGGGGAAAGTGCAGGAGCAGATCAAGCAGAAAGCGGAAGAAGCCATCGGCGGATTGCTCAAAGGCACGACCAAGCCGAAAGATCTGGAGCAGGAGGGAAAACAACTGCTCAAGGGATTATTCAGTCGTTAGGGAGTACGGCACATGCTTGCAATGGATAGCCTCACGCAATACGCAGTGAAGTATGGTCTACAGGCCCTCGTGGCCATCGGTATTTTTGTCGCCGGTTCGCTGGGCGCCCGCTGGGCCGGGAACCTGATGCAGCAGGCGCTGGAGCGACAGACACTGGAGCCGCCGGTGCGGATGCTGCTCGTCCGCATCGTCAAAATCGTCGTCCTCCTGTTTACCGCTGTCATTGCATTGGAAGCGCTTGGTGTGCCGATTGCGCCGTTGGTCGCGGGGATCGGCGTGGCCGGTGTCGGGATCGGTCTGGCGTTGCAAGGCGTCTTAAGCAATGTGATGGCGGGGCTCTCGATCATTTTTACGAAGCCGTACAAGGTCGGGGAACATATCTCGCTGTTGGGCGTCCATGGCGATGTCGTCATGATCGATATTTTTTCCACCATCCTCATGCATCCCGACCACTCGCGGGTCGTCATTCCGAACCGCAAGGTTGTGGGAGAGATTCTTCATAATTTCGGCACGATCCGACAACTGCATTTCACGGTGGACGTGTCCTATAAGACCGATTTGAATCAGGCGCTGGCGATTGTGCGAGAGATTGTGGAGAATCACTCACATGTGCTCAAAGATCCGCAGGCGGCGATCGGTGTGAGTCGGCTGGGGCAGCCGGCCGTCACGATTGCTATCGAACCTTGGACCAAAGTGGTCCACTACGGATCGCTGCAGGGCGAACTCAGCAAGGCGATCGTTGAACGGTTTCGCGGGGCGCAGATCGAATTCCCTCTCCCGATGCCGGTTGTGATGACAAGTTGAATTTCCCGGATAGCCCTCCGCTGGAGTTGACAGTTCCTCGCCGGCAATGGTAGCTTGGCGCGCTTATTTTAGTGCGGACAGCACGACAATTATCCGTGTGCCCATTGTGGAAGTGAGTGAACAAGGACCGTGATTAAGACAGCAGTTGCGCGACGTTACGCCAAAGCCCTTTTCGAGCTTCTCGATTCCTCCACCATCGAAGCGACGCGGGGTACTCTCAATGGCCTGGGACAGGCCATACAGGACTCTGTCTCCCTCCGACACGTGGTAGCGTCCCCGGTGTTTGGCATGGAAGAAAAGATTGCCGTGCTCACCGAGATCGGTGGCCGGTTCGGATGTCCCCCGGCCGGCAAGGCCTTTATCGGGCAGCTTGTGAAGAAGAATCGCATCGGGTTTCTACCGGAAATCGCCGACGCGTTCGGGAAACTCGTTGATCAATCCAAGGGTACTCAGCAAGTGACTGTGTCGAGTGCCGCTGCGTTACCCACGGCAGAACAAGACCGCATCAAAACACGCCTTCGCGAAACCCTGAAGCGAGACGTGGATATCACCTTTCAGACCGACGCCAGTCACCTCGCGGGCCTGCAGATTTCTATCGGCAGCACGGTCGTCGATAGTACCGTCCGAGGTCGCTTGCGCGCCATGCAGAGCCTGTTGACGAAGGAGTAGCCATGCAGATCAAGGCAGATGAAATCAGTGCGATCATTAAAGAAAAAATCAAAGGCTTCGACAAGCAAGTCGATGTCAAGGAGACCGGCTCGGTCATCCAGGTCGGCGACGGCATTGCCAAGGTCTACGGGCTCGACGGAGCCATGGCCGGAGAAATGCTGGAGTTCCCCGGGGGGCTCTACGGCATCGCGCTGAACCTCGAAGAAGACAACGTCGGTGCCGTGTTGATGGGCGAAGACACCGCGATCAAGGAAGGCGATCCCGTCAAGCGCACGGGCCGCATCGCGGAAATTCCGGTCGGCGAAGCTTTGATCGGCCGCGTCGTCAATGCCATTGGACAACCGATCGACGGCAAGGGCCCGATCAAGTCAGAACATTCCTCCCGTATCGAAGTCGTCGCGCCCGGTGTGAATACCCGTCAATCCGTCCGCGAGCCCCTGCAGACCGGCATCAAGGCGATCGACGCCATGATCCCGATCGGGCGTGGTCAGCGCGAGTTGATCATCGGCGACCGGCAAACGGGGAAAACCGCGATTGCAGTTGATACGATCATCAATCAAAAGGGCCTGGGCGTGTTCTGCATTTATGTCGCGGTCGGTCAGAAGCGTTCGACCGTCGCCCGTGTCGTCAAGACGCTCGAAGAAAACCATGCGATGGAATACAGCATCGTGGTTGCGGCGACCGCCAGCGATCCGGCCCCGATGCAGTTTCTGGCGCCCTTCGCCGGCGCGGCGATCGGGGAATATTTCCGCGATAACGGTAAGCACGCGCTGATCGTCTACGACGATCTTTCGAAGCATGCGGTCGCCTACCGGCAGTTGTCGTTGTTGCTCCGCAGACCGCCGGGCCGCGAAGCCTATCCGGGCGACGTGTTCTATCTGCACTCGCGCTTGCTGGAGCGCGCGGCCAAGTTGAGCGAAAAGCTCGGCGGGGGCAGTTTGACTGCGCTTCCGATCATTGAAACGCAAGCCGGCGACGTGTCGGCCTACATTCCGACCAACGTGATTTCGATCACCGACGGCCAGATCTATCTCGGCAGCGACCTGTTCTATTCCGGTATCCGTCCGGCGATCAACGTCGGTTTGTCGGTCTCCCGCGTCGGCGGATCCGCGCAGATCAAGACGATGAAGCAGGTCGCCGGTACCTTGCGGCTCGATCTCGCGCAGTATCGTGAAATGGCAGCCTTCTCGCAGTTCGGCAGCGAACTCGACAAGGCGACGCAGATGCAGCTCGCGCGCGGCGTACGTATGGTGGAATTGCTGAAGCAAGGCCAGTACAAGCCGATGCCGGTGGCCGATCAAGTACTGTCGATCCATGCCGGTGTGAACGGATATCTCGACGATGTGCCGGTCGACAAGGTGCTGCAGTTTGAAGCGGACTATCTCCACTATGTGCAGCAGCATCATCCCGACTTGAAGAAGGAAATTGCCAGCATCGGCAAGATCGACGACAAGGTGGGAGCCCGGCTGAAAGAAATCATCACGACCTTCAAACAGAAGATGGGATACGGCGCGAAGTAACCTTCGCTGAAGCGCGTGACGCGCTTTGCCGATAGCCAAGAAAAGTAGACGATGCCGAGTTTACAAAGTCTGCGCCGCAAGATTGCGGCCTTCAAAAATACGCAGAAGATTACCAAGGCCATGAAAATGGTGGCTGCGGCGAAGCTCAAGCGTTCGCAGGATCGGATCCTTGCGGCGCGTCCCTATGCGCTGAAGATGCGCGGGGTGTTGAGCAACCTGAGTCAGCGTGTGAACCGTTCCGCCCATCCGCTGTTGCAAAAGCGCGAGGGGAAGAAGATTGAAGTGCTGGTGATCACCAGCGATCGCGGACTCTGCGGCGGCTTCAACGGCAACATTGCGCGCAAGAGTGTCGAGTTCGTCCGTCAGTGTGAAGCGCGTGGACTTCAAGTCAGTCTCAGCATCGTCGGTCGCAAGGGACGTGATTACTTCCGTCGGCGGACCTGGCCGATCAGGCAGGAGTGGACCGGAGTCTTCGACAAGCTCAGCTTCGAGCACGCCCTCGATATCGGCGGCGACCTGACCGACAATTTTGTGAAGGGCACGTTTGACGAGCTGTATGTCGTCTACAACGAGTTTAAATCGGCCATTCAGCAGCGGGTGATCGTCGAGAAATTGTTCCCGATTGACGCGGCGACCGAGTTCGGCGCGGCTCAGGCCGAAGGGACGACCGGCGGGAGCTATCTGTATGAGCCGGATGAAGCGGATCTGCTGAATGTGCTGGTACCGAAGCATTTTCAAGTGCAGGCCTACCGCATTCTGTTGGAGTCGGCCGCGGCGGAGCATGGCGCGCGTATGGCTGCGATGGATGGCGCGACACGGAATGCCGGCCAGCTCATCAAGAAAGTCACGCTCTACTACAACAAGACCCGGCAGGCCGCGATTACGAAAGAACTCATGGATATCGTCGGCGGCGCAGAAGCGTTGCAATAGTCAGTTACGTTGAAGAAGGAGTCAGCCGTGAGCACAGGAAAAGTCGTACAAGTCATCGGGCCAGTGGTGGACGTGGAATTTCCTCCCGGCCAACTGCCGAATATCTACAACGCGCTGAAGGTGGTCCAGGAAGAAAATAAGGCCGCCGGCAAGCCGGCCGTCCGTATCACGCTGGAAGTCGCCACGCACCTCGGTGAAAACCGGGTCCGCGGCATCGCCATGTCGACCACCGATGGTCTGACCCGCGGGATGGATGTCCATGACACCGGCGCGCCGATCTCTGTGCCCGTCGGCCGTGAGACGCTCGGACGCCTCATCAATGTGCTGGGTGAGCCGGTTGATGAAAAGGGGCCGATCAACGCCAAAAAGACCTACCCGATTCACCGCCCCGCTCCGAAGCTCGAAGATCAGGATACCAAGACTGAAGTGCTTGAGACCGGTATCAAGGTCGTGGACCTGCTGGAACCGTACAGCAAAGGCGGAAAAGTCGGACTCTTCGGCGGCGCCGGTGTCGGCAAGACCGTCATCATCATGGAGCTGATCAACAACATCGCGTTGCACCACGGCGGTTTCTCAGTGTTTGCCGGCGTCGGTGAGCGGACCCGTGAAGGTAACGACCTCTGGCACGAAATGCAGGAGTCGAAAGTCATCGATCCGGACGATTTCACCAAGTCAAAAGCCGCGCTGGTGTATGGTCAGATGAACGAGCCGCCCGGAGCCCGTCTTCGCGTAGCGCTGACCGGTTTGGCCGTCGCGGAATTCTTCCGTGATGAAGAAAATCAGGATGTGCTCCTGTTCGTCGACAACATTTTCCGGTTTACCCAGGCCGGTTCAGAGGTGTCGGCCTTGCTCGGCCGTATGCCGTCAGCCGTCGGTTATCAGCCGACTCTTTCGACTGAGATGGGGCAGCTCCAAGAACGCATTACTTCGACCAAGCGTGGGTCGATCACCTCGGTGCAAGCCATCTATGTGCCGGCGGACGACTTGACCGACCCGGCCCCGGCGACGGCGTTTGCTCACTTGGACGCCACCACCGTGTTATCCCGGCAGTTGGCGGAATTGGGTATTTATCCGGCCGTCGATCCGCTGGACTCCACCTCCCGTATTCTCGATCCGCAAGTCATCGGTGAAGAGCACTATAAGGTCGCCCGCGGCGTCCAGTCCGTGCTCCAAAAGTATAAGGATCTGCAGGACATCATCGCGATTCTCGGTATGGACGAATTGTCCGAAGACGACAAGATGGCGGTGGCCCGTGCACGGAAGATCCAGCGATTCCTGTCGCAGCCGTTCCATGTCGCCGAAGCGTTTACCGGTTCGCCGGGCAAGTATGTGAAGCTGAAAGACACTGTTCGCAGCTTCAAGGAAATCCTCGAGGGCAAGTACGATCACCTCCCGGAGCAAGCGTTCTACATGGTGGGTCCGATCGAGGAAGCTGTGGCGAAGGCCGAAAAGATGGGTGTGAAGGTATAAGCGCACCTCGGCAGGGCGATCTCCTGCTCGCTGACCGCGCACGATGAAACTGTGCTCGGTCAATGCGCGCAATCCAGATCGGCCCAGCCGACTGTGCTTGGGTTGGTGGGAAGAGGAAGAAAAGAATGGCGGGAAAGATTCTATTAGAAGTGGTGACTCCGGAGAAGCAGCTGCTGAGCCAGCAGGTGGATGAAGTCATCGCGCCTGGCTCGGAAGGTGAATTCGGTGTCTTGCCAGGCCATTGTTACTTTCTTTCGTCCCTTCGTATCGGCGAGCTTCGATATCGTGTCGGGGATCAGACGAACCACATGGCCATCCTCTGGGGCTATGCCGAGGTCACGCCTACTAAAGTCACGGTCATGGCGGAGATCGCGGAGAAGGCCGAGGATATTGACGTCGGCCGTGCTCAAGCTGCGGTTGAAAAGGCTGAACAACGCCTGAAGGCCGGCGGTCTTCCCTCGGAAGTCAAAGAAGCCGAAATCAGCCTCGAAAAGGCTCGTCTCCGTAAGAAGATCGCTGAACGCGCTCATAAAGCCGGGCGAGCGTAGCTTCGTTTCCTAGCCTCTCAATTCTCTCCTCTTTTTCCTCTTCTGTTCCCTAGCGATATGGTTGAGGGCGCATGATTTCATTGCAATTGATCGAGGCTCTTTAGTAGCTTGTGCCGTTATGATTACGGAATTTGTGGTCACGGCTGGAGAGCAGCCCAAACGCCTGGATATTTTTCTCGCCAATCACCAACGAGATATCTCCCGATCCGCCTTGCAGAGACTGATCGAACTTGGCCGCATTCGCATCAACGAGCAGGTCGTGAAGGCCAGCCAGAAGATCAAGCCGGGAGACAAAATCAGCATGGATGTGCCGAAGCCCGAGCCGCTCGCGCTTAAGGGCGAAGCCATTCCACTCGAAGTTCTCTTTGAGGACGATAGTCTCCTTGTATTGAACAAGCCATCAGGAATTGTTGTTCATCCAGCCCCGGGGAACTGGACCGGCACACTGGTGAATGCGCTGCTCCATCACTTTCAGACATCCGGAGGGACCGTCTCGGCTATCGGGGGAAAAGAACGCCCCGGACTTGTCCATCGGCTGGATAAGGAAACTTCCGGAGTGATGGTGATTGCCAAGACGGATCAAGCTCACCGACATCTGGCCGCACAGTTTAAGGAGCATACAATCACGCGAGTGTATGAAGCTTTGATCTGGGGCATTCCGAAAAAAGGCCACGGCGTGATTGAGTTGGCTATCGGCCGAGATACCAAGGAGCGAAAAAAGATATCCACTCGTACTACCAGCCCACGGGAATCCGTAACGGAGTACAAGGTGGATCAGAGATACGGCAAAGTTGCCGCACATGTCCTCCTGTACCCTCGGACGGGGCGAACCCATCAGCTCCGGGTCCACCTCACCTCTCTCGGTCATCCCATTCTTGGAGACCCTACATATGGCGGGCGAAAGGTCTGTGCTCTTGATGAGGTGGAGATTCCGCGCGTGATGCTCCATGCGAGGACTCTCGGTTTTACGCACCCTACGACCGGGAGGCGACAAGACTTTACTCGACCGTTTCCCTCCGATATGGAGACGGTGACCCACGCCCTTCAACAGATACAGCCCTCGAAGCTGAGCAAAGAATCATGAGTGGTGACCCGCACCGGCTGAACACACACTCCTGAGAGGAGAATGGTATGCAAACAGCTGATATTCTTGATGCGATCGGCGGCCTCTCGGCTCAGCTGAAAGCCTATGCCGCCAAGCTGCCACCCATTGTCCACTTATCGGCGGTGCCAACCGGCGTGAAACCCAAACTGGAAGCCGTGGATGATTACGAAGAGAATGTCTCTCGCGTGCGTAGTCAGAGCGCCGGTACGCCTTACAAAGGACTGAACGAATCGTTTATGGCCTCGTTGGAAGCTTTTGAGGTTGGGAACCTAATAGGAGCGGTGCAGCCCTTGCTGGCTGTGCTTGATCATGTGGAGCGTATGCAACGGGATAAGGAAATCGAAGTGGGGCGTATCGACGAAAAGCGGGTCGCGGAATACCGTGCTGTGCTCCACAAGATACTTCCAGGGAACAAACCGGAACTGGATGGTTCAGGGCGGGGGATGTGATGGCGGTGGAAAGCGTTCAGTCCTCAGTGGTCAGCTTTGAGCGAGAAAGACTATCAAATGAACGGTCTAAGGCTGATCGCCACATACGGACCAGGTTCTAGTCAGTGGCCCATTTTGGGGCCTGTGGCGTTGGCTCCTTCGCTCACGAGTCTAAACCGAACTGTTGAACCGCAATGGGGGCATTTTGCCCTGACGGTTTCACCATCGAGGAGTTCGAACTCACTGGGCTTAAGCCACATTAACTGGAAGCACTTGGGGCAGCTACGGACTTGCGTTGACATCGGTTTCCTCGTACACTTCTGAAAAAACAGTCACTCAACGGGAGACACTCTAGTACACAATGCCCCCTACGCTCAAGACCACGGTAACATTTTCAGAGAAGAAGTCTCTCCAACCCGAACAATTACTGACGTTGTTTCAACAGGCACCCTGGGCGAAGGGGCGGACGCTGAATGATGCCCGCGACATGCTTCGCCACACCGATGTGGCGTTGTGCGCATGGGACGGCGATCACCTGGTCGGCTTTGGCCGCGTCCTCACGGATTTCGTCTATCGCGCGACTATTTGGGACGTGATCGTCGACGAGGCCTATCAGAAGCAGGGCATCGGAGCCGAAATCGTCCAGCGTATTCTCCATCATCCCCGCCTGAAGAAAGTCGAACTCTTCTGGCTCTGCACCCGCCGACCGGGCTTCTACGAAAAGCTGGGGTTCAGTTCCAAGGAACAGACCGGCATGGTCTGGAACCGCAGCCAGAACGCCCGGATGGAATAACCTGCCAGTACGTCATCCGCTTCACGAAGCGAACCCGCACAAGTTTTCCCAACGGGCATTCTCGATGTTGCCACGACAAATGTAGGGTCGCTTGTAGAAAAGAAAAGGCAGGATGTCTGAGTATCCAAGACATCCTGCCTTAGTGAAGTAGGGAATACCCCAACCGTTAGAAGTACATCTTCACGCCGAACAGGAAGCCAAACGATGAGGCGTTCCAGTCGTCGTTTCGCGCTCCGTTCACCGTCACGTGGCCGTCATTCCGCTTGTAGGCCATTTCTGTGTTGAGCGCGAACTGCTTTGTGATCATGTAATCCGCTCCCCAACCCAAGCGCCATGCGAGTGTATTGCTTGGACTGATTCTCGTTGCAGAACTTTCCCCGAAGCTATTCACGTTCACGCCGAAGCTCATGTTGACGTATGGGCTAAGTGAACCGAAGTTGACCGGCCGGAGTTCCATAGTCGGCAGCACCGACACAGTATCCTGGTGTCCCAGGTCCCGCTGCGGCCGCTCTTGATCAACGGCGTGACGTTCCCACTCCAACATCATGCCGACGAGCAACCACTTATTGAGGCTGTACATGGCTTGGAAATTAACCAGGGAGCCGATATCGGTTGATCGGTTCGCCGAAAGCTCCTGGGTGATTGGTGCAAATCCCGCACGCATACCCAGTACCCATTTCCCCGGTTCAATTCCGCCAAAGTCTTGTTTGCCGTCTTCGGCCAGTACCGGACTGGTAGACATCAGTACGCTGGCGAAAAGAGCCAAAGCTAAACCGCTGACGACCCGTCGAGATGATCCCTTGCTCATGTAGTTCCTCCGTGATGAAATGGTAGAGAAAAATAACGATAGCGTAATTGGAAATGCAAGTCCTGTGCTGAACTGCTCACTTTCAATGCAATAAAATATTATGCAGGCATCTAACTACCAAGCGTTGTTCTAGTCGCAGTCGAGTAATCCGGGATGCTTCGATCAAAAATTTCACTGCCTAGCCATTCGCGCTCTGTAGCCACAGGCCTACATTTAGCACAAAAACGGGCGGAGGCTTTCCATTGATGATGAGTTGGTGCTGTTAGGCGGCTGGAGCCATGCGCCGTTCCCGTTTTGGGGAGAACAAGATTGCAAGAAAGAAGATAGAGGTGGCAAGCAATACAATAGCCGGGCCGGATGGAATATCCCAGACAGCAGAAATCAGGACTCCTGAAACCGAAGTCGAGATACCAATGAGAATGGAGTAGATCGTCAGCGTGCGCAGGCTGTGTGTGAGCTGATAGGCTGTGGATGCTGGAATCAAAATCATGGCAAACACCAGAATCGCCCCGACCGTTTTAAGCGAGATCACGACGGTGAGTGCGACGAGTGTGAGTAGGAGGAAAAAAATCTTACGGGCCGGCACGCCCGAGGCTTCGGCCATTTCCTGATCAAACGCGATGAAATACAGCTCTTTCGAAAAGAGGAGGATCAGGCCCAGCACCAGTATACTAAGCCCTCCGATAGTCCGGAGCTCTTCACTCGTGACGGACAGCACACTGCCAAATAGGTAGCCATAGACCTCTGCGTTGTAGGTTTTCATGAGGCCAATGAAAAGAATCGCCAGCGCCATGGTGGTGGTGTAGAGAATCCCGATCGACACATCCAGCTTCATTCGCCCTTTTTCTTCCACCCAGCCGGTGATCCAGACCGTGGCCAAGCCGAAAATAATCGCAAGGAGCAGCGGCGGCCAGCCCATTAAAAAGCCGAGCGCCACTCCGGCAAACGCGGCATGGGCGGTTCCCGCACCGACAAACGCCAGCCCTCGCAACACCACAAACACGCCGATGACAGAACAGAGCCCTCCCACCATCGCCGCCGCGAGAAGGGAACGTTGCATAAAATCGTAGGTGAAAAGCTCAAACATAGGTTACAGACATTTCAATGGTGGTGATGATAGTCCTCCACGATCACGAGATCTTTCTCGGTAATCACCACATCCTTTCCATAGACCTGCCGGAGGATGTCGGGTTGCAGCACTTCGGCGGGCGGGCCGGCGGCAAACAGGCGTGTCTTGAGCAAGACGAGCCGGTCGACGTGCGAGCGAATCATATTGATATCGTGTGTAATCAAGAGCACCGTTAAGCCCAGTTCCTTATGCAGATGCGCGACTAATTCGATGACGTTGTGCTGGGTGGTGATATCGAGGCCGGTGGTCGGCTCATCGAGCAGGAGGACTTTCGGTTGCTGAGCCAGGGCGCGGGCAATGAATACCCGCTGTTGCTGGCCGCCGGAGAGATGGCCGAGTGCCGTATCTCGATGCGCGTCCATGCCCACGTGGGCGAGGGCATCGAGGGCAATGGCCTGGTCCTTCTTCGTCGTTCGTTTGAAGAGACCCAAGGTGCCATAGCGACCCATCATGACGGTTTCGAGGACGGTGACGGGAAAGTTCCGATCTACGACGCCCTTCTGAGGAAGGTAGCCGATCTGAGCTCGGTGGTGGCAGCGTAGTTCGCCGCAGGCGCAATCAAATATACGCAAATGTCCTGTTAGTGGCGCCATCAGGCCTAAGACCGCACGGCAGAGCGTAGTCTTGCCTGAACCGTTGGGCCCGATCACGCCGACAAATTCTCCCATGCCGATGGAAAGCGAAATATCCTGGAGCGCAATGACTCCGGGAAAGCCAAAGGTCGCGTGGTCAAATTGGATAATCGGGTTGGATGATTCGGACACGGAAAACGGGGCTCCTTCCGACGCTGAGCACACCAAGGACGATCGTTAGGTCGCCTCCAGCGCGTTGGCCAATTGGAGCACATTATAGCGAAGCATGTCGAGGTAGGTCTCGGTTCCGGGAAGTCCGCCCGGGAGCGTTGTGAGGACAATCACGCGAGTCTTGGCTTCTTTCGCCAAGAGTTCAGGGATCCGTTGACTCAACTGGATTTCGGAGACGATGACCTTGATGCGGTCCCTTTTGATTTTCGCGACGAGCGACTGAATCTGAAGGGCCGATGGTTCTGTGCCAGACTGGACTTGGATCGTGGCCACAATGTCGAACCCAAACCGTCTGGCCAGATAGGGCCAGGCCGGATGGTGGGCGATAAAGCGTCGATCGGTCAGTTGCTTGACGCGTTCGGACAACTCTTTCCGGAGTTGATCCAACTGCCGGAGATACTTGGCTTGGTTGTCGCGAAACTCGTTGGCATGCACCGGGTCAAGCTTGATGAGAGTCTCTGTAATGTGCCGGAGCATCGTGGCGACACTCTCTGGATCCATCCACACGTGGGGATTGCCACCGTTGGCATGCTCATGATCGCCTGGTTGGACAATCTCCAGATCGGAATGATCACGGATCAATCCGATGCCATCGGAGGTTGTGATCACAACTAGCGATGGGCTTCCGGCGTTCTTGACCAGGGCTGAAACCCAGATCTCCAGCCCGATGCCGATTTCAAAAAGGACCCGGGCTTTTCTGACCGCGATCAAATCACTGGGCTTAGGTGCATAGGTGTGCTCATTCTCATAGCCGCTCAGGAGGGACGTGACATGTACGTGCGGGCCGCCTACTTGTTGGGTCAGGTCCTTGAGGACAGGGATTGTGACGACGACGTTCATGGGGGGAAGGGAAGTTGCCAGGGCATGCGCCGGCAAGAACGCCGCGAGGCAGCATACGGCTGCACGAACTATTCTGAAAGGCATTCGAAACAGTGCAAACATGGGCGGGGACGGTAGCATCGGGGTTCTGTGATGTCAACGAGCAGATCTGACGATCACATCATGGGGAGGAGGTGCGCAATGGCTTGACCGCATGACCGACTTCCATTAGCGTAGCGGCGGCGTCTGTGCGAGGCCTATCGAGGAAAGGGAAGCAGGATTATGAAAGTGGTAGGACTGATGTCTGGCACGTCTGGTGATGGAGTTGATGCCGCACTGGTCGAGATCGCGCGATCACGGAAGGGGCTGGATATACAAACCATCGCCTTCCACGCATTGCCGTACCCGCGCTCTCTACAACAGCGGATTCTTGCGGCATCGGCCTCGGGGTCTGTTGCAGAAATTTGTCACTTGAATGCTTTGCTTGGTGAATGGTTTGCCAATGCGGCTCTCGGCGTGATTCGGACCGCCGGGCTTCGCCCCAAGGACATCGACTTAATCGGTTCCCACGGCCAGACGGTTCACCACTTGCCTCATGGAGTGAAGGATGCCGGAGTTGGAGCCATCCGGTCTACCCTGCAGATCGCCGAGCCTGCCGTGATTGCCGAGCGAACGGGTATCACGACGGTGGCCAACTTTCGCCCGCGTGACATCGCCGCCGGTGGTCAGGGTGCGCCGTTGACTCCCGGCGTGCACGCGCTCGTGTTCCGTCATCCCCGGCGTGCACGATTGGTGGTCAATCTTGGCGGGATCAGCAACGTCACGTATTTACCGCGTGGGAAAGGGGTGGGCGGTGTCATTGCATTTGATACTGGTCCGGCCAATATGGTCTTGGATGGCCTCATGTACCGGGCGACGGACGGGCGTGTCTCGATGGATCGTGACGGACGCCTTGCCTCGCGTGGGAAGCCGGACGGCCGTTTGCTGACAAAACTGCTGGCGCATCCGTATTTATCGAAACGTCCTCCGAAATCGACGGGACGAGAAATATTTGGTGCACCGATGGTAGAGGAACTTCTTGCCATCCAGGAGGCTCGCCAGCTCTCGATTGAAACCCTCCTGGCCACGTGCAGCCGTTGGACGGCTGAGTCAGTAGGCACGGCCAGGCGATGGATTCAGGGGGGGATTGATGAAGTGATTGTCGGTGGTGGTGGCGTGCGGAACCGCGCCATTATGGCGCATCTTGCCGACGTGTTTTCACCGGCTCTTGTCACGACATTCGACGCGATTGGATGGGATAGTAAGGCGTTCGAGGCGGTCGCGTTTGCCATTCTGGCGTATCAAACGGCGATGGACCAGTGCAGCAATGTTCCTGCCGTCACCGGTGCGAGTCATCCGGTGTTGCTGGGTTGCATTGTTCCCGGAGGACCGGGGTGGATGCGCCGGCTGAAGCTCTCGTCTTGAAGGGCCGCATGTAGCACATGGAAGTCATTCTCGTTGGTTCTCTCGCAATAGTCGTGCTGTTATTGCTGCTGTGGAAATGGAGCCCTTCGTCAGACAAGGTGAAGAGTCAGGGGCCAGTCTTTCCAGTAGGCACGAAGGTAATGCCTGCTCCGTTGCTGACGGAGCAAGAAGTGCTGCTCTATAACCTCATTCGGTTGGCCGTCCAGGATCACTATCTCGTTTTCTCGCAGGTCCCGCTCTGGGCATTTGTTCGAATTGAGGCGGTTGGAGAAGTTCGGGCGCAGGCCTTTCGACAGATCGCACTGAAGCGCGTGGCGTTTGTCCTCGTACACCCGGGGACAAGGCAGGTTGAGCAGGTTGTGCAAGTGGAAGATATCGCTTCACGGGGTGGTCAGGAAAGCCGGCAGCGGGTGATTGAGTCGGTTCTTGATGCTGCTGGGATTAAGCTTGTGACTCTGCGTGTGCAGAAGTCCTATACTGTTCCGGCGCTCGCATCCCTACTCGCATGCGAGCCGGATGATTTGTAGTGGTTGGGGGGGCCAAGGGCGGGTTTTTGGCTGTGTTACTCAAGCGTATGTGAGACCGGTTCAGATTTGGCGTTAGTGGTGTCGATAGCTTTCCTGGCAAGCTCAGCTTCTGAACTGTCGGGATACTGATCGACAACGCGTTCAAACATCATGCGGGCTTTATCCTGATCGCCAAGTTTCGTATAGGCTTGCCCAATTTTCAGGGTTGATGCTGCCAGTTTCGGACTGAGTGGATAATACGAGACGACATTATAAAACGAGGCGAGCGAATCCTTATAGCGTCCCAATCGATACTGGCATTCTCCGATCCAATATTGGGCATTTGCAGCGAGGGCGGAGTGTCCATGAACTTCGATAAAGAAACGAAATCCCGCGAGCGCAGCTTCATAGTCCCGGTGTTTGAACTCTTCCATCACTCGGTCATATAAGCGGCGGGAGCTGTCTTGCATTTGGCCTTGAGCCGCCAGTGGGATATTTGGCGAAAAGAGCAGGGCGCTCACTACGACGAGGATTCCGATGCGCAATTGCTTCTTCATGGTTTTCCTCCAACTAGCCAGCCCTCTCGGGTCTTCAGATGGGGATAACGCAATCAGTATGCCACGGAGATGTTAGGGGAAGGCGCGCAAAATGGTGAAAAACTGATATTTTCAGACTATCCAATAGGAACAATTCCGACACATTTCGACCGGAAACTCTGAATGATGACAGAATTGTACGAGTCCATTTTTGCCCAGTGTGGCTTTAATGCTACGCTGCTCAGGCTGAAGAGAAAAGAAGGAGCTAAGCATGATGGATGAGCCGTTACCGTCTAATCCAGCCGGTGGCAAGACGCTGACGGTCGATGCAACAGATCCGCGTTGCTATTCCCTCCCAAGTGACGCGCTTCGTGATGCGGCGGAACATGATCAGATCTATATTAGACCAGGCATCTATGAAGATAAGATCTTCATCTCGGACCGTCCTGTACGGCTGATTGGCGCCGGGCGTGACCAAGTGCAGATCTTTTGTCGTCGCGGTGGCCCGTTATACTTGCAACGGGTCTCCGGCGGAAGAATTTCAGGAATCGCATTTCATTATGTGGGGAGCGATCAACATTCGGCCATCAATGTTCTAGATAGCACCTGCGTGATTTCCGACTGTCGCGCAATGGAAGGGATTCTATCCGGTGTTGTGCTGTACGGCCCGGAGTGTCGGGCGACCTTCTCCGGCAATGAAGTCTGTCGCAATCGAGAGTCGGGGATTTTTGTGTTTGCCGGAGCTCAACCTCGGGTAGTGGACAATCGGTGCTTCGGCAATCATCATTTCGGTATTGCCGTTCGTGATGCAGGGACTTGTCCTGATATCGTCCGCAATCAATGCGACGGGAACATGTTGAGCGGCATGTTGCTGTTTCATCATGGAGGCGCCCTGTTAGCGGATAATGTTTGCCAAGGCAATCAGCACTGGGGGATTGTGGTAACACCCGATGCGCATCCCAATCCGGCTTCTTCCGAGTTGGCAAACGCCAATGATCTTGCACGTAATCCTCGAGGAGCGTATGTGGTGACAGACCAACCGTTGGAAGAGATCGGTCGTTAGAAGGGTTGTCTGCTACGAGACGAGAGGAGACTGAGGCTTCGCATCGGATGTGTGAAATTGAAAGGTACTGCCACCCTTTTGCTTTGCCCGGTACATCGCGGCATCGGCATGTTTCAGGAGGTCGTCGATATCGTGATCATCGGAGGGATAGATGGTAATTCCGATGCTGACGCCAATCGATGGACGATGCGGGCCCAACTCGAAGGGTTCTCCTAACGATTCGGTAATCCGCTGAGCCACGACCGTGATGTCCTGATCCGCTGAGCAACCTTCCAGGATAATCGTAAACTCGTCTCCGCCCATTCGGGCTACCGTATCCACTTCTCTGACGCAGAGTTTGAGCCGGTCTGCCACTGCTTTGAGCAGCAAATCGCCAACATCGTGGCCCATCGTATCGTTTACGGATTTAAATCGATCGAGGTCCAACAACATCAAGCCGAGAGGGCGTTGGAGTCGTTTGCTTCGCGCCATGGCTTGGATGAGCCGATCGCGGAATAATGTCCGATTGACCAGCCCGGTTAACTGGTCGTATTGCGCCAGATACGTCATACGTTCTTCTGCTCGTTTCCGTTCGATGGCATAGCGAATGGAGCGAGCTAGCAACTCCGGATGGCCCTGTCCCTTGACGAGATAGTCCTGGGCGCCCTGCTGCACGGCTTGAAGGGATAACGCCTGGTCACTGACTCCGCTGAGGACGATAATCGGGATCGTGGGGCTCGTGGCTTGAACCTGTTTCAGTGTGGGCAGGCCATAGGCATCAGGCAGGGACAGATCTAGCAGGATAGCGTCGTAGCGATTCCGTGCCAGATGAGCAAACGCTTCGCTGAGTCGTGTGACGTGGGTGATGTCGAATTGTTCGATGCTCCACTCTGCCAGGATGTCCCGAGTGAGGTGAGCATCGACATCATTGTCTTCGACGAGCAGCAATTTGATTATCGAAGGGCTCAATCCAGATCCCTCTGTACAAGAAAATAGTGCGAGTTACGCCTCTCCGATTAAGGCCTCTGCATCGCTGGCTCAAGTATAGCCAAAGTCTATGTCTTCACAAGGAAATGTCAGAAATAGTGGGGAGTGATGAAAACCGAATACTTGGGGAGCGGCTACAGGGAAGAGGGCCCGGAGAAGTAAGCGGTGTTGCTGCTTCTCCGGGATGTCCTATGTGGGGCTATGCGGAATGAAGGGCTTCAGCACGCCGGCGGACTTCTTCGGCTTTTTGTGATTGCCCGAGATTTTCGTACAAGGAAGCAATATTTGAGTGGAGATGTGATAAAAGCTGGCCAAGTTGGGCTTCCTGCGCGATCACATTCGCTTCCATCGCCAATTTCTTTTCCTCGCTCCGACGGAAGCGCTCTTCCAGTCGTTGAACCAGTTGAATCCAGCCGCGCACCTTACCTGAGTCGAGCTGAGGCATTGTCGGAAGAGCTTCCGCGCGTTCAAGAGCCTTTTCAGTTTGATTCATCCAATTGATGAAGACGAGAAAATCACCGAGAGTAATGGTTAATGCGGAGGAGGTGCCCTCTTCTTCAATCACCAAGTCTTCCATACGTACTCCTTGTTCCTAATCCAACAGATTTTTGTAAAACGAAAGGCGCAAGAACCACAGGTTTTCCTGAATGCATATGCTGATGGTACAGCACTCGTGTTCTGTTGTTCATGGACCTGGCTTGTACCCCTATGTGCCAGAGTCCTGGGTCCACCTCCCTTCGACTTGCCCGCATTCCCATGAGCAGAAGTGCGAGAAGGAGCGATGTGCCCGCACGCCCCCATATTCTGTGGAGGAGGGAGTATTACTGCGCTATAGGGAGTGTTGTCAACAGAGACTTTGCTTGACAGAGGAGAATTCTTACTAATTGTGAGTATGGAAGGGAAATATTTATCGTGCCAGTGGGTTGAGCCGTGGATGCGGGAGAATTTCACTCGCTGTGCGCAAGGAGCGGCGAGTCTTCGAGCGGGTAAATGCCTCTAGGCTTC
Organism: Nitrospira sp.; assembly: GCA_024998645.1. Lineage (GTDB taxonomy): Bacteria > Nitrospirota > Nitrospiria > Nitrospirales > Nitrospiraceae > Nitrospira_D. The sequence continues at coordinate 18,235 of JACOEJ010000061.1, forward strand.
CCCTCCGGTCCTACGGCAGCCTCACAGGCATACCCACCTTCAAATGGCCATAGGAGGGATTGGCCAAAAAGGGATCCTCGCACATGAACATAGCGAAAGGTAACTCCAAGGCGGGCACCCTCTGCATGAATCTTTTGCAGACATGATTCTTTTGAGTAGGCTCGCCGTGAAAGGAGGATCGGGTCTCCCGTTTGTGTATGGAAGGCATCGTATTCACTCGCGCAGCCATTTATGAAAAAAAGAACTCCACACGCGGCAATAGCTCGAAGGAATTGTCGTCGCTGATTCATCATTCTCCTTCTTTGCTCAACCTTCTCGCCAGTGCGTCTCAAAACCTGCGAATCACAAGATAACCGTAGCACAACGGCGGACCATTGATCGAGCATATCATGGCCTTTTATCGGAGAATGTTCGGGCCATTTCATCTAAGCGACAAAGTGCGGCGCAATGGCGAAAAAATGGCTGCCCCTTAGCCTTCTTCCCCCACATAAGACTGGGTGTATAGGCATGCCTATCTGATTGAAAGTGCATGATAATTAATTAAATGACGATTTTCTTCTTATGGCACGCTCCATGCGGATAGACCAGGTGTGAGGAGACGTGAAGTAACAGGCCAATGGTAAGTGGAGAACCGGGAGGAGCGCGGATGATTCCCACAACTCTCTATGAGTCTAGCGGTAGACGGAGAGCCGACGTGTTCGGGAATGACGCCTGGGCTCGACGGATCGGGATCAGGTTCATGGCCAGTCTGTTTATGGTAGCCAGTGCAGCGCCCGCTGCTCTCGCCGACGGGGAACTTTATGGGTACGTAAGTTCTACTGGGACTGTACATGTGACGAACGTCCCAACGGATCAGCGCTTCGGGGAAATCATCCTCAAGCCTCGATACCATGCGGCGGTCTCAGATCAAGAATTAGAAGAGGCGGTAATCCACTACGCGCGAGAATATCGGCTGTCTCCTGCACTCCTGCTCGCGGTGATGAAGGCTGAATCGTCGTTTGACCCTACGGTGATTTCAAAAGCCGGGGCGGTGGGATTGATGCAGCTGATTCCTGAAACGGCGATTCGTCATGGTGTGCGAAACCTCTATGATACTTGTGACAATATTGGAGGTGGCGCGAAACATCTTCGTTACCTTCTGGATCGCTTTCACGGGAATATTCGGCTGGCACTTGCGGCCTACAACGCTGGAGAGAAAAAAGTCGACCGGTATCGGCAGATTCCCCCGTTCAAAGAAACCCAGTCATATGTGAAGAAAGTTATGGGCTACTATCGAGACTATCGGTCCCAGGCGCCAGGCTTTCTTGCCACTACGAAGAGTAGTGAGGCCTACCGATAAGCACGATCATATGGATTCAGAGAATGGATAGATGAGTCAGAGCCGGGCCGGCGGCTAGTGCGGGTTCACACGGGCTTTTCAGCGACATACTCAATGTACTTCCAGAATTCTTTGGCTTCTTCCTCATTCAGCACCACAGGGGTGTTATTTGCAGTCCCGGCCATGTATATTTTTACAGATATGGCATCTTGCCAGATTTGCACTTCGCAATGAGTGACGCGATCAAGATTTAGTGCGCGGTTCCCGATTCGAATAAAGTTCACGACCCCGCTCCCTTCCCGCCAGTCAGCGCAGGCTGATCCTATCGCAATTGGAGAGACTGCCAAAGAGACTTGCAAATCTCTGCGAGAATGATCGGACGGTGTTGTGGAGCAAGTTGATGGAAGGCAAAACTCTTGCTCTGTGACGTGACCATGAAACAAAGAATGAGGGGGAGAGAAGGAAGACCCGGATTGGTTGCGGGGACTCGCAATGTATGTACAGAATTCCTCACTAGTCTGAAACCAATTGAAATCATTATCGAATAATGAGCCAAGATTCTATTGCGCTGTTTGGATTGCAAAGTCCGATGGGGGAAATGCTTTTGGGCAGCTAGTCAAAACTTTACACTTTTAAGTGTAAAGAAGTGTAAAGGGGAAAGGTGCATATTCCGCTGAATCGGCAACCGGTTTCGAGTGAATCCAGCCACCCCTCGGAGCCCCGACGCAGGGTCTCAGTCGTCTGTCCGAGGTGGCCGACTTCCGTCCGATTTCGCTAGCCGCTTGTGTATGGACTCTCCTTTGAGCCTGATCTTATAGGCGTTGTACATGAGCCGGTCAAGAATGGCGTTCGCCAGCGCCGGCTTGCCGATCGCCGTGGTCGGTGGTCGACCGTGATTTAACTGGCCACGAGGGTGGCCCGACGCCCGAGCCAATCATCGGTGCACGTCGGTCAAAGAGGCAAAACCCTAATCATCGAGGAGCATGAGGTCGGTCTTCGTGAGACTCTGGAGGTCCGCCGGTTAGCGCCACGCCAGCCCGGCCACGGTCGTACGATAGAGCGTCTCCGCTACCGTACTCCGCGCCACCTTACAACTGCAGCGACCGGGTGAAGGAGGACCTGTGTCGCCAGTTGCTCAGGGGATGGACCGCGAGGGAATTACCCCGCCCCGCATTCCGAGAGACAACATCGTTGCCAACCGAGCCAGAGTAGGCTCGAAAGAATGGCTAGCTCTACGTCGGAATCAGTGCCAGCGTTCCGTCTGTCGGAATCGACAATGGGATGCCGGATTCGACCGGGGCGCTCGGCGGGATACCGAGGCCCCTGACTGGCCACGCCGGCGGTCTGCCATCGGTCGCGCCGCCCACGAATGGTATTGCGATCCAGTCTAAAAAAGGGGCCACTTCTTAACGTAAGAGAATAGGGTAGCCGACTTGCGTCGGAATCAGTGGGCCAGATTGGGTCGGATTATGCAGAAAAGGCTCTAGTTGAGTAAGGAGGGAATGGCCAAATATAGAATGTGTCGCTTTAGTTAACCCAGCGATAAGCCGATAGGGG
>JACOEJ010000062.1 GCA_024998645.1 Nitrospira sp.
GGTGTTAGGATCTCGCATTCTTTCCTATTGATATTGCACAAATTTCTGTGTGGATTGGCCAGAGGTTCTAGGATGGCCATTTCGTGAAGGGCTGCACGTTCTTGAAAACAGTACTCCGGGCATCCGGGGGAGGGAAACGATATGAAGCTCAACGGGTCTGAGATATTAATCGAGTGTCTCAAGCGGGAGGGGGTCAAAACGATCTTCGCGCTTCCCGGAGGCGTGGTCCTCAAGATTTTCGACATGCTTCATCAGCAGAAAGACTTGGACGTCATCTTGACACGGCATGAACAGGGTGCCGGCCACATGGCCGAAGGTTATGCCAAGGCGACAGGGAAAGCGGGCGTGTGCCTGGTGACGTCAGGCCCCGGTATGACTAATGTCATTACCGCGTTGGCTGATGCCTATATGGACTCCGTTCCGTTGGTCTGTTTCAGCGGCCAGGTGCCCACGAGCCTGATCGGCAACGATGCGTTTCAGGAGGCCGACAACATTGGACTGAGCCGGCCTTGCACGAAGTACAACTTTCTTGTGAAGGACGTCAACGATCTTGCAATGACCATCAAAGAGGCGTTCTACATTGCGACAACAGGCCGCCCAGGTCCTGTCCTTGTCGATATCCCCAAAGACGTGTCGATGGCCACAACCGAATTTGTCTATCCCACCTCCGTCTCAATTCGTGGGTATAACCCGACATACGACGGCAACAAGTGGCAGATTAAGCAGGCGGCCGAGGCCATCATGAAGGCCAAGAAGCCGATTCTCTACGTCGGTGGCGGCGTGGTGTTTTCAGGCGCTTCGGCAGAATTGATCGAGCTGGCGGAACTGACGCAGATTCCGGTCGATATGACCTTAATGGGTCTCGGGGCATTCCCCGGAGAGCACCAGTTGTCCTTGGGGATGCTGGGCATGCACGGCACCTATCAGGCCAACATGGCGATGCACTACTCCGATCTTGTAATCGCGATCGGGGCGCGTTTTGATGACCGGGTCACGGGGAAGGTGTCGGAGTTTTGTCCTCATGCCAAGGTCATTCATGTCGATATCGATCCGACGTCGATCAGAAAGAACATCCACGTCGATATTCCGATCGTCGGTGACTGCAAGACCGTCCTGCGCGAGTTGAATCAGATTCTTCGCGCGTCGGTCAACGGGGAACAGAAGGAACTACGGAAGCCCTGGTGGAAACAGATTCGGGAGTGGGAAGCCGCTCACCCGTTGTCATATCAGCAGGATGCGGATGGACCGATCAAGCCGCAGTATGTGGTGAAGCGTCTGTACGAACTCACCAAGGATCGTGACCCGATTGTTTCAACCGATGTAGGCCAACATCAGATGTGGGCTGCGCAATATTTCAAGCTGGCCAAGCCGAATCGCTGGTTGACGTCCGGCGGGTTGGGGACCATGGGTTTTGGTTTTCCCGCGGCGATGGGCGCGCAGGCGGCGTTTCCCGGCCGGTTAGTGCTCTGTATTGCGGGGGACGGCAGCATTCAGATGAATATGCAGGAGATGGCTACGGCGGTGGTGAGCAAGCTTCCTGTGAAGATCATTGTCTTGAACAACCGGTTCCATGGCATGGTGCGGCAGTGGCAGGACTTGTTCTACCAGGGCCGCTATGCATCCAGCGATCTTGAGAATACCCCGGACTTTGTGAAGTTGGCGGAAGCCTATGGGGCCGTTGGTCTGCGTGCGAACAAGGTGGGCGATCTCGATGCGGTGCTCAAGGAAGCCATTGCGGTGAATGGGCCGGTGATTGTGGATGTGCCGACGTATCGGTTTGAAAACGTGTATCCGATGATTCCGGCCGGAGGGTGTAACCACGAGATGATTTTGGAAGATCCGCCGGAGTTGAAAACAAAGCAGGCAGGCACATCCAAAGTGACGCCGGACGGTAACGATACTGTCCTGACCGCGTAAGGTACTCGAATATGGAACACATTATTTCCGTCACAGTCGAAAATAAATTCGGGGTGTTGTCCCGCGTCGCCGGGCTGTTCAGCGGGCGAGGGTTCAATATTGAGAGTTTGTCGGTGGCGCCGACGCTGGATCCTTCGATGTCGCAGATGACGATTGTGACTTCGGGCGATGATCGCATCATCGAGCAGATCGTGAAGCATCTCAATAAGCTCATCGACGTGATCAAGGTCGTCGATCTGAACGAGAGCGAGTTCGTGTCTCGCGAGACGGCCTTGATCAAGGTGCATACCAAGGCCGAAGATCGGGCAGAGGCGCTCAGAATCGCGGACATTTTCCGGGCCAACGTCATCGATTCGACCCCGGCGACCTATACCATCGAGGTCACGGGCGATCCAAAAAAGATCGAAGCGATCATCAATCTGTTGCAGCCGCTTGGAATCAAGGAATTGACTCGAACCGGGCGAGTGGCCGTAGCGCGGGAGCCGATTCGAGCGAGTGCGGTACAGCCCAAGAAAGTGGCGCGCGAGTAGTCTGGAGTTCACGGTCATATCTATTTCTGAAACAGGGCGTTTCTGAGGAGTTCATGATGAAGATTTATTACGACAAAGATGCCGACATTCAACAGATTCGCAATAAGAAAGTGGCCGTGATCGGCTATGGCAGCCAGGGTCACGCGCATGCCCTCAATATGAAGGAGAGCGGCGTCAATGTGGTGATCGGTGTGCGTGAAGGCGCGTCGTGGAAAAAGGCTGAGCAGAGCGGACTCAAGGTCATGCCGGTCGCCGATGCGGTCAAGGCGTCCGATGTGGTGATGATCCTGGCGCCCGATGAAATGCAGGCCTCTATCTATCGCCAAGATATTGCGCCGAACCTGAAGCCCGGTTCGTATCTCGCATTCGGGCATGGCTTCAACATCCATTTCGGCCAGATCGTGCCCCCGGCAAACATCAATGTGTTCATGGTCGCTCCCAAGGGACCGGGACACTTGGTTCGATCGGAATACACCAAAGGGAGCGGCGTGCCTTGCTTGCTCGCCGTTCACCAGGATCCGAGCGGGACGACTCGGCAGGTGGGGTTAGCCTATGCGAGTGCGGTCGGCGGTGGTCGTGCCGGCATCATCGAAACCAATTTTCGTGAAGAGACCGAAACCGATCTGTTCGGTGAGCAGGCGGTGTTGTGCGGCGGTCTGACATCGCTCATTCAGGCGGGCTACGAAACGCTGACGGAAGCCGGTTATTCGCCTGAAATGGCCTATTTTGAGTGTCTGCATGAAGTGAAGTTGATTGTCGATCTGATTTACCAGGGCGGGATCGCCAATATGCGCTACTCGATCAGCACCACGGCCAAGTACGGGGATATTACCCGGGGGCCCCGAGTGGTGACCGAGCAGACGAAACAGGAAATGAAGAAGATCCTCGGCGAAATTCAGACCGGTCAGTTTGCCAAAGAATGGGTGCTTGAGAATCAAGCCAATCGTCCTGTCTACAATGCGTTGCTTGCCAAAGGCGAAGCGCATCCCATCGAGGCCGTAGGGGCCAAGCTCCGGGCGATGATGCCCTGGCTGAAGAAAGATCAGCTGGTCGACAAGACCAAGAACTAGAGGGGGCTAGCCCTGTGGCTGATCGTGCCGTCGGTGTTCCGTTTGCCAAAGAGGGATTTCCCTTCATCGGAGCGGCAGCGGGCGTTACACTATTTACTGGATGGGTGGGGTGGACGCCGGTTGCCGTGCTGGCGGCCGGCCTCACGCTGTTTGTTTCGTGGTTTTTCCGCAACCCCGCGCGGGTGATTCCGGATGGCCCTGGGCTGATTGTGGCGCCCGGCGATGGGAAAGTCATTGCCATCGAAGAAGAGTTTGAGCCTCGGTATCTCAAAGAGCGCAGTCTCCGCGTGACGATCTTTCTGAACGTGTTCGATGTCCACATCAACCGGATTCCCTGCGAAGGGGTCATTGAAGATGTGCAGTACCAGCCGGGGCTCTTTTTGGTCGCCAGCAAGCCGGAGGCGACGATAAAGAATGAACAGAACGCGCTGATGATTCAAGCGGCCGGCGGTGCAAAGGTCTTGTGCGTGCAAGTGGCGGGGCTCATTGCCCGGCGCATTGTCTGCTGGGTGTCCCCAAAAGATCGGGCCAGGCTGGGAGAGCGTTTTGGGTTGATCCGATTTGGTTCACGGATGGACACATTTCTTCCCATCGGTACGAAGCTGAGAGTGGCCGTGGGAGATCGAGTGAAAGGCGGAGCAACCATCTTGGGAGACCTACGATGAAGGGAAACGGCTTGCGACAAACATTGGGGAAGGAAGCGCGAAAGCGTCAGGCGATGCATCTGATTCCCAATCTTTTCACGACGGGGAATCTGTTTTGCGGCGTTTATGCCATCCTGTCGGTCTTCAATGCCAACTATATGGCGGCAGCGATTGCCATTTTGGTCGCGATGATTTTCGATGTACTGGACGGAAAGTCGGCCCGTCTGACGAATAGCACGAGCCACTTTGGACTGGAATATGATTCTCTGTCCGATGTGGTTTCGTTCGGAGTTGCCCCGGGCCTCCTGATTTATTCCTGGGCGCTGAGCGGACAAGGCATGTTCGGTGTCGCGGTGATGTTTGCCTATGTGGCGATGGGAGCCGTGCGGCTCGCGCGTTTCAATTCAACGGTCGCGCTGGCTGACAGCAAGTACTTCACCGGGTTGGCGATTCCCGCGGCTGCCGGAGTGGTCGCGTCGCTGGTCATCCTCGACCATCATATTGTGCGGATGGGTGCGGAAGTGAAGCCGGTTTTAGTGCTGATCATCACGCTCGCCCTTTCGTTCCTCATGGTCAGTACCGTGAAGTATCGTAGCTTCAAGGATATGAAGTTCAAAGGCCGCCAGCAGATTACTTATCTGGTGTGGGGCATTCTTGCGCTCATGATGATCGCGGCCTGGCCTGAGGTGATGCTGTTTGTGGTGTTTTCAGGCTACGCGTTGATGGGGCCGACAGAGCGATTGTTCTGGTTGATGGCAAAAGCGGTCGGGAAGAAACCTCTTCCCAAGTCCGATCAGCCTGTGATAGAACCCAAATCGTAAGGCAACGACGAGGAGTAGTACGCGAGCCATACAGATTTGAGAGAGCCGGCGGGTGGTGCAAGCCGGTCTGTGTGTCGCCGAACTCGCCTCTGAGCCGAATCCGTGAAATCCGAGTAATGGATTCCGCTTCGCCCTCGTAAGGGGCCAATGAAGGGTGATGGATGACCACAGGTCATTCGTTGCCGAACCAGGGTGGTACCACGAAGCGCACGAAGCCTTCGTCCCTGACCGTAATGGGGGGCCGAAGGCTTTTTCTATTTTAGGCTGCTGAAAAAGCTCCCCTGCAGCGTTCTCGGTCGTTCGACCCCTTCGACGTACTGCGGGAGTACGCCTCAGGGATCGTCCTCCCTGCGGCCTTGCAGGGGAGACTTTTTGAGCAGCCTCATTAGACGGGAGAGGTGATCGTATGGAACGGATGATTCGAATTTTCGATACGACGTTGCGCGACGGCGAGCAGTCGCCGGGCGCCAGCATGAACGTAGAAGAGAAAGTCATGGTGGCGAAGCAGCTGGCGCGGCTCGGTGTCGATATCATCGAGGCCGGCTTTGCCTACAGTTCGCCCGGTGATTTTGAGGCGGTCCGTCGGATTGCGTTGGAGGTCGAGGGGCCGACGGTCTGCAGTCTCGCGCGGGCTCGTCCAGAAGACATCGATCGGGCCTGGGAGGCGCTCAAGGGAGCGCCTAAGGCCAGGATTCATACGTTCCTCTCAACGTCCGATATCCACTTGAAGCATCAGTTCAGGATGACGCGGGAAGAGGCCAAGAAGCGCGCGGTCGAGATGGTGCAGCGCGCGCGGAGCTATATGCCCGACGTGGAATTCTCGCTGATGGATGCGAGTCGCTCGGACCAAACCTATGTCTATGAGGTGATCGAAGCGGTGATTGCGGCCGGGGCGGGAACGATCAACATTCCCGATACGGTCGGCTATGCCGTGCCGCAAGAGTTCGGCGCGTTGATCAAAGGGATTTTCGACAAAGTGCCCAATGCCAAGCAGGCCGTGATTTCAGTCCACTGCCACAACGACCTGGGTGTCGCCGTTGCGAACAGCTTAGCGGCGATCGTCAACGGGGCAGGCCAAGTGGAGTGCACGATCAACGGCATCGGTGAACGAGCCGGCAACACGTCGCTGGAAGAAATCGTCATGGGGCTCCGGACGCGGAAGGACTTCTATCACGCCGATACGGGCATCCGGACGGAAGAGATCGCCAAGACGAGCCGGTTGGTGAGTAAGATTACCGGGATGGTGGTGCAGCCGAACAAGGCGATCGTCGGTGCGAATGCCTTTGCGCACACGTCCGGCATTCACCAGGACGGCTTGTTGAAGGATAAGACCACGTATGAAATCATGCGGCCGGAATCGATCGGATTGATCGAGAGCAAGATGGTCATGGGCAAGTTGTCCGGGCGTCACGCATTCCGGCAGCGATTGGAAGATTTGGGGTATAAGCTCAGCGAGGAAGAGCTCAACCATGCCTTTGAGCGTTTCAAGAAGCTGGCCGATCAGAAGAAGGAAATTTTCGAGGAAGATTTGGAAGTGATCGTGTCGGAAGAGTTAGCCAAGATGACCGAGCGGATTGTGTTGAAGTCATTCCATGTCGAAAGCGGCACGAACCTGGTGCCGACTGCAACGGTGGAATTGCACATTGACGGTCAGGTGATCAAGGAATCAGGTACCGGTGACGGACCGGTCGATGCGGTCTATCGGACGATTGCTGCCATCACGAAGACGAAGAGTAAGCTGTTGATGTTCGGCGTCAACGCCATTACGGGCGGGACAGACGCGCAAGGAGAAGTCTCTGTGCGCGTGGAGGAGGATGGCCGCACGGTCTCTGGTCATGGGGCGGATACAGATATCATCATGGCCGCAGCCCGGGCCTACCTCAATGCGTTGAATCGACTCGCGTATATGGCCTCGAAACAGGCGGAGGGAGAGCAGAAAGTCCGCTTGATTTGACCAATCCCGCCACGCTAGAGTGACGGCCCCTGGTGTCCGCAAGTGGCGGTTGGCATAGTTGCGGACAGGTTGGGACTGTCTCCCATGCTCAAGCGCACTCTCTTGGAATGCCCTGAATTTCTAGCCGGAGACCATACGGTTCTTCGTGAACTGTTGCATCCGGCCAAACAGCCGGTGCAGTTGGGCTACAGTCTTGCTCATGGCCGGTTGGCTCCCGGCCGCCGGTCCAAGTGGCACAAGCTGGCTTCTTCAGAGGTGTACTACTTTATTGCCGGGCAAGGCCGGTTCAGTATCGGGAGTGAGGCTCAGCTCGTCGAAGGTGGATCCGTTGTGTACGTTCCGCCCGGGGGGAATCAGTCGCTCGAAAACATCGGTACGACGGACATTGAATTTTTGTGTCTGGTTGATCCGGCCTGGCGGATTGAAGATGAGCGGGTCGCGGAGTAGAGAATCCAGTCTGTTCGCAGGAAGGAGTGGCGTCACGTGAAAGCGAAGATTGCAGTCTTGGCGGGTGATGGAGTCGGGCGCGAGATCGTTCCCGAAGCAGTCAAGGTGTTGCAGGCCATCGGGGAGAAGTATCAGCACACATTTGAATTCACCTCGGCCGACATCGGCGGGCAGGCGATCGACAAAGTGGGTGTACCGCTGCCGCAAGAGACATTGGCCTTGGCCAAACAAAGCGACGCGGTATTGCTGGGCGCCGTCGGTGGCCCCAAATGGGAAGGGTTGGAGTATAGCCTTCGTCCCGAGCGGGCGCTGCTCGGTATCCGTGAAGCTTTGGGCCTCTATGCCAATTTACGTCCGGCCAAGGTCTATCCCAACCTGGTGGATGCCTCGACGTTGAAGCGTGAGGTGATCGAAGGGATCGATATTCTCGTCGTGCGTGAACTGACCGGTGGAATCTACTTCGGTAAACCGAAGGGGATTGAAAAGCTGCCGAACGGCGAAGAGCGCGGAGTGAACACCGAAGTCTATACCACCGAAGAGATTCGCCGGATCGGCAAGGTGGCGTTCGAAGCGGCGCGCAAGCGGCGGAAAAAAGTCACGTCGGTCGATAAGGCGAATGTGCTGGAGTCGTCCGAGTTGTGGCGCCGGGTGATGATCGAGGTCCAGAAGAGTTATCCGGACGTCGAATTGCACCACATCTATGTCGACAATGCCGCGATGCAACTGGTCCGCAACCCGCGCCAGTTCGATGTCATGGTGTGCAACAATATTTTCGGCGACATTCTCAGCGACGAAGCGGCCATGCTGACCGGATCGATCGGCATGTTGCCGTCGGCCAGTATCGGCGCCAAGGTCGGATTGTTTGAGCCGATTCATGGCAGCGCTCCGGATATCGCCGGTAAGAACATTGCGAATCCCATCGCGACGATCGCCTCTGCGGGCATGATGTTGTCCTACGCGTTCAAGCTCGAGAAAGAAGCCGAGGCGATCGAGCAGGCCATCGTCAAAACGCTCGATATGGGGTATCGCACCAAGGACATTCAGAGTCCGGGAACCAGAGTCGTCGGTACGATCGAGATGGGCGACGCGATTCTTCGCAATTTGAACTGAGGCGGGACTCTCGCATGGCAACCCTGTTTACATCTTGGACTCTTGCGACGCGGGCTGGCATTGGCGAGCCCGGGTTCAGCGGTGACGGCAGGCCGGCTTTGCAGGCGTGCCTGAATGAGCCGAAGGGCCTGGCGATCGATGGCCAGGGAAATCTCTTTGTTGCAGACTCTGAAAACCACGTCGTGAGGCGGGTGGATCGCGTCACCGGTCTGATTTCTACTGTGGTCGGCTGTGCATCTGAAGAAGTCGCGCCGGCCTCTCAATCAGGCGGTGGGGATGTCGCCCCTGAGGAAGAAGTTGATCCCTTAGCCGAGACGAGCCACAAGACGACAGAGCAGTTTACCCAACAGACGGATCTGAGCGGGACGGTGCGCTATCTCGTCGGGGCAGCAGCGCCCAAACGGTACGGCGGAGATGGCGGGCCTGCCACAGAGGCGCTGCTGAATTTCCCCACAGCAGTTGCAGTCGATGCGCAGGGCCACCTCTATATTGCCGATACGATGAACCATCGGGTGCGCCGGGTGGATGCTCAGACCGGGATCATCGCGACCATTGCCGGCACCGGGCAGGCACGGTTTTCCGGCGACGGCGGGCCGGCTGATCGTGCGGCGCTCAACGAACCGGCCGCCTTGGCTGTCGATGCGCAGGGACAGCTGTATATCGCCGATCAGAGTAATAACCGTGTGCGGGCCGTCGACCTGAAGACCGGGATCATTCGCACGGTCGCAGGAATGGGATCGGCGGCCTATGATGGAGACGGTAAGCCGGCGGCGGAATCGAGCCTAGCCGGGCCCAGCGGGTTAGCCGTTGCGGCAGGGACGCTCTATATTGCCGATACGTTCAATAGTCGTATCCGATCCGTCGATCTTGTAACCGGAATGATTGCGACGGCGGTCGGTGACGGAGGAAGTTATCGCTATCAGTCACCCGATGATCCGCCGTCTTCAAGTATCTCCAGGCCGTCAGGGATTGCGCTGGATCGGGAAGGTAATCTGTTTCTGACTGATTCGGACAGCCACCTGATTCGCCGATGGGAGCGTGCGACGGGTCTCTTGACGCGTATGGCCGGTACCGGGTCTGCCTCATCCGTCGGTGACGGTGGGACGGCGTTGGAGGCAGGACTGTGTTATCCCTTCGGTATTGTCGCGGATGGCGAGCGGACGCTCTTGATCGCCGACACCTTTAATCACCGTATTCGTGCCCTCTCGCTGGAATAGGATTCTGCACATGCTTAAGAAAAAGTCAGCCTACACTGTGGCCATTCTTGGAGCGACCGGAGCGGTCGGTAAAGAGAGTCTGGAAATTCTCGAAGAACGGAATTTCCCGCTGGCCGGACTCCGGCTGTTTGCGTCGAAACGCTCAGCCGGTGAGGTCATGACCTGCCAGGGCAAGGAGTGGACGGTCGAAGAATTGACCGAGTCCTCTTCCTTTGCCGGCGTTGATTTCGCCTTCATCTCCGCGACGGATTCCATCAGTAAAGAGTATGGCCCCCGGTTGGGGGCGGCCGGGGTCGTGGTCATCGACGACAGCGGGGTCTTTCGGATGGATCCGCAAGTGCCGCTGGTGGTGCCGGAAGTGAATGCCGCGGCGTTGCGATCGTTGCCCCGGGGGATCGTGTCTATACCCAATTGCACAACGACCCCATTGGTGATGGCGCTCAAGCCGCTCCACGATGCGGTGGGGGTGAAGCGAGTGGTGGTGACGACCTTCCAATCGGTGTCTGGGACCGGCGCCGCGGCGATGGACGAATTACTGGACCAGACGAGGGCGTTGATGGCCTTTCGCGATGTGAAGGCGGAAGTCTATCCCTACCAGATTGCCTTCAATCTGTTGCCGCATATCGGATCATTTTCCGAGGGCGGCGAGTGCTCTGAAGAGGTCAAGATTGTCAGGGAAACGAGAAAGATTCTGGATGCGCCGAAGATGCGTGTGACCTCCACCACGGTGCGGGTGCCGGTGTTGCGCTGCCATTCCGAGTCCATCAATGTGGAGTTGGAGAAGCCGTTGACCCCTAATGAGGCTCGCGCGGCGCTGGCGGCGATGCCGGGGGTGCTGGTCTACGATGACCCGTTGAAGAAGCTCTATCCCATGCCGCTGGATGCGACGGGGAAAGACGAAGTTTACGTTGGCCGCATCCGTGAAGATGCCTCGGTGACGAACGGACTCAATCTGTGGGTCGTGTCCGACAATCTTCGAAAAGGCGCCGCTTTGAACGCCGTCCAAATTGCCGAGTGCCTGGTGCGGGGCTGATGGGCGAATGGGGCGCCTTCGGGAAGCTCTTGATTGCAGCCGGATGCGGATTGGTCGTCGTGGGGTTGCTGTTCGTCCTGAGCGACCGGATTCCGGGGTTGAGTGGATGGTTTGGGTGGGTCGGGAAACTGCCGGGCGACATTTCAATTAAGCGCGATCATTTCTCCTTTTATGTTCCCCTTGGGACCAGTCTGGTGCTCAGTATCGGACTAAGTCTGCTATTCTATCTTTTATCATGGCTGTTCAGGCGCTAGGACATCTTCGACGGCTGGCAGGCCTCTGGGCCGTGTTTGAGGTTATCTTTGCCCTCAGCACGCCGGTTCAGGCGGCTGAGTCCATTCGTGTCTTAATGGCGTCCGATGTCCATCGACTCGATGTGCGCGCCGAGAGTGCGGTGTGGCTCACCGACGGGCAGAGCCGGTCGCATTCATACAACACTGTTCTGCATATCGAGCTGCGCGGGGCGGCGCTCTTAGTCAACGGGACGCGAGTGGCGGGGGAGCAGCTTACGCTGCGTGCGGGCGAGCATGATTTAAAGCTCTGGCTACCACGTGTATCCAGCGGGAGCCATGGCGCAGCGCTGCAGCCTGCCGATGAGCGGGGTGCCCTCCATGTGAGCGGACTGGTGCATGTAGTCCGGCGTGGGAAAGGCCTGCTCGTGATCAATCAGGTGGATCTTGAGGAGTATGTAAAAGGGGTGGTGCCTGCTGAAGTGAATTCGACCTGGCACCGTGAAATGCTCAAAGTGCAGGCCGTGGCGGCTCGAACCTATGCACTGTATCAGCATATGCTCAGCGCATCGCGTGACTATGATGTGGCTGCGAGTATTCAAGATCAGGTCTATCGAGGGCGGCAGGGAGTGGACGCGCGTGTGCAGGAAGCGGTGGAATCGACCCGTGGTCTGGTGGTGACCCATGATGGCGCGCCGATCTACGCTGCGTTTTCCTCGACCGCGGCAGGGATTACCGAGGATGCGATGGTGGTCTGGTCGAAGGATCTGCCGTATCTGAAAGGCGTGGAATGTCCCTTCGACGTGGAGTCCCCGTATTACCAGTGGAAGGCTTCTTTCAGAGTGACGACGCTGGAGCGCAATCTCAGGCATCAGGGATTTTCTGTAGGGACGATCGCCACGATGACGCCGGTGGGCTTCAGTCGTGCCGGGCGTGTTTCCAAGTTACGCATTCTGCATTCCAAGGGTGAACTCATTCTGCGCGGTGAGGATCTCCGGAAGGCGGTCGGCTACACGGTTGTGCCGAGTACGCAGTTCACGATCGAGTCTATGGGCCAGGACATTGTCTTGACCGGATACGGTGCCGGTCATGCCGTGGGGCTCTGTCAGTGGGGGGCGAAGGAACTGGCCGAGTTAGGCTATTCCTTCTCCTCAATCCTACGGTATTATTATCCCGGCACCGAGTTGCAGAATGTGGCGTTGACGAAAATGCCCCCGGTTCCGACTTCCTAGATGAATCTCTCTGAATTCGACTTTCCGTTCGATCCCACTCTGATCGCCTCTGAGCCGGTACTGCCTCGTCATGCAGCGCGCCTGTTGTGTCTCGACCCACGGACAGGAACCTTGTCGAATCGGCACGTGGCCGATCTTCCTGAGTTGTTGGTGCCGGGGGATCTGCTTGTGGTGAATGACACGAAGGTACTGGCCGCTCGTCTATCTGGACGTAAACAGCCGACGGGTACTGTTGTGGAGGTGTTGTTCGTCAAGGACCTCGGCGATGCGGTCTGGGAGGTCATGCTCAAAGGTCATTTTCGCGTGGGGCAGGCAATCCTGTTTGAAGGGGATGCCAGTGCGACGGTCGTGCAGCGCGATGAGCACGGCACGAAAATCAAGGTTGTGAGTCCGGTTCCGGTTGTCGACTTTCTGCGGGCACACGGGTGTATGCCGCTTCCTCCCTATATCAAGCGCTCCGCGCAGCTGGAGGACCAAGTCTGGTATCAAACCTGTTTTGCGGATCGAGAGGGTGCGATCGCGGCTCCGACGGCCGGTCTGCACTTTACGCCCGAGCTCATGGCCCAGTTGCGGGTTCGGGGAGTTGAGACAGCAGCAGTCACGTTACATGTAGGGCCCGGGACCTTTAAGCCGGTGGTCGTCGAGCGTATTGAGGAACATCAGATGGGAGCGGAATGGTTTGAAGTGAGTGAGCGGACGGTAGAGGCAATCCTCAAGACGAAACGAGCCGGCGGACGAGTGATCGCGGTTGGGACCACCGCGGTCCGCGCGCTCGAATCAGCTGCGAAGCAGGCCGGAGGGCTTCAGGCGGCAGTCGGTGAGAGCCGGTTATTTATCTCGCCCGGATTTCGCTTCAACGTGGTCGATGCGCTCATGACGAATTTTCATCTGCCTCGCACGACGCTTCTGATGCTCGTTTCTGCACTAGCCGGCGTGGAGATGATGCGGAATGCCTATGCTGAAGCGGTGGCGCAGCGCTACCGCTTTTATAGCTATGGCGATGCGATGCTGATTCTCTGAGCAGGCGGTCTGGAGCGAGCGGCCGGTCTGCACGCGATCAGTGTTACAGCAGTTCCCGATGAACTTTGACGGGGATTTTGCCTTTGAGCGACTCCTGAAACGCCACCAACGCGCGTTGCTGCTTTTGGAAGAGCATATCTTGCAGGACGCGATCCTTTGCTGCGGTGGCTTTCGTGGGATCAGCATCAGGCTGCCTGGTCATCAGGGCCTGTCCTTCGGAGATCTCCGACGGTGTTAAGGCGACGGCATCCCGGACAAACATTCTCGCTTTATTGCCGAGGATTTCCTTGGCCTGCGCCTCTTCAAAGACTTTCGGGGTGAGATGATTCGCGGCCAGGAGTCGTTGATAGAGCTCCGGATCGAAGGCCCCGTTTTTTTGAAACTCTGGGACTTGCACGATCATTTCGCGCAGGTCTCCGTCGGAGACGGTAATGCCCATATCTTTCGCGGCCATCAGCCAGAGACGGTTGTCGACGAGTTGTTCGATCACAAATTGCTTGATCGTTTCATCCTTGAACTCTCCCGGCACTTTTTCTTTGTAGAAGCGGTACATGTTTTCGTAGGCGCGCCGGAACTCATCGCGCGTGACGGCCAAATCGCCGACGGTGGCGACGGTGTTTCCCGGCTGGTCTCCGAATCCCCACCAGCCCATGGTAATCACAAAGGCAATGGCCAGGATGCCCATGATTGATTTCAACAGCCAGGGATGGTTGTGCGATGCGTCCCGCATTACCTTGATCATGCAATTCCTCTCAGTCGAAAAATGGTTCGCGGATTGTACTTGGCGCTGGGGCTGAAGGCAAGATCATGAGCGGCCGTCGACCGCGAAGGGCCTGGCGGAGAGCGAGGGGTTCGTGAGAGTCGATTGTGGACGAATCAGTCTCCCGCATCCGACCACGTATTATCCCTTTGGCGCCTGCCAGGGTCGTTTCGAAGAGCAATTGTACAAGTATGAGGAAGGAAAGCTGTTTGTTTGTGCAAGTTGTTTGATTTTGTTATACTTTGCCATTAATTAGAAGGAGATTCCTTGATAGGGGTAGGCCCAGTTGCGAAGCTCATCGAAGGAGCGGTCTATCCCAAGGCGTACGTGCTCAATCGGTTTATTGCGAAACTCATCGATTTGTTCATTGTCGTGGCCGCTGATGAGGTTGCACCGCCAGTCGGGTTTCTTTCCGGACTGGCCTACATTCTGATTGCGGACGGTTTTGCGGGTGGGAGAAGTATCGGGAAGCGGCTGGTGGGTTTGCAGACCATGCGGCTCGATGTTCGTGAGACGGCAGGATTTCGGGAATCGATTATTCGGAATTTGCCATTCGGCTTAGCCCAACTGCTGTTTGCGGTGCCGTATGTCGGGTGGATCGGGTCTGCGGCAGTGTTGGCATTTGAGAGTGTCTTGATTGTAGGCAATGAGCATGGACGGCGCCTCGGTGATGAGGTTGCGCGTACCCAGGTGCTGGATGCAGGACAGTTAGCGGTACCCGACTAAATTTATGAATAGCGAGGGACTCGCGCAGCGCGCAGCGAGTTCATGACGAAGGGAGAGTGCCGTGGGGTTCACGGGAGATGTGTTCGGATGGTTTTCCAACGATCTTGCGATCGATTTGGGGACAGCGACGACACTGGTGTATGTGCATGGGAAAGGCATCGTCCTGAACGAGCCCTCGGTGGTGGCGGTGGAAAAGAAGACTGAGAAGGTCCTGGCGGTCGGTGCCGATGCGAAAAAGATGCTCGGCCGAACCCCAGGGAACATTGTCGCCGTCCGGCCGATGAAAGAGGGCGTGATTGCCGATTTTGAGATGGCCGAGCAGATGCTCAAACATTTCATCCGCAAGGCGCACAACCGGAGCGCCTTCGTGCGGCCCCGGATCATCATCGGTGTTCCTTCACGGATTACCCAGGTGGAACAGCGGGCCGTTCGTGACTCGGCTGAATTGGCCGGTGCGCGGGAAGTCTATCTGATCGAAGAGCCGGTAGCGGCTGCCATCGGGGCGGGTCTTCCGATTACCGAACCGTCCGGCAACATGGTCGTCGATGTGGGCGGCGGCACGACGGATATCGCGGTGATTTCCCTCGGCGGTATCGTCTATAGCGAGTCGGTGAAAGTGGCCGGCGATCGGATGGACGAAGCGATCATGAATTACATTAAGAAGAAGTATAATTTGCTCATCGGCGAACATATGGCGGAACGGGTCAAGTTCGAAATCGGATCGGCCTATCCCTTCGAAGAGCGCAAGACGATGATGATCAAGGGGCGGGACCTGATTTCTGGAATTCCCCGCACACTGGTTGTCGACGATGCCGAAATTCGAGAGGCGTTGCAGGAACCGATCGGAACGATCGTCAATGCCATTAAGGTTGCCTTGGAAAACACTCCGCCGGAATTGGCGGGAGATATTATTGACCGCGGAATCGTGCTCACAGGTGGAGGCTCTCTGCTGAAGGGGATGGATACACGATTCCGTGAAGAGACAAATTTGCCGATCATTACGGTCGACGACCCGCTTACTTCTGTGGTTCTAGGGGTCGGGAAGATTCTGGACGAACTGGATCTTCTCCGTAAGGTGTCGGTCATGTCTCAATGCAGTAGCCTCCGGTAAGGTTCCTTCCTCTCCATGCGGATGGCCAACTTTCGTTCATCATACGGCGCCCGGCGTCTTGCCCTCGGAGTGTTTCTCTCCGTGCTCCTCGGTTTCTTCCTGCTGCCCCACCAGCTTCAGACTCTGTTCCAGGAAATCGGCGGTCCGGTCGGATGGGTGCTCAGTTGGCCGATCCGTCTCGTCGCCTCGGTGCAAGGCGGAATCGGGGAGACCTGGAGCCATTACGTGGCTTTGCAGGACGTGGACGACGAGAATCGGCAATTGCGGAAAGAGCTTGAGCTGTTGCAGGGACAAAATAGTCAGCTGCGTGAGGCCGCTTCGGCGACGGAGCGGTTGACGGCCTTGCTTGAATTCAAGGCGCAAGCTCTCCCGACGATGATCGCGGCGCAGGTCATCGGCCGTGATACGGGAAATTGGTATCGGACCATTCTCCTGAATAAGGGGAGTACTGACGGGATACAAGCGGACATGGGTGTGGTGACGTCCGCCGGCGTCGTCGGACGAGTGGTGAAGACGACGATGGCGACCGCGGTTGTGCTCTTGGTGTCCGATCCCAACAATGCCATTGCCGGGCTGATTCAGCGAACACGAGATGAAGGCATTGTCGAGGGGACGACCCCAGGCCTGGCTCGGCTCAAGTATATTCCCTTGCTCTCGAATGTTCGCGCCGGCGATCGAGTGGTGACCTCCGGACTCGTCGGTGGCTTTCCGCGCGGACTCGCCATCGGCACCATTACCACCATTGGCAAAGAGGAAGGCGCCTTGTTCCAATCCGCTGAATTGCGTCCGGAAGTTGACGTGAATCGAGTTGAAGAAGTCCTGGTTATTCAGTCTCCCTATATTCCTGGCGAGGACGGAAAGAGCGACGGGCCTCTTCCGAAAGCCAAACCGTGAAGATTGTCGTGTATGCCTGTGCCGTCGCTGCCCTGGTGGCGGTGCATACCACCGTGCTTCCGTATGTCAGTGTGTGGGGAGTCAAACCAGACATCGGGCTTGTGGCGGTTTGTCTTATCGGCCTCCTGTCAGGTGAATTGGAGGGGTTGGTTGTCGGGCTGTTCGTAGGATGGGCCATGAGTTTGTTTTCCGCCACCGACCTTGCTGCAAGCATGGTGGCCAAGGGGAGCGTGGGATTTCTTGCCGGGCTGGCCGGCCGCCAGGTAGCCCAGGTCACTCCGTTGGTGTTGGTCAGTGGCCTTGTTGTCGCGTCAACCCTTTCGAGTCTGATGACCATCTGGTCGCTCAAACCGAACGATCAGCAGGATATCTGGTGGATGATTCGGACGATTCTCATGCCGCAAGCCTGTTTCGATGCGGTGGTCGGAGGACTGTGTTATTGGCTGATCTGGAGCCGGTTGAATCTTGACCGGCTGGCAGAGGGGCGAGAGTTCTAGGAGTTACCGTGGCGACCAGTAGTACTCATGAGTCTGAACTGGGAGAATTGCAGCGGCGGCTTATGTTGCTGCGTGTGGGGCTGCTCCTGGTCGTCGGGCTCCTGGCGGTACGGTTGTGGCATCTGCAGATTCGTGAAGGACCGTACTACCGCGATCTCTCGGAGAATAATCGCACTCGATCGGTGCTGCTGGAACCGGCCAGAGGACTGATCTACGATCGCCACGGGGTCTTACTCGCGAACAACGTGCCGAGCTTTAGTCTCTATGTCACCCTGGAAGACGTCAAGGATCGGGAGGGGTTGGTCCAGAATCTGGCGGACTTGCTTGGACTCGACCCGGCCATGATCCGGAAAAAGCTGGCAGTGCGAGGCAGTAAGATGCTGCCGAAAAAGATAAAAGACCGGTTGACCTTGCGCGATGCCACCGTGATCGAATCCCATCGTCTTGATCTCCCGGGTGTCATGATTCAGGTGGAGTCGCAGCGGAACTATCCTGGAGGTATGGCCGCAGCCCATCTCCTCGGGTATGTCGGAGAAATTTCTCCTGAACAACTCGAGAAGCCGGAATTTGCGGATCTCCATCAGGGCAGCGTTGTCGGCCAGTATGGTGTGGAGAAATCGTTTGATCGTCACGTGCGAGGACAGGCCGGACAAAAAAGCGTCGAAGTGGATGCCCTGGGGCACGAGAAGCGGACGGTTCTGGTGGATAAACCTCTCGCCGGAAACGATCTCTATCTCACGATTGATATTAAGCTACAGAAGGTGGCGGAGGAACTGCTGGGAGAAGAATCCGGTGCAATTGTCGCCCTGGATCCTACGAGCGGTGACGTACTGGCTATGGCGAGCCGGCCGGGCTTCGATCCGAATATTATGTCGCGCGAGCTCACGCCGAAGCAGTGGGTTGAGATCGTCCAGGATGAGAGACGCCCGCTCAATAACCGCGCGTCGCAAGGACAGTATCCTCCCGGGTCCACGTTCAAAGTACCGATGGCCGTCGCGGCCCTGGAGTCCAATACCATGTCGCCGTCGAGTTCCGTGCTCTGCACGGGCGGGTACCAATTCGGCAAACGCATCTATCACGATTGGAAAGCGACCGGTCACGGGTATGTCGATCTTCACAAGGCGCTCATCCAGTCCTGTGACGTGTATTTTTACACCATCGGGCAACGGATGGGGATCGACACGATGGCGGAGTATGCCAAGGACTTCGGTCTTGGGCACGAGACCGGCATTGAATTGCCTTCCGAGCGAGTGGGGTCTATCCCTTCCACTGCCTGGAAGCTGAAAGTGAAAAAAGAAGCCTGGTTGCCGGGTGAAACGATTTCTGCCGCGATCGGACAGGGGTATGTCACGGTGACGCCCTTGCAGATGGCCAGCATGATCGGCACGGTGGCCAACGATGGCGTGAGCTATCGTCCGCGTCTGGTGCAGGCGATTATGGATCGCACTACTGGAAATTTACAGGAGATGCCGGCGGTCGCGCGAGGGAAGGCGCATGCCAAGCCGGAGACGTTCCGGATCATCAAAGAAGCGTTAGCCGCTGTGGTGACAGAAGGTACGGCGACGCGTGCAAAATCCTCGATTGTGACAATCGGGGGGAAAACCGGAACGGCGCAAGTTGCGGCTCTGGGAAAAGAGAAGAAGGCGGAGAAAGACATTCCCAAGAAATTTCGCGATCATGCCTGGTTTGTGGCGTTTGCGCCAGTCGAAGCTCCGAAGATTGCCGTGGCGGTGCTGGCTGAGCATATGGGGCATGGCGGGTCGGCAGCGGCGCCGCTGGCCAAAGAAGTGATTGAGACCTACATGAAGCTGCTCTCTCAGGAGCCGGCGGTTGTCCCGCAATCGTAGGTGAAGGCGAAGGCACGATTGTTGTGCGTGAATTTTTATGATTGACCGTCTGACCGACAACCGCGGACTCGATAGTTTCGACTATCGCTTTCTGGCCTTAGTAATGGCCATTCTGGGGATCGGCGTCCTCTCGATTCACAGCGTGACGCACAGCCAGCAGACGGGCCTCGCCCCCTATTACATCAAGCAGATTGCCTGGATCCTCATGGGCAGTGCGGCCTTCGTGTTCATGCTGGTGTCCGACTATCATCGCATCGCCCGGATGGCCTATCCTCTCTACGGGGTCGTGCTACTCATGCTGGCGTTTGTGCTGCTCGAGGGGCGAACGAGCAAAGGGGCGCAGCGCTGGATCGCGCTCGGGCCGTTCAGTTTTCAGCCATCCGAATTTGCCAAGCTGGTGTTAATCCTTGTCCTGGCTCATTACTATTCAAAGACACCCCGGGTGGGGTGGCTGCAGCGGGTGATTATGCCGGGGATGTTGATGTTTCCCGGTCTGGTGTTGATCCTCAAACAGCCTGATTTGGGCAGTGGATTGAGTTTCGTGGCCGTCTATGCGGCCATGCTCTTGATGGTCGGGGTGCGGTCGAAGGCGCTGGGTGTCATCCTCCTCCTTGTGGTCATGTTGTTCCCGTTTGCCTGGGAAGGGGTCTGGGGGTCCTTGCATGATTATCAACGACAGCGCATTATGGCCTTCGTTGACCCGGACTACGATCCGGGAGGGAAAGGCTATCACGCCCTGCAGTCCAGAATTGCGATCGGATCCGGCGAGCTGATGGGAAAAGGACTCTACGGGGGGACGCAAAGTCAGCTGAAGTTCCTCCCGGAAGGCCATACAGACTTTGTGTTTGCCGTCTATGCGGAAGAATGGGGATTCCTGGGAGTGTTGCTGTTGTTGGTGCTGTTTGTCGCACTGATCTGGCTCTCCCTGGAGATTGCATCGAAAGCGAAAGATCAATTGGGAGCGTTACTCGCCGCCGGTATTGTCGCCATGTTGTGTTTTTGTGTCGTGGTGAATATCGGGATGACGGCCGGGATGTTTCCGATCGTCGGGATTCCGTTGCCTTTGATGAGCTATGGGGGCAGCGCGACGATTATGACGATGGCGTCATTGGGATTGCTGTTGAACGTCAAACGGAGACGGCTGAGTTTGTTCTATTGAGCAAGGATATGGGGGTTGAGTGGAGTGATGAGTGGAGTGTTGTGAGGCGTGGCATTGAGTCGCTGGAATGTGGCGTGGATGGTGGATGTGGCGGACCTGGGCACCGTGCCTGCGTCTGTCGCCCATCGCGTCGTTCTAGGGCTCGCAGACTAAAGGAGTAGTTATGGGAATTGAGATTGCGATTTCGGTCGCGCGGGAAGAAACCCGTGTGGCGGTATTGGATGGCGGTGTGGTCACCGATTTATTCGGTGATCGGGCCAAACATAAAGATTTTGTTGGGAACGTGTACAAGGGAAAGGTCGCGAAGGTGCTGCCGGGCATGCAGGCGGCGTTCGTGGACATCGGTTTGGAAAAAGCCGCGTTCATGCACGTGTCCGATCTCTCGGAAGAGGCCGAGCCTGGTGACACGCTGGTTGATGCCACCGACGACGATGATGACAAAGATGCGGACATGCTCAGGCCGAAACGCCAGAGTGCCAAGCCCATCGAGCAACTGCTGACCGAAGGGCAGGAATTGATGGTGCAGATCTCAAAAGGCCCGATCGGGACGAAGGGTCCGCGAGTGACGACCTATGTGTCGCTCCCCGGCCGCTACCTGGTCTTTATGCCGAATGTCGAGCACATCGGGGTGTCTCGTCGGATCGCGAAGGACGAGGAACGCGCCCGATTGAAAGACATCATGCGCCGGGTTCGTCGCCCAGGGTGCGGTTACATCGTGCGCACGGTGAGCGAAGGCGTGAAGGAAGATGAACTGAAGTCCGACGTCGA
>JACOEJ010000063.1 GCA_024998645.1 Nitrospira sp.
CCCAGACTATGCTCAATTCGCGCGGGCCGATGGTGACGAAGGCAGAATGGGCCGCCTTTCTCGAGCATCTCACGTTGCTCAATCTTCGGGATGCCTACGTGGTGGTGAGCGGGAGTCTTCCGAGAGGCGTTCCGAGCGATGCCTATCGCCAAATCATCGCATTAGTCCAGTCGCGCGGCGCCCGGGCGGTCTTAGATGCGGATGGTCCTTGTCTGAAATCTGGCCTCCGGGCGAAGCCGTTTTCCATCAAGCCGAATGTCAACGAACTCCGCCGTTTGACCGGAAAATTGCTTGGATCGGAAGCTGCGATTCTTCGCGCGGTCGAGCCGGTGCACCGTGCCGGAGTCGAAGTGGTCATTGTGTCTCGAGGATCCAAAGGCATCTTGCTCATCGGTCCGCAGGAACGGTACCGTGCGACGCCACCGCCGGTGGCGGTCCGGAGCACGGTGGGGGCCGGCGATTCTGCCGTTGCAGGATTTGTGTTCACTCACGCATCAGGAAAAGGGCTGGAAGCATGTGCGCGTATTGCGACGGCGGCGGGGACCGCGGCGACGTTGGCGCCGGGGAATCAGCTGTGCCGCATGGATGATGTGCGGCGATTGGCTCCCAAAGTAAAAGTGGTGTCGTTCTAATCTTGTGGCTGATGGAGGACCTATGAAAGTGCTTGTGGCGACTGATGGATCGAAATACGGCCGATGGGCTATTGAATGGGTTGCGAGACTCCCGCTGACGGTTAAGCCGGTGTTGCGTGTCTTGCATGTGGTGGATGTGGCCAGTCTCCGGGCGCCGTTCATGATTCAGCCGGTGGTGGTGGGGACCGAGCGATATATCCAGCAAGAAGTGAAACGCATGGAAGCGGCGGCGAAGGCTGCGAAGATGGAGTCGAAGGACTTACTTTCTTCGTTGGGCATGAGCGGCACGGTCACTCTGGAGCGAGGCGCGGTGGCCTCGACGATCACGAAGCATGCCTCACGAGGGGTCGGGTTACTGGCGCTTGGATCACGAGGTCTGGACGCGTTGGATCGTTTTATGCTGGGGAGCATCTCGACTCATGCGATTCATCATGCCGCCTGTTCGGTGCTTGTTGTGAAAGAGGCGGCTCGTCCGCTCAAGCAGGTCGTGCTGGCGATCGATGGATCAGCGGCATCAGACAAGGCGCTCCGGTTTCTCGTCAAGAATATCAATCCACAGTCGAACGGGCCGGAAGAGCAACCGGTGAATGTCACCGTAGTGCACGCGATGCCGTTCCTCAAGTATCCGGAGGTGCGGGAGGCGGGCAAGGCGATTGTTCAGCGGTATGCCGACAAGCTGGCCAAGGCCGGGTTTCAGGTTCAAGAGGCTCCGAAGCTTGGCAAGCCGGCCGAGGAGATTCTAAAAGTCGCCAAGGCCCATAAGGCCGATCTGATCGTCACCGGGGCTAAGGGCCTCGGTGCCATCGGGCGGGTCTTGTTGGGGAGTGTATCAACGCGGGTGGTGCAGCACAGTACCTGTTCCGTTCTGGTTGTCCGCTGAGCCCGGGAAGGGGACAACCAGGTTCGATTATGCGCGGTAGATGATGTGGACGCGGGAGAGAAAGTCTTCGAGCGCAGTGGTTTGTCGCTGGATCGCGGGCTCGTCGCGCCGGCCTGCCGCCAATTCCATCACGCCGCCGATGTCGCTGATGGCGTTGAACCCGTATCCGCCTCCGTCGCCCCGCATGCGATGGCCGAGGATGCGAATCGTCTCGAAATCCTTTTCGGTCATGGCGGTGCGAAGTGTCTGAAGATCTTTCTGGCGGTTGGCCAGGAAGGTCGGGATGATGTCCTCCAGATCCGGGTCGATATAGACCGTGATACGCTCGGGAGAGGCCAGCTTCGGGTTGGTCATGGGCGATGTCCTTTACAGGCTTGTAAGAGTTCGATGAGGGCGGTCTTTTTTACAGGCTTGGTCATGTGGGTATTGCACCCGGCCTCAAAGATTTTGACGGCTTCTTCTTTGAGGGCCAAGGCGGTCAGCGCGATGATGTGCGTCGGCGGCAGGTCCTGATCGCGTTCCCATCGGCGAATGGTTTTTGTGGCGGTCAGGCCGTCCATCACAGGCATCTGCATATCCATGAGAATAAGATCGTAGTGCCCGTTTTTGAATTTCTCGACGGCGATGGCACCGTTGTCGGCGATTTCAAGGCGGTGGTTGGTGCTCTTGAGATAGGAACGGATCAGCAGCTGATTGTCCGCGGAATCTTCGACCAGCAGCACTCGCAGGGATGTTGTCGGAGTGGTGTGTTCCGGAATCGCTGTGTCTGGCACAGGTACAGGGGTGCCTTTGGTGCGCCCCAAGGCAATGCCGATCGTTTGGTACAGATCGGACCGTCGGATCGGCTTGACGAGATAGCCGCCCAACCCAAGGTCATAGGTGCGGGCGATATCGTCGGCCCAGTGGTTGGAGGTGAGCATGACGACGGTCAGCCCTTTTCGAATAGGCGAGGAGTTCAACGCTTCGGCCACGGCGAATCCGTCCATGACGGGCATCCGGCAGTCCAGCAGGAGCAGTTCGTACGGCGTGGAGGATTCGGCTGCACGCCGGAGCTCGGCCAGGCCCGCCGGACCGTTCTCAGCCTCGGAGACGGTCGCTCCCCAGGCACCCAGGGTTTCCCTGAGAATCAGGCGATTGGTGGGGTGATCATCCACAACTAAGGTATGCACGCCTGACAGGTTGATCTGCGGAACGACTCGGCTGGTCGGCTGCTGGGAGGCGACGCCAAAAGCGAGGGTGCAATGAAACGTGCTTCCCTGTCCCACCGTGCTTTCGGCCCAGATGCGGCCGCTCATCCGTTCCGCCAGGTGTTTGGAAATGGTCAGGCCTAGTCCGGTTCCTCCGTAATGTCGGGCGGTGGAACTGTGAGCTTGGGTGAAGCTTTCGAAGATCCTTGCCAGTTGCTCAGGTGAAATTCCGATTCCCGTGTCGGTGACGGAAAAGCGGATCACGCCCGGCGTGGTGGTACCCGGCTCATTGGTAATCCGGACGATCACAGAGCCTTTGTCGGTAAACTTCAAGGCGTTGCCGATCAAGTTAATCAGAATCTGGTTGAGGCGATGGGGATCGCCAATGAGGGAAGAGGGGACATCCGGCGCCAGGTGGCAGGCGAGCTCCAATCCCTTTTCATTTGCGCGCATCGCCAGAATCTCGACGGCTTTATCGAGGACCTCGTTGAGATCGAAGTCGATGGATTCCAGCTCCATATGCCCCGATTCGACTTTTGATAAATCCAGAATGTCGTTGATGAGATTCAGGAGGTTGCTGCCGGCCCGTCGAAAGATGCGCAGATACTTCCGTTGCTCCGGGGTCATCTGGGTTTCCCAGAGCAGGTCCGCCATGCCGATGATGGCATTCATGGGCGTACGAATTTCATGGCTCATGCTGGCGAGAAATTCGCTCTTTGCCTGACTCGCCACTTCAGCCGCTTCTTTTGCGACACGGAGAGCCTGTTCGACCTCCCGTCGCTCGGCGGCTTCCAGCGCCAGAGTGGCCATGGTGGCGAGGGAGCTGGCGAAATGGATCTCATAGGGAGTCCATTGACGGCCTCCGCCGGCGTGTTCTGCACAGAGGATTCCGACCACCTGGCCTTTTTGTCTAATCGGAGCATCGAGCATGGCTCCGATTTGTTCCGGCCGTAGGTAGGTATCTGCGAAATCTTTTGTTCGCGGGTCGGAGAAGGCGTCGTGGGCGGCGATGGCATGTTCTTCACCGGCAATTGCGCGAAAGTAAGCGGGGTAGTCCGCGACCTTGAGCGTGGCATTGGCCTGATGGCTGTGCTTGCCACGTTTGTACAGATCGATCTGGGATATGGCGAGCCGGTTTTTGTCGAAGAGCCAAATGCTTGCGCGCTCGACGTGCAGGAGGTGTCCACAGGCGGCTGTGATGGCCTGGAAAGCGAGGGTGAGATCTCCGCTGGTGAGTGCGTCATTCTGCGCAAGGGTTCTCAACGCATCCTGGTATTGCTCCAAGAGTGCGGCTGGAGTGGTGCGAGGTCGTTTCGGCGTGGCGCTACGTGTAGTCGATGGGGTGGGGCGGGCTCGTAGGCGGGGAGCAGCGGCCGATGGCCTCGCCGATTTTCGTCGAGGAAGATCTGGGGGACGTGGCATGCCGCTCTCTTCTTGACCAGTTCGAGTGATCTTCTTGACCGAGCTTAGCTGTCGCGGGTGTCTTGTACCAAGGAGAGAAGCCCGGCCGGTTTGACACGGTTCCGGCCTTCCTGTTTGGCCTGGTAGAGCGCTTGGTCGGCGGCCTTGATCAAGTCGGTCGGCGAGGTATGGCGATTGGGAACCATGCTGGCATAGCCGACGCTCACGGTAACCAGGGCGTCGTCAGTATGAGAAATCTGTAACTCCTCGACCCGTCGGCGGAGACCTTCGGCGACTTGCGCCGCGCCGTCGATGCCGGTGCCGGGAAGGACGATGACGAATTCATCCCCGCCGTAGCGGGCCACCAGGTCGCCTGGCCGGTTGACGGCTCCCGTGACGGCCGTGGCCACTTGTTTGAGACACTCGTCTCCAGCTGTATGGCCTTTGCTGTCGTTATAGGTCTTGAATCGGTCGATATCGAACATGATGAGCGAGACGGGGGTCGACTCGCGGACGGCGCGCCGCCATTCCTGGTCGAGGAAATCGTCGAACTGACGCCGATTGGTAATGCCGGTGAGGCCGTCCAGGCAGGAGAGGCGGAGCAGCATCTGGTTGGCTTCCTGCAACTGCCGCATGACTTCAAGGAGTTCCTGTTCCCGTGCCCGCCGTCGGTCAATTTCATGCACGAGCCGGAGCACTGACCGCACGCGGGTCAGGAGTTCGATCTTATTGACGGGCTTGGCGACGTAATCCATGGCGCCGGCCGCGAACGCGAGTTGGAGTTCCACCGGGTCTGTCTTCACGGTCACCATGATGATGGGCGTATCCCGGAATCGGTCGTTCGCTTTAATCTGCCGACAGGCTTCGATCCCGCTCATGGCCGGCATGAGGATGTCCATGAGAATCAAGTCGACCCTGGCGGTGGCTTGTTTCCCGTTATCCAATCCGATGAGTTTGAAGGCATGATTGGCCGATTCGGCAACGAGAATTTGCTCGTACCCGGCGGCGGAGAGGATCGATTGCAACAGCAAGCGATCATCGGGAGAATCGTCGACGATCAGAATAGCCATGTGTGTAATGTACTCGTTGTAAGATGCTTGAAGAACCGTACCAGCTAGTCCGGGTAAACACCAGGATAAAGCTTTTTGACACAGGGCTGGCAGAGACCATGGCTGAATTCGGCCTCGGAGTGATCGCAGAGATATTCTTCCAGCTGCTGCCAGAAGCCCCCGTCATTGCGGATTTTCTTACAGGAGGCGCAAATTGGAATCAGGCCGCGAAGGACTTTCACTTCTTTGAGTGCGCGCTGCAACTCGTCGTTGCTCCGCTGTAATTCGCTTTCCCGCTCCTTCCGGCAATCCATCTCGTGTTTGAGAGCCAGGGCAGAAGAGACGCGGGCAAGGAGTTCCACGCTGTTCACGGGCTTATTGATGTAGTCCATGGCTCCGGCAGCAAAGGCCTCTTTCAGATTGCCGAGGTCGTTCTTGGCGGTAACCATGATGATCGGGATGTCGCGGAGGTGGGGCGTACTCTTTACCTGTCGGCAGGCAGAGACGCCGTCAAGCTCCGGCATCAGCACGTCCATGAGGATGAGATCGACCGGAGTGGACAGCGCGGTTCCCTCCAGATTGAGAGTGGCAAACGCCGCTTTGGCGGATTCCGCCGTCAGGATATCTCCATGCCCCGCCTTGGTCAGGAGCGAGCGCAGGAGCAGATGTTGGTCAGGGGAGTCATCGACAATAAGAATGGCCATGATACTTTCTCTTAACGGATGATTGCAGGAAAAACTGGAGAGGACATGGACAGTCTATCCCCTCCACAGAATATTTCCTAAGTATAGCAAATGCGAATCGGGAGTCCGAGTGGGGCTAGGAATGGTTCTATTGGAGCTTCGATTTGACGAGATCGCTGATGACTTTTCCGTCGACGGGTTGTCCGGCCAGGCGGATCATCACCGCTTTCATGACCGTGCCCATGTCTTTCAGTGAGCTCGCGCCTGACTCCGTGATCACGCTTCCGACAAGGTCCGCAAGCTGCTGCTGGGAGAGTGCTTGAGGGAGATAGCCTTCAATGATGGTGATTTCCTGGCGCTCTTTTGCAGCCAGCTCAGGGCGCTGGGCCTTTTCGTACTGCTCGACGGAGTCACGGCGTTGCTTGATCAAGGTCGTCATGATCTTGCTCATCTCCGCGTCGTCCAGATCTTTCTTGAGTTCCATCTCCTTGTTCATGATCGCGGCCTTGACCATCCGGATGACATCCATCCGAAGCTGATCTCTCGATTTCATCGCCAGTTTCAAATCTTCTGTTAAGCGGTCTCGTAACGACATGATCACCTCAATCGTTCATCCGTTCATCGGAATCAGTAGTAGAGAATCAGAATACTCTGGCCCCTTGAGCGAGTCAACGAAGGGGGGTGTCGTGGCGTTGGATGACATGAAAGCGTATGATGCGTCCTAGAGGAATGCGGTTGGATCGAGGTGGTCGATAAGGTGGGGGAAAGGAGAGGCTATGGGAAATCGAGTTCGAGTGATGGGAGCGGGGGCGGTTATGGCGAGCATGCTTCTCGGTCTTGGCGGTTGTGCGAGCGAGGCACCGAAGTCGACTTCTACGATGACGCCCGAGCAGGTGCGTGGGCATGCCGATAAAGCGTTCGAGAAATTGAAACAGGAAGAACAGGGACGGTCGACTGATCCCGCGATGCCGCGCTAGCGAGAGGCTTTCTCAGGCAGTCGAAGGAGAAGTGCCCCCAAGGGTTTGATCAGCGGAAGTTCCAGAAATAATCGAGCCGGGGTTCGTTGTTCGACCCGCCGCGGTTCGTGAAACGTTCGGAGCAAGGCCAGAGAGATGACGAGTCGCAGGCTTCCTGAGATGAAGAAAATAAACGGGAGATTCGACACAGGATCAATGCGCAAGGATCCGAATTGGAGGTCTCCCGGTACGGTGCCGATGAGCCAACTGCCGACAAGCGTGCCCAGGGCCCATCCGATCGCATTCACGGTGCTTGAGACTGCGACCGCTTTTGCCCGATCCGCCGGACGCACGGCATCGAAGACGTAGTTGCTCAGTCCAAGCGACAATCCCGCCCAGACGACCCCTCCAAAAAAATTCACGAGCACCAGGAATAGCCAGGTCGTGCTGATCAGATACAGCATGGGAAGAAATGCGACTAACAGGCCGGTAAAGGTGAGTAGCGCCTTGTTTCCAAAGCGGTCCCCGAATTCGCCCCAGCCTGGGAGGGTCACAAACTGGCCGACAATGGCGGCTGCGGCCCAGGTGCCGTAGGCCCAGTACGAGAGATGCAAGTCCTGCAGCATATAGATCACGAAGAATGGGCCCGAGATTAAAACGGCGAGGTGCATCAGGCCTGAAAAGAGAAGGAAGCGGCGGAAGTCTTTCGTTGTGCCGGTGCGGAGAAAGGCAACAAAACCACGACTTGCCGGTTCCTCGTGTTGGATCGGGAGATCGGTGACCTTAGTCAGCGAGAGCGCGGACAGGCTGCGGAATATCCCGGCGATCACAAAGAGCAGTGCGAAGCCGAGCCAGAGGCGGTCATATTGATCGAAGAGGCTGAGGAGTGCACCGCCCAGGCAAAGTGCGGCAAAACTCGTGATGGCCATGAGTTGCGACCGTCTCGCAAAATAGGCGCCTCGTTCGTTGGCGCTGAGCAGGTCGGTGATCAGGCTTGTCCAGGCAGGAGATGTGAAATGAGTCGAGCCGAAGTAGAGGGCTGATCCAGCGACGATCAGCCACGGCCCCCACTGAGGGAAGAGAAGCGGGAGCACCAGAATGGGCAGCCAGGCGATAGACTGTCCGATAATGCCCCAGAGTACGTGGGCCTTACGATGGGGAAACCAATGCGACACCTTTACGGACACAAATTGGGCCCAGGTGCCGAGCAGCTGTGGGAGCGCAGAGAGCAGGCTTAACTGAAACGGAGTGGCGTGGAGCATGAGCGCAAAGGCCGAAAGATATTGCTCGCCGGCCCCCTGTGTCGTGGCCTGAAAGATGCCGTCGCGCAGACCAAACTGCCGTCCTGATTCATGCGCGGCGGCTGTTTCGGCAGATGGCTGAGTTGAGGTAGCGGGGATGGCTGAATTCATTCGATTATGTTCGCAGGTAAGTATGACCGTCATGGCACTCTATCATAGGACGTGACCAACCTATCTCTTCATCGGTCGAGGCGAGTGTATGGTTGACCCCTGTTGCTGACTCCCGATACCATGAGTACGAGGATGAGGACAATGAGAAGTCTCGGGCTCAGAGTCTGCACGAATCGATGGCGTACCCTGGTTACGTTATCTCCTGTGGGGTGCTGCCTTTTGGCAGTGGGCCTCTGGGTCTCTCCGGCGAACGGGAAAGACTTGATGCCCCAGAAGGAACAGGAAACCACGGAGTTTGGATCGACGCAAAGCCCTTCGTTCGACGACCAGAAAGCTGGGATTCCTCAATCACTCTTTACCTGGATCAAGCTGGCGAAAGGATACGAAGTCGAGTGGGACACCTTCGGCCGAAAGGGCTGGTACACGCAGGACCCACGATTGAGGCCGGTGGATCCCACCTCGGTGTTCACGCCTGATGCTGCGGCGGTCTACATTGTGTTCGAATCGGCCCCCTTGGAAGACCCTACACAGTTCAGCGCACAGTGGTTTCTGGAAGGGGAGCACGGTACTCTGCCAGCCAAGCCGTTCGGGCAGGATATTCTGGAGTTGCCCGGCTATGAACGGTATGGGTTTCTTGAGTTGAAGCGACCGGGCGAGCGCTGGCCGGTGGGAGCGTATGTGGTCAAGCTGTACATCGCTCCGCATGGTCAACAGTCGTTTCATGCAGTCAATCAAGTGGGGACGCTGCGGTTTACGATTTCCGACAAGATGCTCCCCCCTCCTCCGCCGGTGCGCTGATCTATACCAATCCACACATGAGTTCATGACGAGACTACGAAGGAGTACATGCCACAATGGGAGAACGCGTGAAGGTGTCTGATCTAGAGAAGCTAACCTTGCTCTATGAGCGATTTCGGGATGTCTGTCTGGTGGAAAAAGAAGTCTGGAAAGAGATCTTCATGCCGAGGGATATTACGCAGGGAGGGCCTGTCCGGACCAACGTTCAGGATCGCTACGACGTCGAGATCGATGACATCGCCATCGAAGATACGCTGGAGGCGAACATCCCTCTAGGCAAGGCTTCATTGGAAGCGGCGATTCAGGAGTATCGGCAGCACATCACCTTTTACCGTCGCGCATGACGCCGCTACTTCGCGGCTAACACCCGTTCCACTTCCTTGACGATTTCTGGTGATGACGGCTTCATGCGGTGCGGGAAGCGCGCCACGACATTGCCGTTCCGATCGACCAGGTACTTTTGGAAGTTCCACTCCACTTCACCGGGGAACGGACTTTTTTCAGTCAGGTATTGATAGAGCGGGTGCTTGTCCGATCCCTTGACGCTGATTTTGCTGAAGAGGGGAAAGCTGACGCTGTACTTTGTCAGGCAGAAACCCTTGATCTCCGCATTCGTTCCCGGTTCCTGCTGGCCGAAATTGTTGGCAGGAAAAGCCAGAATCTCAAACCCCTTGTCATGGTATTGCTCGTAGATGGCTTCAAGCTCCGTGTATTGGGGGGTATTGCCACAGAGGCTGGCTGTGTTGACGACCAGGAGCGCCTTGCCTTTGTATTGTCCCAGGCTGACCGGCTTCCCATCGATATCATCCATCGTGAAGTCATAGAGGTTGGTCGTTTTCGCCGCCATCAGTAGTCCTTCCTCTTCCGCCTGCACAGCGGGTATCGACAATAAGAGCCCACCCATAATCGTCACCAGAGATGCTGCAGTGATGAATGTTTTCATTATGGGCTCCTTCTTCTTTAGAGCTGTTCCAGTGCCGCGACCCGCTCTTCGATCGGCGGGTGTGTCGCGAGCAGATGCATGAACCCCGAGCTGTTGCCGGAAATCTTCATTGTAGCTAAGGCATCGTGTTCGCTGGGTTGAAACTGAGTACGGCTGACCCACCGATCGATGCCGCGCAACGCGCCGATCATCGACTCTTTTCCGTAGACCTTGGCGGAGAAGGCATCGGCGGCAAACTCACGGCGGCGTGAATGCCAGCTCACAACGATCATGGCGAGGAATGAAAGCACGACCTGCAAGACAATGTAGACCACCAAGGCCAGGATTGGATTGCCGGCAGAGCTGCCTTCTTCCCGGTCCTGTCCCGAGGGTTGCCCCACCATGCTGGAAAGAAAATTGCTGATGTAGTGCACGAAGGTGTTCATGAGGCCGGCAAGCACCGTCGTCGTGAACATGTCGCCGTTATAGACGTGCCCCATCTCATGGGCGAGTACGGCCTTCACTTCAGTGTCCTTCAGGTTCTGAAGCAGCCCGGTAGAGACGGCGACCATGGAGTTGTTTTTGCTCGGACCGGTGGCAAAGGCATTGGGGTCCGGCGAGTTGTAGACCCAGACCTCGGGCATCGTGATCCCCAGCCGTTGAGCAATCTCCTGGACCGATCCAAAGATCACATGCTCTGCCTGCGATCGGGGCTGGGTGATCTGTTCGCAGTCGAGCATCGCGCGGGCCATCTGCTTCGAGAAGGCCAAACTGATGAACGCGCCGCCGAATCCGATCACGAGCGACCAGACGAGCAGCTGCTGGCTAAACACCCCGCGCACGTCGATGCCGAATGCCGGGAGCACCGTATTGACCAAAAGATTAGCCGTGAATGAGAGCGTCAGATAGATTAAGAAGTTCGCAATTAAGAAGAGCCCAATGCCCTTAAGCCACTTCATCGATATCCTCCTTAGGGACAGAAACTCGCCGCCGGTAGGGGGCGAGTGATTTTGTTGCCTTGATTATACACAAACCGCTCGGTCGAAATGCAGGCGACGGTATTTGCCGTTGTGAAGACGGAATATAAGGCCCGATCGGCAAAGGTCAAGACGCCGGAAGCTCCTGAATGTGCGGGGGAAAGTTGACCCCTTTGGCGTGATCCTGTTAGAAGGGTCTCATCGTGGAGGTGTGTATGCGAGGGTTTGCGCTGATCGGTGCGGTTGGATTGCTGATCGCTCTGCAGATTGCGGTCGCGCAGGCTGCGGATGTTGCCCTGCCGGTTCCACCCTTTGTGGTTCCTATGGCGGCTGATGGGGTTCAGCGCGCCACGATCACCCTCGACAGTTATTCCTACACGCCGAATCATGTGATTGTTGAAGCCGGGAAGCCGGTGGAGTTGACCTTGACGAGCGTGACGACCATTACGCCGCATAACTATATCATCAAGGAGCTCTCCGTTGAGCAGGACGTGTCGGCGGGGAAGACGATCACCATCAAGTTCACGCCGACACAAACGGGAACGTTTTCTATTTATTGTGACAAGCGTCTCTGGCCCCTGCCCAGCCATCGCGACAAGGGGATGGAAGGTAAGTTCGAAGTAAAGTAGAGGTTGTTCCACGAGTACGAATCCCTCCAAGTCTGCGCTGCTTCGCGACCTGCTCAAGCAAGTGTCCCGTCTGTTCTATACGACGTTGGTCGTAGTTCCGGCAGATGTACGGGATCAGATCGGCTTGGGCTACTTGTTTGCCCGTGCCGCCGACACGATCGCCGATACGGATCTAATTCATCGTTCGCGGCGTCTCGAGTACCTCAGTCAGTTGAAAGCGCAGTTTGTGAGCGACCAGATCTCCTGGTCGCAGATTCGTGATATCCAGCAGGCGATGGGCCCGCTCCAGCAGGATTCGTCAGAACGTGTTCTTCTCGAACGATTGGAAGACTGCTTTCGACTCTTCCAGGAATGTTCCCCCGAAGATCGGCGTCGTGTGCAGCGCCTCATGACAACGCTGACGCAGGGAATGGAGATGGATCTCAGCCGTTTCCCAGGACAGTCGGTCGACGAGCTTACGGCGTTGAAAACGCTCGACGAGCTGGATCGGTACACCTATTACGTGGCCGGTTGCGTCGGCGAGTTCTGGACCGATCTCATGTTTGCTCATAGAAAAGCGCTGGCTTCATGGAATGTGAAGCAAATGTCAGACGTGGGGGTGCGGTTCGGGAAAGGATTGCAGCTCACGAACATTGTAAAAGACGTCGCGCACGATCTGCAGAAGGGGCGCTGCTACATTCCGGAGACGATGCTGGATGAGGTGGGGCTCACGCCGCGCGACCTGCTGAACGAGACCAATCTGGCGCGCTTCCGGCCAGTCTTGAGCAAGCTGGTCCGAATGGCCGCTGAGCATCTCGATCAGGGCTGGATGTATACGATGTCAATCCCGCGCCACGAAATGCGGCTCCGGCTGTCCTGCATGTGGCCGATTCTGTCAGCAGGCGAATCGCTCAAGCTTGTGCTGAATTCGCCGGATCTGCTGAATCCTAAAATAAAAGTCAAAATTCCGCGCAGCAAGGTCTACCAAATCCTGGCACTCACCACCTTCACCGGTGCCTGCGGTTATGTCGGGACGGCCTATTGGGGCAGATTGAGGAAGCAGATCGCCTGAGCGGTTGCTACTTTTTCTGCGGCTCCAGGATCTTCTCGCCCTTTTTGAACACCGCGAAGATCGCTTGTGACGGACAGGCGTCCAGGCAGAGACGGCAGCTTTCCAGACAGCGGGAGGGGTCGAACTTATACGGCGGCGTGGAGAGCCAGGCGCTGGTCGGGCAGATAGGAATGCAGATGCCGTTGTGCAGACAACGATCCGGGTGCCGGACCAGGTGATCGCGAATGACCATCATAGGCTTCACTCCTTCAAAGAGACCTTGGGAAAAGATCTCAAACATGTTTTTGTCGGGAAGACTGCTCACTTCCACTCCTTCACGAGGGCTTTCAGCCGATCTTTAAGTTCGGGAATCTGCTCGAGATTATTCTCGATCGCGCCGATGATCTTGTCCGCTCTGGCCGACTTGAGCGCATCCTTGTCTTTCTTGGCCAGCCGATCATACTCCACATAGGCTGCCTGGTGCTTTGGCTCAAGCTGAGTGCGGGCGTCAATCAGTGCCTGGCCGAACTCCCAGGCTTCCGGCGCCAATGGCGGCACGATGGTAAAGGAACCGTCGGTGAAGACAACGACAGCGGCGCCTTGTTTCCCCGTCAAGGGGACCACCGCTTGAGCGGTTTTGCCTTCACAGGCTTTCCAATCCAGCGTCAGCCCGGGAAACTGTTTGGCGAATGCCACCTTTTCCTGGTTGGCTTTCCACTTTTCTTCGACAGCCATAGTGTCCGTGTATCGTCTTATTGGGACAACGGTGGGAGTTTTGCCGGTGCCGGGTGATCTGGCATGAGCAGCCGGTTGACGACTTCCCCCCTCATCACATGGCACTCCATGATCTCTTTGACGTCGGCTTCCGACTTGACGGTGTACCAGACGCCTTCGGGGTAAATAACGACGCTAGGTCCTTCGGCACAACGGTCCAGGCAGCCGGCCTTGTTCGCGCGGACGGTGTTTTTCAAATCCAGCCGTTTCGTTTCCTGCTTAAACACGTCGTGCAAGGCTTGGGAGCCCAGCTTCGAGCAACTACCGCGGGGATCATCGGCCGACCGCTGGTTTGTGCAGACGAAAATATGACGTTTGAATCCAGGCATCGGTAGTGTCCTATACGGGCATGGTGGCGGTATTGAGTCGTTCCATCAGCAACTGGACTTCTGCAACATTGAGAAACGGAGATTGGCCTGGCTGGGCGTCCAGGATCGTGCGGATTTCGCGCAGACGTAAAAACGCGCGTCGAAATTCTTCGCCTTTGGCCAGTTCCGAGGTCTGAGCGGCAGAGAGCTTATCGTACTCCGTTCGAATGTCACGGAAGTCTCGCTGCAACGTCTTGTGCATGGAACAGGACTCACAATACCACTTCGGACTTTGGTCGGAAGAGGGCGACAGCCGGTCGTAGGGTCGACCGAAAAAATCTTTTCCCAGTGAATACTTGATCACCGGGCCGGAAGAAGCCTGACAGGCATGACACGATCCGGTCGACAGGTCCATTGCGTGCCTCCTCGATAAGATGAGCGGTAAATTATTCAATGGCGGGCGCATCTTACACCAGGGGTTTTTGGACTGTCTAGCCGCGCAAGAGGCTCTGCTATAGTTTCATAAGGAACGCGGAGGGATTTGATCATGAGGAGTCGAGCTTTAGGTCTTGCGGTGGGAGTGTTGTCGGGATGTTTGATATTTGCCAATGATAGTCAGGCCGACTTATGGAAATGCAAACAAGCTGACGGAAATATTCTCTTTAGCGACCGAGGAGGGGTAGGGTGTCAGGAACTCGGCTCTCTCCCTGCACTGCAAACGGCTCCAGCCCAGGCTGCGCGTGCTCCCATTGAACCAGTGAAGAAACAGGATGAGGTGGCCCAGGCTCCGATTCGGAAAGCATCGCAGCAACTGTCATCGCGGCCTTTCGAACCATCGTCCAGGACGGTCCCGAACCTCTATGTTACAAGGATGTCTCCTGCTCTTGCCGCGAAAGGCTGGAGCCGACCTAATCAGGGCGATATCGCGCTTGTTCAGATTGACCTTGCTCATTGGGCAGCAGGTAACGGGCCCTATTTGGGCACGGACCATCACTTTCGGAGCGTGCCGAGGCAGACCTTTGCCGTGGCTGTGCTCGCTGCGGCAAAAGCGGTCAACTATGATCCGCGATTCGTACAGGCTCAGTTGGCGATGCCGGTCGGGTCGATTTTACACGCCGGAGAGCAAATCGATGGACCAAGCGCTGGTGCCGCGTGGGCGGTCGCTGTGGCAGCCGCGTTACTCGGAGATCCCGTGCGAACGGATGTGTGCATTTCAGGCACGATTGACATCAACCTCGTGGTGGGGCCTGTTGGTGGGTTAGAACATAAAATTGAAGGCTGTCACATGATGCGGAATATCCATGAGATGTTGCTCCCTGCCGGTCAGAACACATTTGCTATTACCGATAAAGGAATGGCACGATCTATAAAAGTGACGGAGGTTGGGACCCTGGCGGAAGCGTATGAGATTATGACGGGCCGCCCTCTCAGACCGGTCTTTTAGGATTGTGCATGATTATCGGCGTTCCCAAGGAAATCAAAGACCACGAATATCGCGTCAGCCTGACCCCGGATGGGGCTTCGGTGTTGCACAAGGCCGGACACACGGTCTGGGTGGAGACGTCGGCCGGGGCGGGGAGTGGATTCACCGATGAGGAGTACCGACGGGCCGGTGCGACGATCGCTTCATCCAAAACGGAGGTGTTCGAGAAAGCGGGTCTGATCGTCAAGGTCAAGGAGCCGCTCCTATCCGAATGCCCGCTGTTTCGTCCCGGACAGGTTCTGTTTACCTACCTGCATCTTGCTTCCCTTCCCGAACTCACGAAGACCCTCTTAGATACGAAAATCACTGCCATTGCCTATGAAACAACCGTGGCCCACGATGGCAGTCTCCCGATGCTGAAGCCGATGAGCGAAATCGCCGGGCGTATGTCGGTGCAGGTGGGGGCGCATTATCTGGAAAAACTCCAGGGCGGGCGCGGGGTGTTGTTGTCTGGTGTGCCTGGAGTTGAGCCGGGGAAAGTTGTGGTACTTGGCGCCGGTGTGGTCGGAGCTTCAGCCGTTCGAATCGCGGTCGGGTTGGGCGCGCAGGTGACCGTAATCAATTTGGATCTGGACCGGCTGCGCTATCTGGATGACCTGTATCAAGGGCGAATTATCACGCGTGCGGTGAATGAGGCTGCGGTGGAACAGGCGGTGTGCGAGGCCGACCTTGTGATCGGCGCAGTGCTCGTTCCGGGGGCCAAAGCGCCCAGGCTGGTTTCGCGAGCCATGGTGGCGCGTATGAAGCCGGGGGCAGTTGTAGTGGACGTCTCAGTCGATCAGGGCGGCTGTTTCGAGACGACCAAGGCCACGACACATTCCGATCCCGTCTATCTCGTCGATGGCGTGCTGCACTACTGTGTGGCCAACATGCCGGGCATCGTCCCGCGGACGTCGACGTTCGCGCTCACGAATGCCACCTTCCCGTATCTTCTTCGCCTCGCCTCAGAAGGAGTCGATCGGGCCGTTCAATCCGATCCAGGATTAGCTAAGGGTGTCAACATAAAAAACGGCCAGGTGACCTGCCCCGGAGTGGCTGAAGCACATGGCTTGCGTTTTACCCCCATCTTGTAAGACAATCCGGTTCCCGTTTTTTGTGAGTCGCCTTGTCGGGGCGTAGCGCAGCCCGGTAGCGCACTGCGTTCGGGACGCAGGGGTCGAAGGTTCAAATCCTTTCGCCCCGACCAAATCCTTCTCGCTCGTGCCGCGTGCTTCTCTTCGAAGTCTCTCTTCCGAAGCACGCGGAGAAAACCACTCAGTCATTCTTTCCTCTTTCTGTTGCCTGTCGTGCGTACGGCTGCTTTTCAATCGTCGCTGAGCAATGATCTGCAGGAGATCCCTTCCTTAAAGATTTGCCACGTTCACGCGAGCTTGTCCCGAAGTTTCCTTGCTCATTCGATGCGTGTTGAGCCCGCGCGGCCTGATCATCCTCGCGTAGATTTGCAAAACGCGTGACGGGTCTGAGGAGGTGTGAGAGTATTCCACCGTGTTGCGCAATCTGTTGCGGTTTGCAAGGTTGACTCGAGCATGACATCTCGTGTGCGCGCTCACATTTTGGTGAAGGGTCGTGTGCAGGGAGTCGGGTACCGGACCTTTGCTGCCCGAGTGGCCATGCAGCGCAAGTTAGTCGGCGGCGTGCGCAATCTCAATGATGGCCGGGTTGAACTGGATGTCGAAGGGCCGCGTGAGACGATCGAAGCGCTGCTCGCGGAGCTTGGCATTGGCCCTCCGGCCGCACGGGTCACGGCGGTGACGGTGGAATGGAGTCCGGGGACCGAACGATTTACCGAGTTCCAGATATGGTACTAGCGAACCGAGTCAAAGGATACCGACGGATATGAGTCGACAGGACGAGGAGCTTCAGGACATGAGTGAAGCCCGACGACAGTCGGCCGACGAGATTGAGGGGATTGAAGTGGACAGTCCGCCTGACCGCGAGGAGAAATCCTCGAATCGGTCTGAAGGACTGGACACGCTCAAGAGTTATCTGCGCGAAGTGCGTCGCTCGACGCTGCTCAATTTCAAGCAGGAGCAGGAATTAGGGAAGCGGGTGCAGGCCGGCGATGAGCAGGCACGGCAGATCATGATCGAGTCCAATCTCCGACTGGTGATCAGCATCGGCAAGCGGTACATCAATCGAGGCTTTCCCTTTTCGGATATCGTGGAGGAAGGCAATCTTGGACTGATCAAAGCGGTCGAGAAATTCAACTACAAGCGTGGGTTCCGTTTCAGTACCTACGCATCCTGGTGGATCCGCCAATACATTGAACGGGCCATCATCAACCAGGGCAAGCTCGTGCGTTTGCCGGTACATGTGGTCGAGCGGCTGAACCGGTATATGGGGAAGGTTGAGCAACTGGTGCAGGAGCTTGGCCGGGAACCGCTGGCGCACGAAGTGGCGAAGAAGATGAAGACCAACGAGGAGGAGATCCTCGACCTGAAGCAGTTGACCCGGACAACCTGTTCGCTGGATAGCCCCATTAATGATCGCACGGATACCTTTCTGCGCGATGTCATCGAAGATCCCATGTCCATGTCTCCCGACGACACGGCGGATGGAATCCGGCGTCGTACGGAACTGATGAGTTGGGTCAAGGAGTTGCCTGAAAAAGAGCAAACTGTTATTGTGTCGCGGTTTGGGCTCGACGGTGATGAGTCTAAGACGCTGGAAGAAATCGGCCGGGAGATGGGGTTGACCCGTGAGCGGGTCCGCCAGATCGAAACAACGGCGTTAGTCCGGCTTCGGGGCACCATCGAGCGAAAGACCATGACGCAGGCCGATCTGCTCTAGCTACGGAGATCACGATTAATTATCAAGCCCTCATCCGCGAAGTGCCGGATTTTCCCAAGCCCGGTATCCTCTTTTACGACATTACGACATTGCTGAAAGACGCAGCGGCGTTTCGCAAGCTGACGGACGACCTTACCGAGCGGTATCAAGAGGCTCGTATCGATAAGGTCGTGGGTATCGAGTCGCGCGGTTTTATCTTCGGCGGTGTGCTGGCAGGACGGCTGGGCGCCGGGTTTGTGCCGGTCCGCAAACCGGGGAAATTGCCGGCCGATTGCTTTGAGGTGAAGTACAGCCTTGAATATGGATCGAATACCTTGGCGATCCATCGGGATGCCATCGGATCGGGAGAGCGGGTCTTGATCGTAGACGATCTCCTCGCCACCGGGGGAACGGCCGAGGCGACAATCAGCCTGGTCCGCCAGCTCGGAGGAGAAGTCGTGGGACTCGATTTCCTGGTTGAGCTAAAGGGGCTCAAAGGAAGAGAAAAACTCGCTGGCTATCCTGTGCATTCGACAATCCTCTATTCCTAGGGCCCTCCTGGTTAGTTACCACTAGCCCTTGTCAAAGCCTACATGCCGTGATATAGATGCCGGACTTTTTTTGGGGGATTCTCTACCCAAGGAGCATTATTCTATGGCTACCAAAGTGCCTGCAAAGAAGAAAACGGAAGTGAAAAAGACCAAGCCGGCCCCTGCGGTTGAATCCAAGAAGTCTGCTCCCGCTGTCGTGGTGACGGCGAAGGCGGATCCTGCGCAGATTATCGTTGAGGCGATGCGTCCCAAAGAATCGGCGAAAGACCGGGATGCCCGTGAGCGTCGCCAAGAAACGTTGCATCAGATGTTGATGGGCAAGCGCCAAGAGATCATCCGCGAGATCGAAGGCAACCTGGGGCAGTCATTGACCGAGGATCAGCAGCGTCGACTGGAGTCCGCCCGCGATGTCGGCGATCAGGCGTTGATGGATCTTGATCGCGAACTCGGCATCTCACTCATGGAGATGCGCAATCGCCGTCGGCAGGCTATCGATGAGTCGCTTAATCGCTTGCGTGACGGTACCTATGGCATGTGCGCCGAGTGTGGTATTGAGATCAGCGAAAAGCGACTTCAGGCCGTGCCGTTTGCCAAGCTCTGCGTCGAGTGCCAGTCCAAAGCCGAGTTGCTGGAAAAGATTGAAAAGGAAGAAGATCGCGATTGATCGCGTTCTTCGTTTCGTGCCCGGTCATGTGCTGAGCCGCTACCCTCTTTCCGTGCGACGTTGCGTGAACCCTCATGCCG
This sequence comes from Nitrospira sp., assembly GCA_024998645.1. Classification (GTDB taxonomy): domain Bacteria; phylum Nitrospirota; class Nitrospiria; order Nitrospirales; family Nitrospiraceae; genus Nitrospira_D. The sequence goes on from JACOEJ010000063.1 coordinate 19,186, forward strand.
GGGTTGATATTTCTGGCGTCCACTCCATCCATGCCTCATGACGCAACACCTCAGCGACGTGCCGTTGTCCTTCTGAGTGGAGGGCTGGATTCCACGGTCACGGCCGCCGTGGCCAAGCAGGAGGGGTGCGAACTCTTTTTGCTGACCATTGCCTATCGTCAACGACATGCGGTTGAGATCGAGCAAGCCAAACAGGTGGCCGCCGCGTTCGGCGTCCGAAACCATCTGATCGTGGACGTGGATCTTCGCGCGTTGGGTGGGTCGGCGTTGACCGGAGCGCTGGCCGTTCCGAAGGATCGCCATGAGCAGGAGCGGGCGCAGGGGATTCCGGTCACTTATGTCCCGGCCAGGAACTTGATTTTCTTATCCCTGGCTGCCGCCCATGCTGAAGTTGTGGGAGCATCGGCTATTTACTTCGGGGCCAACGTGCTCGACTATTCCGGCTATCCGGATTGCCGTCCTGAGTTTATCCGCGCATTCGAGCAGGCCGTTGCCGTTGGCACAAAGAGCGGCGTCGAGGGGGCGCGCCTGGAAGTCCGCGCTCCATTGTTGACGCTGTCCAAGGCGGAGATTATTCAATTGGGCATGAAGCTACAAGCGCCGCTCCGTCTGACTCATAGCTGCTACGATCCGATTGGATCGGTCGCCTGTGGCCGTTGTGATAGTTGTGTCATTCGCCGCCAGGGATTTGCCCAAGCGGGAGTTGAGGATCCGGTCGCATATGCGGTACGGTAGATTCCAATGAAAGAGAGCCGTCATGTCTCCTGAAGAATTTTTCATGTATCTGACCATCGGATTGATCGTTCTTGTGCCGGTCGGCGCGCGACTGTATCGCCGTATCACGTTGGCCAAAACCCAGGCGATGCTGCAGGAGCAATTCGGAAAGCCGTCGACGCCATCCGATCAATTCACTCCGAAGGGGTAATCGTTCGATGAATATTACACGGACCTGTGGCTTGGCGATTGTGTTATGTGTCCTCAGTGTGGCTCCGGCCTGCAGCCAGGGCGAGTCAGCCCCGAAGGCCGTTGCGACGGGCGCGGTTCCTGCCGACGTGCAGCCGGGAGAAGCCAAGTTTAAGGCCAATTGTTCCGCCTGCCATGGCGTGGGTGGTGTCGGCACAAGCCAGGGCCCCCCGCTGGTCCATAAAATTTACGAACCCAATCATCATGGCGATGCCGCGTTTCAGCGTGCGGCTGCCAACGGGGTGAAGGCGCACCATTGGGAGTTCGGGAATATGCCCAAGATCGATGCGGTCACACCGGATGATGTCGATCAGATCATCAAGTATGTGCGCTGGTTACAGAAACAAGCCGGTATTTTCTAGCGGCCTTCCCGGCATCTCTTTTCCCGTCGTCAGTTCTCCTCTCCGTTGCGACGTGGTCTCGCGCCCTGGTTTGACATACTGTCATAGCGCTTCGTAAGGTATTGTCATGAGATTGGTTTGCCGCTGATAGGAGCCGGCTATTCAACCGTCATCGTCTTGCCCCGTCTTGCATGAAGGCGGGGCTAACCGAGGAGGAGCGTATGAGGAGAGACGCGAGCAGCCTGTGTGGAGTCCTCTTGGCGTTCGGATTCATAGCCTTGGGGGTCGGATGTGCGGCGATTGATGCCGGACACGAGGGCGTGTTAGTGGAGCAACCGCTGTTCTTCGGTCACGGCGGCGTCGATCCTGTGCCGACCAAAACGGGGCGGCTGTGGGTCTCGCCGACAACGAGAGTGATCGATGT
>JACOEJ010000064.1 GCA_024998645.1 Nitrospira sp.
TGCCGTTGAATATGTTGCGTGAACTGGCGGAAGACGTCGGATTGTTTCCCCGGCCTATCAGGATCGGCTGAGACGGAAACAGGATACCAGCTTGCCAGACATGCACAGGCGACCGCGATGAGCAGCGGCATCGCCGGAATGTTTCCGGTATGATCGGGCAAGCTTGGCTGTACGCGCTTCCACATAATTCAATATACCATGAGTCTTGGCCTTCTCCGAAGCAAGTGGAGAGATTTACACATGACGCAACCATCGGATGGTGAAGAGTGAATACACAAGCCGAGCCGTTTCTTACCGCCTCAATCCCCGGCATCGGCGGGGTGATGCGTGCGACTCACGAAGATTTTCAGGTCGACGAGCGCCCGTTGTATCTCCCTTGCGGGGACGGCGAGCATCTGTATCTGAGCGTGACTAAGCGCGGACTGTCGACGCCGGATCTGGTGAAGAACTTTTCGTCGGTCTTGGGTGTGAAAGCGCAGGCGATCGGGGTCGCCGGCTTGAAAGATGCGCGCGCCGTGACGACCCAAATGGTCTCGGTCCAAGGTATTGATCAAGACCGGATCTCCCGGCTGGCGATCGACGAACAGCTGCTGAAGGTGGAGGTGTTGGGACGGCACCGCAATCGTCTGCGGACGGGCCATCATGCGGGCAACCGGTTTCGTCTGGTGGTTCGCGAGGTGGCGTCGCATGCGGCAGAGTCGGTGCCGGCTATCCTCGCCGAACTCAGCCGTCGCGGTGTGCCGAATTATTTCGGTCCTCAACGGCAGGGGAAAAGCGGCGACAACTATGAAGTCGGCGCCGCCCTGCTGAATGACGCCCGTCGACGCGACAAGATGAGCCGGACCAAGCGGATGTGGTACCTGAACAGCTACCAATCTTATTTGTTCAATCGCATCCTGGCCCGGCGCATCGATCGGATTGATCGGATATTCGTCGGCGACTGGGCGATGAAGTCGCAGAACGGCGCTTGTTTTTTAGTCGAGGATGCGGAGAAAGAACAGATTCGCGCCGACTGTTTTGAGATCAGTCCGACGGGCATCTTATTCGGCTCACGCGTGTCCTGGGCCGAAGGAGAGCCGGGCTTGATCGAACAAGCGGTTGTAGCCGAGGCCGGGACGACGCAGGAGGCGCTGGTGACAGCAGCCAAAGATTGTGGTTTTCGCGGCGAACGACGGGCCCTGCGCATTCCGTTGGCTGAATTGGACTGGTCGCTTGACGGGACGGCGCTCACGCTCACGTTCGCGCTGCCTCCCGGAGCCTATGCGACGAGTGTCTTGCGAGAGGTCATGAAACCGTCCGCCGGGATTTGAACGACTCGGGCAGATCCTTCCTCGAACCCTCCAGCTCTCCGCCGATTCAGATCCGGAGAGTGGTAGAATTATGATATGGCAGCGGGGAGCGTTGGATGACGACGGCTCAAGAAACGATCGTTCTGCGTGGCCACATTATTGACTCACTGATCCTGGCGAAGATCCTGGATCTGATTCTGATGATGGGAGGCTCGTTTGACATCGATCAGGTCGAGATCGGCCGCACCCGGGAGGACCAGTCCCATGCGCGGATTATCGTACGGGCTCCGACGCTCGCAACGCTGAACCATATCCTGCGCGCGATTCAACCGCACGGCGCCGTGGTCGAGCGAGAATACGACTGCGTCGTGCAGCCGGCACCTGCCGACGGCGTTTTCCCTGACGAATTCTATTCCACCACCCATCTGCCGACCGAAGTTCGTCTGAACGACACCTGGGTCGATGTCCAACGGGTCGAAATGGACCTGGGCATTGCCGTAGATCTGCAGCACATGACCGCCCGAACAGTCCCGATGGCCGATGTCCGTAAGGGAGACCTGATTGTGACCGGGCAGGCCGGAGTGCGGGTCATCCCGATGCAGCGGCCCCGTGAGCGCGATGTCTTTGCCTTCATGGAGTCCACCGTCTCTCCCGAGCGTCCGCATAGCCATGTCATTGCCGACGTGGCCCGGCGAATGCGTCTGCTTCGCGACGAGCGGCGAGCGGGAAGCGGGCAAGCCAAGGTACTGCTGGCCGGAGGGCCCGCGATCATCCATGCCGGCGGGCGGGATGCGCTGACCTGGTTGATCGAGGAAGGGTTTATCCATGTCCTGTTTTGCGGCAATGCTTTGGCGGCCCACGATATGGAGGCCGATCTGTACGGAACCTCGTTAGGCTACGCGTTGACTGTCGGGCATGCGGTTCCGCACGGGCATGCGCATCATCTTCGAACCATCAATCGGATTCGAGCCATCGGCAGCATTCGGAATGCCGTCGAATCCGGAACGATCAAGCGCGGCATCATGGCGGCCTGCATCAGGGCCGGGGTTCATGTAGTGATGGCCGGCACGATCAGAGACGATGGCCCGTTGCCCGGTGTCATCACAGATTCCATGCAAGCGCAAGCGGCCATGCGGGAGGCGATTCCGGGAGTCGGGCTGGCGCTCCTGGTCGCCTCCACGCTGCATGCGGTAGCCACCGGTAATCTATTGCCTGCTGCAGTTCCGACAGTCTGTGTCGACATCAATGCGTCGGTTCCCACGAAGCTTGCCGATCGGGGCAGTTTTCAGGCCGTCGGTCTGGTGATGGATGCGGCCTCTTTTCTCAATGAACTGGCCAGGCAGCTCGGGAGGTCCATGTGAGCCGGCTGTTGGTCTGTCCTCCGGACTATTTCGACATCGAGTATGAGATCAATCCCTGGATGCGGCGTTCAAACACGGTCGATCATGTTAGTGCCGTCAGGCAGTGGCACGGTCTCATGCATGTTCTCGAGCGGGAAGTTGGAGCGGTACTGGAGCGGATGCGCCCGGTGCCGGGGTTGCCGGATTTGGTGTTTACTGCCAATGCCGGTGTGGTCGTCGGCCGACGGGCGGTCGTCAGCCGGTTTCGCTATCCCGAGCGCCAACGGGAGGAAGCCTATTTCGAGGATTGGTTTCGCAGCGCCGGCTATGACGTAGTAACATTGGAGCCCGAGTTCTTTTTCGAAGGTGCCGGGGATTTGCTGGGGTTTTCCGATTGCTGGTTCGGAGGTTATCGCCAGCGATCGGATATACGGGTGTTCCCGCTGCTCAGCGACGTCTTCACGCGTGAGATCATTCCCCTGGAACTCGTCGATGGACGTTTTTACCATCTCGATACGTGCTTCTGTCCTCTGTCCGGTGGCGAGCTGCTCTACTTTCCGGCTGCGTTCGATATGGATGGGCAGGAGGTCATCACGGAGCGAATGCCCGAAGGGTCTCGTCTCGTCGTTCCCGAAAGCGAAGCACTCCGGTTCGCGTGTAATGCGGTGTGCGTGGGAAAACATGTGGTGTTGCCCGCCGGATGTCCCGAGACGGAACGGCAGCTCCAGTCCCGTGGATATCGAACTCACTCTCTGCCTCTGGACGAATTCATGAAGTCCGGCGGGTCGGCGAAATGTTTGACGCTCGCGCTCGACTGAGATTTCCAGGCCGCTGAAAATGCCCGTTAACGTCGTTCTCGGCTTGTGAAAATCCTCAACGTACCTCAGAGGGTACGCTTCCGGTTTTCACTCACCTGCGGCCTAGTTATCGGGACATTTTGAGCGGCCTGATGGTTTGCAGTTCAGGTCAATGAGTAAGACTCGTCATTTGGCATCTGATTCACGGTCTTCGCCTGAAGAAGAATGCTCCGTACAAGCCCCCGATGGTGATGGTGGTCAGCTCGATGGTGAGCAACATGCGGCTGATGATCGCCTCGGGAGTCGGTGGGGAGAGGACGCTGTGAAAGCCGAGGAATTCCGGAGGCTGATTCGGCGGGGTTTCCCATGGGGGGAGCAGCACGGCGAGGATCAACGTGCCGACCATGCCATAGAGGACATTCAGGTTCAATTGTTCCGGCGTCGGCGGCTGAGGGGGTGATGTCGGTGTCGGTGAGGGTGATGCGGTCGCTGCGAGCCGTTGTCCGCACTGGGTACAGAAGCGATTGATCTCCGGCAGTGACTGGTGACAGCTTGGACAGGTCTGCATGCCCTGCATACTACGGCGAAACCGAGCTCCACGTAAACCGGTGGGGCAGAGTATTTACGGGAGCGGGAAATAGTATCGGATATGTGTGGCGAGGATATGCGCCGCGCTGCTGTTTCATGATAGCGCGGCGACTGCCTAGAAGTGGTAGTTTAGACCGAACGCGATGAAGTGCGGATTATAGTCCGCCTTGAATCCGAATCCGCCGGTGCTGGTTGCGTCGAAATTGAAGCTCGCTCTGCTATGTTTCCACTCGCCGAACGCGCTGAGATGCCGGGTAATGTAATATTCGAGGCCGGCTTTTGTGTTGAACCCGATGCTCGTTGAGCTCTGAGAACCTTCGAATCCCGTCGCCGTTGTTGTGATGTTGGCCATAAAGATACCCATCCCGACCCCGAGATAGGGTTGCAATCTGGTCTTATGGTAGCGAAACATGAGATTGATCGGGACAAACGCGCGAACTCGAAAATGGTCTCCGGAAAGCGTGCCTTCCACGGTTCCTCCCGCAACTGGGCCAAAATCTTTGAGGGTGGCGCCGTTGGGGATTGTGATTCGGGTGTTCTGCTGTTTGATATGCGGAGTGATCTGGAAAAACTCCGACTCGATACCAAACCAGCGAGCCCGCGGGAAATAGTAGCCCACCTTCACTCCGAGGAGCGCCGATTGGGCCAGTTCCCGGTCGGACATGGTTCCTGGCGGCGAGAAGTCTGTAAGCTCGACACCCTTGAGTGTGTTGCCTGCGAGTGTGGTTCCGATCTGTCCCCCGATGTAGGCCTCAGGATACGCGTAGGGGGTAGCCGTGAGGAATGACAAGAGCCCGGCAATGGCGATCCCTCCCCAGGTGCGTCTTGTTCTCAATCGTTGCGTCATAGGCGTTCTCCGACTACAGCAGTGGTTGATCTATCCTAAGTCTCGACTTGATTCCGGCGAAGGGTTTTTGCAAAACCATGCATAGGTAGAGCAAGGCATGTGCCATATCGCTGAGCCTTGAGAGGATGTTTTTGCTCCTGGTTTGGCAGTTCTCAGAACATTGTTCCGTTCGTTGACTCCTAGCCAGGGGCTTCCTATAATCCGCGCCGCTTCCATTTTCACCATAGGATTGATTCGGAATGCAGGAGATCAGATCACTCGGAGTCATTGGCGCCGGTGCTTGGGGGACCGCTCTGGCCAAACACCTGGCGGAGAAGGGGCTGGAGATTCGCCTCTGGGCCTATGAACGCGAGGTGGTCGAGTCCATCAATGCGACCCACGAGAATCGAGTCTTTCTTCCGGGAGTCTCTCTCCCCCGGACGCTGACTGCGACTGCGTCTCTGGCCGAGGCGATTGAGCAGCGTGACGGCATTCTGTTTGTGGTCCCGTCCCATGTGACGAGACAGGTGCTTCGAAAGATGGCCTCCTGCCTTCCGCATCCGATTCCGCTCATCAGTGCCACCAAAGGAGTGGAAGAGGACAGCTCAAAACTGATGACGCAGATCATGGACGAGGTGCTTCCGGAATCCATGGAGCAATATCTGATGGCGCTATCCGGGCCGAGCTTCGCCAGTGAACTCAGCGCCGGGAAGCCGACGGCGGTCTGTCTGGCCGGGCGAGACGCGCAGCTGGTGGCACGGTTTCAGACTGCCTTGATGACGCCAACCTTGCGGGTCTATGCCGATACCGATCTCATCGGACTGCAACTCGGCGGTGCGTTGAAGAATGTTATGGCGCTGGCCGCCGGAGTGGTCGACGGGTTGGGATTGGGGCATAACGCACGAGCGGCTCTGATTACCCGCGGGCTCGCGGAGATCGTGCGATTGGGCGTGGCCATGGGAGCAGATCCGCGAACATTATACGGGCTCTCCGGCGTCGGCGATCTGGTATTGACCTGCACCGGTTCGCTCAGCCGGAACCACACGGTTGGTGTGCGATTGGGCCAGGGCGAATCCCTCAATGCCATTTTGGGAGGGATGCAGGCCGTGGCGGAAGGGGTCCGTACGGCTCGGGCTGCGCTGGGTCTCGCGCGACGGCATCAGGTCGAGATGCCGATCACGCAGGAGATCAATGCCGTGCTGTTCGAAGGGAAATCCTGCCGCAAGGCGGTGAGTGATCTCATGGAACGGGATGCAAAGCCGGAGAAGGGACGGATATGAGTCCGGAGGGGATTGAGCAGCTGTTAACGGATGTGCGCACCGGTCGGGTGACCGTCGCACGCGCTGTCCAACGGCTGCGCAGCCTGCCGTTCGAAAATCTCGGCTTTGCCTCGCTGGATCATCATCGGTCGCTCCGCCAGGGATTTCCTGAAGTGCTGTTATGCGAAGGCAAGACGGCGAAACAGTCGGTCGCCATTGCCCGCGCTCTGGTCAAGAAGGGCGGGCCGTTTCTAGCGACCCGTGCCGAGCCGGCAGTCGCCAAAGCCATCATGAAACTCGATCGCCGTGCCCGCTATCATGCCGAGGCGCGCATCGTGGCGATTGACCACAAGCCTGCACGGCGTGCAGGGCATATTCTGGTTCTGACCGCCGGGACCGCCGATGTGCCGGTGGCCGAAGAGGCGCGAGTGACGGCAGAGGTGATGGGCAGTCATGTCGAAACGCTGTACGATGTGGGTGTTGCGGGACTGCATCGGTTGTTAGGCCGGAAGGATCGGCTCTTCGAAGCGCGTGTGGCGATTGTGGTCGCCGGGATGGATGGCGTGTTGCCAAGCGTTGTCGGAGGGTTGGTCGACTGTCCTGTCGTGGCGGTGCCGACGAGCCGGGGATACGGCGCAAGCTTCGGTGGTCTTGCCGCGTTGCTCACGATGCTGAATTCCTGCGCGGCGGGTGTCGGGGTGATGAATATCGATAACGGATTCGGGGCGGGATGTCTCGCCCATCGCATCAATCTGATGGGCAACTCTGCCCGCCTGCCGGCAGCTACTTGACGGTCAGTTCCCCGCGTTTAGGCCAGGCTACCATCATGGTGCGCAGGCCTTTCTCGCTGTTTGCCAGCAATTTAATGCGGACTTCGTACGCATAGGCGCCCGGACCAGCCAGTTGCTTCCGGTGATCTTTCCCGTCCCAGGACAGGCGGATCGGGAGTGTGGTTCGTGCTTCGCCGGGCTTGGTTGATTGCGGCTGAAGTGCCTGGCGATGCGTCAGAAAGCGCAAGGATGTTTTCGAGGGGGAACTGATCAGGGAGGAGACTTCGAGGACGGTCGCGCCGTTCAGCTCTTTCGGGAGCTGGACGTTCACGGAGAATTCCAAGGGCCCGTTTCCTGCTTCGTAGGGCATCGGGGCGATGCGTAAGTCCAGGATTTTGAGTTCCGGTTCCGGGCGCGGGACACGCGGCGGCTTTGTCTTGGCGAATCCGTCGGCAGGAGCGATCGCCATAAATCCGATCAGGCATCCAATCAGGAGAAAGATTGGAGTCGAGCGGCCTGCGCGTGCGATCAAAGAAGTCCGTGCGGCTGAGAAAGCGAACTCGAAACATGTGTGCGTCATGTACGGGGGATAACATAGCCTCCATAGGGTGTCAATGAAAGAGCAGAAGCGATTGCCGTTGTGCGGCGCCTTGGGTAAGATGAGCGGCCTTTTCACGATGCGTCGGTAAGGAGTAGGAGTGGGACGACGGCTGCATTTCGATTGTTTCTCGGGCGTGAGCGGTGACATGGTGCTCGGCGCTCTGGTCGATGTCGGGCTTCCGCTGGCCCGGCTGCGCACCGAACTGAAGCGCCTGAAATTAACGGGATATCGTCTTGAGCGGCGGCAGGTGCATCGCGGGGCGCTGCATGCGACTAAGATCACGGTCGTAATCCAACGGGGATTCGATCGCCCGCTCACGCTCTCCCGTATTCAGCGGATTCTTTCGGCCAGCACATTACCGGCGGTTGTGAAGGAGCGGAGTCGGACCGTGTTCGACCATCTGGCGGAAGCCGAAGGGCAGGCTCATCAAGTTGCAACGCGCGATGTCCATTTTCATGAAGTCGGCGTCATCGATTCGTTTATCGATGTCGTGGGGGGAGTGTTGGGCTGTCATCTACTGGGAGTCACGAAGGTCACAGCCTCTCCGGTGAATGTGGGAGCCGGGACTATTCGAACGGCTCACGGTTTGCTCCCGGTGCCAGGTCCGGCAGTCGCGGCGCTAGCAAAAGGAATTCCCATCTATTCGGAAGGACCACGCTGTGAATTGGCGACGCCGACGGGGATGGCTTTGTTGCGTACCCTGGCGACTTCGTTCGGGTCGATGCCCGTGCTGGAGTCTGCGCAAGTCGGGTACGGTGCCGGCGACGCTGATCCTGAGGGTTGGCCCAATGCGCTCCGGGTCTTTCTGGCCGATGAGACAGCGTCAAGCGGGCGGCCGACCGATCGGGTGGTGCAGATCGAAACGAATCTCGACGATCTGAATCCCCAAGCCTACGAGCATGTGATGGCGCAGCTATTTGCTGTCGGAGCGCTCGATGTGGCATTGATTCCCGTCATTATGAAACGCAGCCGGCCCGGCGTCATTCTGAGTTGTCTCGCGCCGCGTGAACATACCGATGCGGTGTTGGAGGTGGTGTTACAGGAAACCACGGCGCTGGGTGTCCGGATTCAGGAACTCGACCGGCAGGTGCTCCCACGGCGGTTTATGACAGTGAAAGTGACCGGTGGATCGGTGCGGATGAAAATCGGTGAGGTCGGAGCCGGGTGGGAAAAAGCGGCGCCGGAATATGTGGATTGCCAGAAGATTGCGGTTCGAACCGGCCGCCCGTTGAAAGACATCATGGATGCGGCGCGTGTGGCGTATGCCCGGTTGGTCCCACGGAAGAGGAAGATCCACTCGTGACATTGCTTTTTTACGTGGCACTCTTTCTCCTGTCCGTGGCCGTCACATTGGGTGGATGCGGCCTATTCACTAATGCCATCGAGTGGTTGGGGAAGCGGCTCGGTATTTCAGAAGGCGCGGTCGGCAGCATCTTTGCTGCAATCGGAACCACCCTGCCGGAAACGTCGATTCCTGTCATCGCGATCTTTTTCGGGAAGAGTCAGCAGGAAGCGGAAGTCGGTTTGGGCGCGATTCTCGGGGCGCCCTTCATGCTCAGTACGCTGGTGTTGCCGATCCTCGCCCTGTTGCTGATCCTGTTCGCCCGTGCCGGCAAGCGGTCGGCGCAATTCCATTTGAACTACGGTGAGGTCCGGACGGATCTGACGTTCTTTACGATCGGCTACGCCGTCGCGCTGGGCTGCGTGTTTATTCCATCCCATGCGATTCATGTCGCGGCGGCGATCGGATTGATGAGCCTCTACGTCTACTACATGAAGATCAAATTCAGCGCCGAGGATGAAGAAGGCGGTGACAGTTCGCTGGATCCCCTGCTGTTTGCCAAACAATCTAAGACGCCATCCTATATGATGATCGGGCTGCAGGCTCTGGTCGGCCTGGGTGGTTTGATTGCGGGAGCGCACTTGTTTGTGACTGCCGCGGAAACCGTGGCTGCGACGTTTGCCATCTCCCCGCTGATCCTGGCCTTGCTCATTGCTCCGCTGGCGACGGAATTACCGGAAATGTCGAACAGCTTTCTCTGGCTCTATCGGAAAAAAGATCGCCTGGCGATCGGGAATGTCACCGGAGCCATGGTGTTTCAGGGAACGTTTCCTGTGTCGGTGGGGTTGATCGGAACCGAGTGGGCCCTGGCGCCTTCGGCGATGCTCACGATGGTGTTGGCTGTGGTCGCAGCAGGCCTCTGCCTGCTCCAAATTCTCGTCGGCGGCCGATGGCAACCCTTGTTGCTGGGCGCCGGCGCCATCCTGTATGTGGGGTATACGGTGTATCTCTATGCCTTCTAAACGTTCAGTCAGCACGCGACCGTCATTGCCTCTCCTCGGGATCACGATGGGCGATCCCGCCGGGATCGGACCGGAGGTGATCGCCAAAGCCTTGGCGGGCCGGGAGATGCAGCGTCTCTGTTTGCCGCTGGTCATCGGGTCTGTGCCGGTCATGGAGCGGACGGTCAAGAAGTTACGGCTCAAGCTGACTGTGGTGCCGGTGCACGGTCATGATCCCGTTCCGCTGAAGGGGAATACGGTGGCGGTGCTTGATCCGATGGAGAAGCCACTGAAGAAATTTGCATTAGGCATCGCGGCGGCGGAAACCGGCGCGGCCTCTGTCGAGTTCATCAAGAAAGCCGTGCATCTGGCGGAAATCGGCTGCATCGACGGCATCGTCACGGCCCCGATCAATAAAGAAGCCATCAATATGGCGGGCTGTCACTATCCGGGCCATACCGAACTGCTGGCCGATCTGACCCAGGCCAAAGAGTCCGGCATGATGATCGTCGGCGGGCCACTTCGCATCATGTTCGTGACGACGCATGTTGCGATCAAGGATTTGTCCAAGCTCCTGACGCAGGCGAAGATTGAAAAGGCAATTCGTCTCGCCCATCAGGCGCTCACTAGCCTCTACGGCATCAAGAAGCCCAGAATCGGAGTCGCCGCGTTGAACCCCCATGCCGGTGAACATGGGCTGTTCGGCAATGAGGAGGCCCGGGTGATTCTCCCGGCCGCCCGCGCCGCACAGGCGCAGGGGATTCTGGCCAGCGACCCGCAGCCGGCCGATACGCTGTTCGGCAAAGCGGTGAAGGGGCAGTATGACGGCATCGTGGCGATGTATCATGACCAGGGTTTGATCCCGTTGAAGCTCGTGGCGTTCGGGACCTGCGTGAATCTGACGGTCGGACTCCCCATCATTCGCACGTCCGTCGATCACGGCACGGCGTTCGATATTGTCGGGAAAGGCGTGGCTGACCCCGGCAGCCTGTTGGAGGCGATCAAGCTGGCCGCCAGGATTGCTCAGAGTCGTGCGACGGCGCGCGTGAAATAGGAAGGACACCACCGATATGTCGCAGGAAGTACCTAAAGGCCTCGCAGTGATCCAGCAGCAGATCAAAGAATTGGACGCGCTGGCCAAGCAAACGCTCGAGGATTTGAACACAGTGGCGGGTGACGAGCGGGTGGCCAAGTGGAAAGCCCGCACGGTTACGCTTATTACCGAGGCGGTGGGGCCGGCCGAGGGACAGAAGTTTGCCGCGATTCACCCGGGTCCGTCGTTTACGAATGATCTGGTCGAAGAGTTCACCGATCTAATAGACGGCTATCGCACACCTCTGGCGGCGCTGGCCAAGCAGTTGGCGGCAGCTCCACCACGCTCTGCTCCCGGTGTGTGAATCGTGGCAATTTCTGATCCTCCTGCCGCGATCAAACGGCTCGGTCAGAACTTTCTCATCGATCCCAACATCGTGCGCAAAATCGTCGCGCTGGCGGAAATTCCCTCGAACGGCCGGGTCCTCGAAATCGGCCCGGGCCGCGGTGTGCTGACTGAGGTACTGTGCAAGACCGCCGGCCATGTCACGGCTGTTGAAATCGATCCACGGCTCCACGACTATCTCGCTGAGCGGCAGGCGGAGTTTCCCAACCTGACACTCGTGCTTGATGACGCATTAGTCTATCCCGTGGAGAGCCTGCCGGTCGGGACGATCGTGGTCGCCAATTTGCCGTATTACATCTCGACGCCGTTGTTGTTCAGATTGCTGGATCAACGCGATCGATTCCCGCGCTTAGTCCTGATGCTCCAGAACGAAGTTGCCGATCGTTTGGTCGCCAAGCCCGGCAGCTCCGACTATGGTGTCTTGTCCGTCATGGCGCAGTATGCCGCCGAGATCACCAAAGCGTTCCGTGTCTCCGCCCAATGTTTCCGGCCCAGGCCGGAAGTCGGGTCCGCCGTGGTGTTGCTACGGACGAGAGAGCGGCGGGAGCTCAGCCCTGCAGAAGAGCCGAAGTTTGCGGCGCTTGTGAAGGCCGCCTTCGCCCACCGGCGCAAGACGCTGGTGAACTCGCTCAAGGATGAAGGCTATGACCAGGTGCGCATTGCCGGAGCGCTTGAACGGCTGACTCTCTCTTCTTCCGTCAGAGCGGAAGTGCTCTCGCTCGAGCAACTGATCCAGCTCACGCGCTGCATGCTCTCTCCGGCATAAATGCGGAGCGTCCGGATCGCGGCATGATCGGTCTTGCCCCGCGGTCGTTGTTTGAAACGATTTCCCCCCTGTGTTAGCATCCGCGGCATGGGTGCTACTACGCCGGCGAAGCGGGGAGAAGCCCGCCGCGCCCCTGCTCCTCCTTCCCATATCCAGCGTGAAGTCATCGGCGTGATATTGATCGCGCTGAGCTTGCTCACGCTGTTGAGCTTGCTGTCATTTGTGCCGGGGGAAGCCGAGACCGTGGCGTCCGGCGCTCCGGCAGCGGCTCCTCCACGCAATTTGATCGGTTCATTCGGGGCGGTCCTTGCCGGGGGATTCTTTTTCCTGATCGGCGGGGCGGCGTACCTGTTTCCTCCCTTGCTCGGCAAACTCGGCTTGCGCTGCTTTTCTCAGAGTCCCGTCAGTATCCGGTTGCGCACGGCCGTCAGTTCGCTCGGGGCGGTCTTGTTCCTGAGCGCCTTTCTGCATCTCGAAGCCACCGCCGTGCCTACGTTGAGCAGCGGTTTCGTCCATCGAGGAATGGCGGGTGGAGTATTCGGACAAGTCCTGGCAGATGGACTCCGGTCCTGGTTTGCCAGCACCGGCGCCCACATTGTCATCCTGGCCAGTTTTTTAGTCTCACTCCTGTTTACGACACCATTGTCACTGACCGAGTTGGTTCAGGGCTTCCCGGAACGCTGGGCAGCCTGGAGAGAGAAGCTTGTGGCATTGATGCCGGAACCGGCGATCGAACCGCCGGTGGAGTCGGGTAATCGACGGCAGCGAAGCCGGGCGGTGAAGGAACGTCCTGAGCCAGAACCGGAACAAGCTACGGCCGACGCAGCACTTATGGAGAGTGAGTCGCCAGCGATGCCGGAATGGCCGGTGATTCAGCCGCCGATCGCGTCCTTTCCCGCTCCTGCCGAAGCGAATGAACCTGAGGTGGAAGCAGTTTCAACGCAGGTCGATGCCGGGGATTATGAACTTCCCGATCCGGATGAGTTGTTGAGCGATCCGACCGGTCCGATCACGCGTATGTCGGACGAGGAATTGAAAGCGCAGTCAGATGTGCTCACACGCGCTCTGGCGAGTTTTGGAATCATCGGCAAGGTGACCGAAGTGCGGCCCGGCCCGGTCGTGACGATGTATGAATTTGAACCGTCGCCAGGAACGAAGGTGGCCAGGATTGTGAATCTGGCGGACGATCTGGCGCTGGGATTAAAGGCCATCAGTTTGCGTATTGTCGCCCCGATCCCGGGGAAGTCGGTGGTCGGGATCGAAGTGCCAAACCTGGCTCGAGAAACGGTGTCGATGAAAGAAGTGGTGATGAGCGAGACCTTCACGAAGGCCCGCTCGAAGCTCACTCTGGCGCTGGGCAAGGATATCTTCGGCGCTCCGGCGATAGCGGATCTCAAGACGATGCCGCATCTGCTGGTGGCCGGCGCCACCGGGGCCGGCAAGAGCGTCGGGCTCAATACGATGTTGTTGAGCATTCTGTTTTCCGCGCGGCCGAGCGAAGTCAAACTGCTATTGATCGATCCGAAGATGCTGGAGTTCTCGTCGTATGACGGCATTCCCCACTTGCTGCGGCCTGTCATCACCGATGCGAAGTCGGCGGCGCGTGGGTTGGGATGGGTGGTGGCTGAGATGGAACGGCGGTACAAGTTGCTGTCGGAAGCCGGCGTGCGGAATATCGACGCCTACAATCGCAAGGTGGCCGGGTTGCATGAGGTGTTTGCGGAAGAGACGGCGGCGGCGAATCAGCCGGAATTGCCGATGCAGTTCCTGACGGAAGAGCAGCGCCTTTCTGCCGGTGAATCGACAGATCCCGAGGTCGACCCAGGTCCACGGGATCGCCCGACGCCGCCCGAACCGCTGCCGTATATTGTTGTGATGATCGATGAGTTGGCCGATTTGATGATGGTGGCACCGAAGGATGTTGAAGACAAGATCGCCCGGCTGGCGCAGATGGCCAGGGCGTCCGGCATTCATCTTGTGCTGGCGACGCAGCGGCCGTCGGTGGATGTGTTGACGGGTTTGATCAAGGCGAATTTCCCCGCTCGGATCGCCTTCCAGGTGTCATCGAAGACCGACTCGCGCACGATTCTGGACGCCAACGGCGCCGAAGCGTTGCTGGGCCGCGGCGACATGTTGTATCTGGCTTCAGGCACGGGCAGGCTGGCCCGGCTGCATGGCTCGTTCGTCTCCGATGACGATGTGCGGCGCGTCGTGGACTTTGTGAAGAAACAGGCGCTCCCCAAATACGATCCTGAGCTGCAGTCGTTGAAGCAGGAAGAAGCGGCGGAAGAGGAAGCGAAAGACGAAGTCTACGAGCAGGCGAAAGAGCTGGTGCTCTCGACGGGGCAGGCCTCCGCGTCGTTGATTCAGCGGCGCTTGCGGGTCGGCTATCCTCGCGCTGCCCGGATGATCGAACAAATGGAAGCGGATGGAATTGTCGGAGCGGCGGGACGTGACGGGCGCCGGGAAGTGCTTGGTCGCCGTGGTCCGGTGGGAGCAACTGAAGCATGAGTGTATGGAAAGCCCTGGTGTTCGTCGGGATGGTGGCCTGTGTGCCGGTCTGGCCTGTCTGGGGCGCCGATGGTGTGCCTGATGAGAAGGCCATGCAGGAAGTGCACGAGGTCGTGAGGCAGTTGCAGGCCCGCTATGAAAAAACGAAAGACCTTCAGGCGGACTTTACGCAAAAGACAAGGATTGAAGGATTTGAACGGCCGGTGACTTCTTCGGGCAAGGTCTACATCAAGAAGCCGGGACGGCTGCGGTGGGATTATCTCGATCCGGCGAATGAGCAGATTTATGTGAATCATGACGACGTCAAAGTGTATGTGCCGGAGCATAAGCAGGTGCTCATCGGCAAGCTGACGCACATGGCGGCATCGCAAGCTCCGTTGGAACTTCTCCAAGGCGCAGCGAAGCTAGAAGAATCATTTGAGATTTCTCCGGCAACCGGGAAAGAGCGCGGTGTGGGGGGGCTTCGCCTCCTGAGTCTGGTGCCGAAGGGGCGGGAGACCGATCCAACGCGGCATGTGCAGCGGATCGTCGTGGAGGTCTTTCCGAAGACCTATTTTATTCGTACCGTATGGCTGCATGAGATCAGCGGGAATGTCGCAACCTTTGAGTTTTCGTCATTGAAGCCGAATCTCGGACTGGGGGAAGAGGTCTTCGACTTCAAGTCGCCTGCCGATGTCGAAGTGGTTAAAGCCCCGGTGTTGAATTAGCCGGCTCCGGTACGTCCGGTTGAGATCGTCGGGCGGGTGACGCGGGAGGCATAGGGCATAACATGCAAGCGACCAGCATAATGTCAGTGACGGAAGCCGTGGATCGGGCAGTTGGGGCGCTCGATTTCGACCGGTTGCACAAGGCCTATTGGGAGCAGAACGAGTTTCTTGTCATTAGGCAATTTCTTCCGCGGGCGTTTGTCGAATCAACGTTTGTGCCGCAGGCGAACGACCTCAAGCCGCGCATCAACCGCAACTATATTCCCGGCCACAAAAAGGGCGGCAGCGTCAGTTACTATACGGTGCAGGAACAGGCGCCCTTGTTTCTCGACCTCTACCGGTCATCCGCCTATCGCGGCTTTCTGAACCGGTTGGTGCATGCAAATCTGCTGTTGTGCCCGGACGACGACCCGCATTCCTGCGCGCTCTACTACTACACGGAGGCGGGGGACCATATCGGATTTCATTACGATACGTCGTACTACAAGGGTGCGCGCTATACGATTTTGATGGGGTTAGTCGATCGCTCAACGCACTGCAAGCTGGTGTGTGACCTGTTCAAGGACGATCCGGCGAAAGAAACACAGCACCTGGAACTCATCACCGAGCCCGGCGACATGGTGATTTTCAACGGTGACAAACTCTGGCATGCGGTTACTCCTCTGGCGGAAGGTGAGGAGCGGGTTGCGCTTACGATGGAATATGTGACGAATCCGGAGATGGGCCGGTTCCAACGCCTCTACTCAAATCTGAAAGATTCGTTCGCCTATTTCGGGTTGAAGGCCGTGTTCAAGCGGGCCTTCTCAGGCCAGCGTGCATCCTGATTTTCTGTTCGACGAATCCCCCCGCCACATAATGGAACCGTAGAGATACTCAGCCTCTCATGCGCTCTTCTGCGCTGGTTGCGACGGATTGCCCGTTGATTCTGCTGTGACTCGGTGCCGCAGGCCATTTCTTCGACGAGATTACTGCTTCTCTGCCAGGTTGCCCGGATACCGGTTGCCGTATCAAGAGCGTCCTGGTTTGTCCTGCTCTCCGCGCTCCGCGCGGACGCCCGGCTTTCAATTCCTGCTCGCGAGGGGGAAATGGGCCCCGATTCGCTTCCATCGTTGTGAGGGTCGCACGAAGGGCATCTTCAACAAGCCAGGCTAATGTGGTGTGCGGCGTCCAGTAGGCGGCATCCCGCAGTTGATTGACCAGTTGCAATGGAAGCGTGATCGTCAGCCTGGTGGTTGGCCTGCGATGTGAAGAAACCTGCTGCGGGTCTTTTTGAGCTCGAGGCCGTTCTGACCTTGAGTTTTTCTCCATGGTCGATTCTGCCGGAGGATTGGTCATCAACATGGCAGCCCTTTCATGATGAAGGCGATACGTAAAGACTCATTCCGAGTCTGTTTGAAACAACGGTCACAATAGGCCGTGCCTCCTTTCGGAGGCACGGCGCTCATGGCCATGGACGAAGGCACCAGCGTGCTTCTGGATGGGCACAATCCAAAAACAGCATCACCCTGCAGAGGGGAACCCTCAGAGACAAGGTGCGTAACTGGCGGCGTCGCGCCATGCCATATCTGATGGAATGGAGTACTGAATGAAAAAGGCGTCATAGCAAAAAGGAACGATCCTTTCTTCGAATGTGCATCTGGGTGATGCAGGTACGTACTAGTGGTACAGCAATGGGCGTACCAGGCTGATCACATCATTCATTCGAGCGAATGAGTTCTAAAGCGTTGATTTTTTACGATGCAGAATTGAGGCGGCGATAATTCTGGGCGAGAGGAAATAATCGACGGCGAATCAATGTATCTGAAACAGTACGAGCGCTATCTGCTTTGATACAGCGTGTGAGCGAGAGGGAGGATGACGGGTTTATAGGTGAAGATGTTTCATCGCGGCGGCACAGAGAACGATGAAAAATCCCATCCAGAGAGCCGCACGTTGATAGGGAATGACTTCATAATCCTCGTCGTCCTCTGCTTCATCGTCGGACTTGAAGATGACGGTATAGAGAAACAGGGTCATAAGACAGAGGACCAATCCAAGCTTGATGAAGAAAACGGTCAAGTACTTGGCATTGTGCTGGATGCCCAGCTGCGTTTGGGAGGTCATTACCTGATTGACGTAGTGTAGATTGATTCCGCCGGTGAACAGGAGCACCACTAACAGGATTCCGGCGATTTTCTTATAGTGCTGGTAAAACACATCACTGATGGGCTTGATCTGCTCCTTGGCAACCGCTTTCTTCAGGCCCGGGGTCACGGCCATGACAAGAAACGCCAGCCCTCCGATCCAAATAATGGCGGATAGCAGGTGGAACCAGTGATTGATGATCGGAATCAGGGTGTTGAGATCGGTGACGATGCTTTGGAGGGCGTCCATAGAGCATTCATGAGGCAGCGTGGCGAGAGACCGCCGGCGCTAGAACCTCACTCCTTACCCTTCATGTCGAAATTGAAGACGGGCGCGTCGTTACCGAATCGCTTTTTTCTGAGTTCTTCCATCAGCTCTATGGTGATCAGTGGGACGCTATTCTCGCGGGCGTGCTTCTCGACGCCTTTTTTGACCATCGCGCGGAGAAAATAGGGGATGTGGCTGAGGCGTAACGATGACGCTTCATCCCAGGGGACTTCAGACTCCTCCGGGATATTGAAGGCCACCTTGATCTTCTCGCCGCCTTTGGGGGTGTAGAGACACCACTCATCTTCGTCCAGCCAGTCTCCATGATCCACGTACGGACGGGCGCGGCAGCCGCCGCAGATATCGGTATATTCGCAGTCGCCGCATTTTCCCTTGAGCTGCGGGTAGCGGAAAGAATTGAACACATCCGACTTTTCCCATAGATCGACGAAGCTATTCTGGCGGATATTACCGGCAGAGAGCGGCATATAGGGACAGGGCGTCAATTCGCCGTTCGGCGTCACGCGTGCGTAGTTGGTGCCGGCGAGACAGCCGCCGCCCATGTAGCCGGTGGCTTTCGTGATGGGAGAGTTCGGATCCTTCTCATAGGCCAAGCGCTTGAAGTGGGGGGCGCAACGGGCGCGGACCAGCATGCCCTTGTAGTTGTCCTGGCAATTGACCAGGTAGCCCAGCACTTCCTCGTACTGCGCCGGCGTGATGTCCGTGAGTTCTTCGCCGCGGCCCGTACAGACCATGAAGAACACATTGAGCACCCGCGCACCGAGTTGATGCGACCATTCGATGACTGCCGGCAGCTCCTGGTAGTTCATCGGCTGCGCGCTGAAATGGACCTGGAATTGAAGGCCGTTCCGCTTGCTGGCTTCAATGCCGGCGACGGCGGCTTCCCAGGCGCCCGGAACGCCACGGAAAGAATTATGTTTGGCGGCATCGAGCGAATCGATGCTGATGCCGACGCCCATGACGCCGATCTCGACGAGGGCCTTGGCCATCTGGTCGTTGATGAGCATGCCGTTGGTCCCGAAGACCACCATGAAGCCGAGCTTCACCGCATGCCTGGCAATGTCCAGAATATCCGGCCGCACCAGCGGCTCGCCGCCGGTGATGACCAGGAGACAGCCCTTGTTGACCTCGGCGATCTGATCGATAAGTTTGTAGCATTCTTCCGTGGAGAGCTCGTCGTCGCCGCCCGCCGATTTGGTGGTGGCGTCGAGGTAGCAATGATCGCATTTGAGATTGCAGCGCTTCGTCAGATTGAGCGCGACGAGATAAGGCTTGAAGTCATCGACGGTCCGACCGTCATATACTCCTTCGCCCTTCGGCGCAGGGGTCATGAACTGCGTGATCTGCTGTTGAAGCGACCCGAGCGCTCCCTGCAACGAGGGGAGGCTCAGCATCGGGAGCGATTTACCCATCAGTTGGCCCCGGACTTCGAACCGGTCAGATTGGCAATCATGTCTTTGAGATTGCCCGTCTTCATGGCGTCGGCCATGTAGCCCTTGGCCTGTTCGATGCCTTCGTTGGCCACTTCAGCCGTGATGAGGGTCGCTCCGATCTTCTCCGCATGCTTCTCAATCAACGCCTTGGTGCAATCGCGCATGAAACCTTCCGGAGCCCGCTCCAGCCTGGCCTGGGCATCAGCGCTCCAGGTAAACGGAGAGGTTTCTTCTGCCTTGGCGGCGCCGTTGCCGTTTGCGTGCTCGCCGTTCGTCCCATTGACGGGCGCTGTGGCCAGCTTGACCTCAGCGGCCGGCGAGGTGCCGGTGCCTTTGTTCGCGAAAATCGGCTGATAGTCTTCGTCCGCCGCTTCCTTGATCGTGGGGGCGGCGTATTCGAGTGTGATCGTCGTCATGCCGAGCTTTCTGGCGCTCTTTTCGATTCTGGCTTTGGCGCGACGGCGCTGGAAGCCGGCGGGAACCGCGCGAATCGCTTCCTTGGCGTCCTTGGTCCATTGCATGGGGACATCGTCATAGGCCAGATCGGTTTCCAACTCGCCTTCGGCCTTGGCCGCCGCTTCGAAAATCTGCTTGTCGACCAGCTTGAACTTGTCGCCGTCGGCGGAGCAGACCGGGCATTTCACGGGCGAGTCGCCCTTCCCGATGTAGCCGCAGCCGTCGCAGACGAAGTAATTCTGGCTCATGCGGTCGAGATAGGCCTGGGTTCCGACCGAGTTCTTGGGCTTTTCTTCGACGATGCCGGTCATCATGCCGCTCAGGGTGTTCCCCATGAGGTCTTTGGCGACCGAATCGTCCGCCTGCATCTTGTCCCGGTCGATGCCGGCGGCATCCAGACTGCCCCCGAGGGCGCGCATGGCATCCATGGCTCCTTTGGGAAGAATATGTCCGATGGCGGTATCGAGCACCGTGTTGCTGATGATCGTGTGGCCCTTTTCAATGGCATAACGATGGACCGCGGTCTTGGCGACGCCGCGGGCGAAGACCGGAATCTTTTCCATCCGCCGCAACGCCTCTTCCGTCCAGGCGATGGTGTATTCGGCCTGCGTATCGATCGGCGGCACGTACTTGCGATTGGACACCAGGACGTTACAGGCGGCGCTGCGCAACAGGTTTTCCGTGTTGCTGCCGATATCCATGTCTTCATCGCTATGGACGCCGATGCGGCCGACGATCAGGAGCCAGGGCACATCCTTGCGGACGTACTGGATGATTTTTTCAAAGGCTTTGCCGTCGAGAAGGGTCGTTTTGACGTCGGTGTTCTCCGCCTGGGCAATTTCACGGGAAACATCGAGGTGTGACTGATAGATTTTGGCCAGGCCGCTGTCGATGATTTCTTCGTGGAGCTTTTCCTGTTCCTTGAACCGGAAGACCTTGCCGGCTTCTTCGTTCAACACGCCGGAGATGCTGTGGAAGGCCGCGTAATGGAAGTACGGATCGAAGGCGGAGA
>JACOEJ010000065.1 GCA_024998645.1 Nitrospira sp.
GCGCCTGCAACACCCACGGAGCCGACAAAAAGAATTGTGGCTCCCAGTGCCAACACCTTACGCATGTGCTGCCTCCTTGTGAGAAAGATAATGTGTGGAGATGATGAACAACAAGATTCCTTGAGTGATCACGTACATGAGTCCATTCTAATGACCGCGGAACTATAGGCCAACAGGGGAAACCTGTCAAGAGGGTTTTCTACTATAAATTGGGTTGTGACCTGACCGATGACTACCATCGCATGTGTTATCCGTGAGTGTGGTGCCCAGAGGGAGGGTCGAACTCCCACTCTCTTACGAGAACCGGATTTTGAGTCCGGCGCGTCTGCCAGTTCCGCCATCCGGGCACATCAAGAATACGCCGTGATGCAATGCGCCACTCTTCTAACATGAAGCCTCCGGAGGGTCAATCGGCTTCGCCTCTTTTCTTCGGAAGAATACGTCTGCTAGAATGCGGTCGTGTTAGTCAATGGAAACCTTGGCATTTCAGTTTATCCCAGCCGTCTGGCGCCTGAACACATATTCGATAGATAAAGGAGCGTAGCAGATATGACAGAGGTTGCGTGCGTCACATGCGGACAAACCGGAGAAGCGATTACCGCTCCCCTCTTTCTCGGCAAGCTGGAACAGGACATCAAAGCAAAAGTCTGTACCGCCTGCTGGAAGAAGTGGGAGGGTATGCGGGTGATGGTGATTAATGAATATCAGGTCAACCTCGGCGATGAAAGCGGACGAGAGCTTGTCCGCAAACAAATGAAAGCCTTCTTAAAGCTGGAAGGACAAGCCGACACCTCAAAGATCGCCGAAAACTTCCGCCCGGAAGGCACCTAGCCAGTCGTCGTTCTCTGCACCCTGCATGCGTGACGACACCGTTTTCCCGGGCGCAAGCGAGCGCCCGGGACCACTTCACCAAATTCCCTGTCTTGTCGCCGACTTCGTTGACAGGCCCTTTTTAAAAATGCTACAGTCCTCCATTCTTCGCCTGCTTTCCATGATCATTTACTTGGGTGTAGTGTTGAATTTGTCATGATTACGCAAATGCAGGTCAAAGGGTTGATGTTCGACCCCTACAACAACGCCTATATCGTTGTGCTACGCGATGAGGATGAGGCCGAGATGCTGCCGATCTGGGTCGGAAAGTCAGAAGCGAGCGCCATTAGCCTCGCACTGGAGCAGGTGGCGCCGCCACGCCCAATGACGCACGATTTCATGAAGTCCTTCTTGGACGCCTATAACGCCAAAGTGATTAGCGTGGTCATCACAGACTTGAATGAACACACATATTTTGCCAAGATCCACCTGATGTACGAGGATTCGGAATACGCCGTCGACTCACGCCCCAGCGACGCTATCGCGCTGGCGATTCGTTCAGAGGCGCCCATTTTCGCAAACGAGTCGGTTATCCGGAAGCAAAGTTCGGAAGAACTCGAGCAATGGTTAGAAAATCTCAAGCCGGAAGATTTCGGCAAACTGGACTCCTGACGCGACGTTAACCATGAGCGACTCTGTACACTCAAATAATCCCGACCTCATCCCGCTCTCGGTGAGCCGTGTCGTTGAAGACGCCAATACGGATACCAGGATCCTCGTCTTGACCAGGAGCGACGATCAGGACACCTTCATGATCTGGGTCGGTGCTCCCGAAGGCGACTCGATTCGTCGCGCCCTGGATTCGGCCACGCCACCCCGACCGATGAGCCACGATTTGGTCAAGAGCTTCGGCGAGCATTTCGGCATTACGACTCGGCGAGTCGTCTTAACCGATGTGAAAAGCAGCACCTATTACGCCACCGTGTTTTTGGAAAATAAAGGGGTGGAGCGGTCTATCGACGCCCGGCCAAGCGATGCCATCGCCCTGGCCCTTCGAACGCACGCA
The DNA here is from genome assembly GCA_024998645.1 of Nitrospira sp. Taxonomy (GTDB): domain Bacteria; phylum Nitrospirota; class Nitrospiria; order Nitrospirales; family Nitrospiraceae; genus Nitrospira_D. The sequence continues at coordinate 1,877 of JACOEJ010000065.1, forward strand.
CCAATCTATACCACCCAGGACGTCTGGAAACGGCGCAGCGGGCAACACCTAGATGCCTGGCTCGCGAAGCTCGATACGAAAGATATCGACACACAAGAAGTCTAGGATGTTTGGTTTGACTAATTGCGAGGAGTAGAAGATCACCATGACGACCTATCTCGAAAAACCGGCCAATGTAAAAGAACAGTGGCACCTTGTGAACGCCGAAGGGAAAACCCTGGGACGCCTGGCGGCTAAAGTCGCCGGCATTCTCCGCGGCAAGCATCGCCCCACCTTCACCCCGAACGTGGACATGGGCGATCATGTTGTGATCATCAATGCCGAGAAGATCCATTTGACCGGCAATAAGATGCAGGACAAGCTCTACATCCACCACTCGGGCTACCCCGGCGGACTCAAGACCACCGATGCACAGCATCTGTTTAAGAAGGATCCGACTGAATTGTTGGTGCGAGCCATTGAGGGAATGCTCCCCAAGAACCCGCTCGGCAACGGTATGGCAAAGAAACTTCGCGTCTATGTCGGATCGAATCATCCGCATCAGGCTCAACACCCGGAACCTATTTCTCTCTAGCCTATTAGGACCAGAAGGAGACCAGTGATATGGCAGCCGTGACACAGTACGCAACAGGTCGCAGAAAATGTGCCGTAGCCAGAGCCTGGGTAACAGGGACGGCCAATGGTGAAATTACGGTGAATGATAAGCCATTGGAAAAGGCCTTTCCCCGCCTCACCCTCCGGCAGATCATCCAGCTCCCCCTGGAGATGGCCGGACTCACCGGCAAGTATTCGATTAACGCGACTGTCTACGGAGGCGGCCCGACCGGTCAGGCCGGCGCACTCCGTCACGCCATTGCGCGTGCGCTCGTCGTCTTGAGCCCCACGGTACGGACCCCGCTCAAGAAGGAAGGCCTCCTCACCCGCGACTCTCGCGTGAAGGAACGAAAGAAATACGGACAGAAGGGTGCTCGTAAGCGCTTCCAGTACTCCAAGCGCTAAACAGCCGGAGCCAAAGAACGAGAAAGGGAAGGCTCCTTGCCTTCCCTTTTTTGTGTCCACAACCGGACACCCTCAGCACCAGCTCGACAGGATGACAGGTCATGCCTAAGAAATTTCGCATCGCGATTGCAGGAGCCAGCGGCTACGCCGGCGCAGAACTCGTCCGCCTGGCCGCCGCGCATCCCTACTTTGACATCGCCGCGGTGACCTCTGAGAAATCAGCCGGCCAATCCGTGGCCTCTGTCTTCCCCAGTCTCACCGGCGTCGTGCAGCATACCTTCGAAGCACTGGCGCCCGAGGCCCTGGCCGAACGGGCCGATGCCCTGTTCCTTGCGCTCCCTCATACGAAATCGCAAGAACCGGTTGCGCTCTGCCTGAAGGCGGGCAAACTGGTTGTGGATCTGAGTGCGGACTATCGGCTCAAAAACGTGGCTGCGTATGAACAATGGTATCAGACGCCTCACGCCCATCCGGCACTGCTCCAAGAAGCCGTCTATGGCCTGCCGGAACTCCATCGAAGCGCCATCGCGAACGCGAAGTTAGTCGCCTCACCGGGCTGCTACCCGACCGCGGCCATCCTGCAGCTGGCGCCGCTCTTCGCCAAAGGACTCGTTCAACTCGATTCCATCGTCATCGATGCGAAATCCGGGATCTCCGGAGCAGGACGGAGCCCGGCCCTGCCCTATCATTTTCCGGAAGCCCATGAATCGTTAGAGCCCTATAAGATCGGCAAGCACCGCCATATTCCGGAGATCGAACAAGAACTCTCCGGCGTCATGGGAACGCCCGGTGCGGTCACAATCGCCTTTACCCCGCACCTCGTGCCGATGAATCGGGGAATTCTGAGCACGGCCTATTGCAAGCTGAAGACGGAGATTAAGCTGCCTGAATTGCGGGCCCTGTACCGGGAGTTCTATAAAGGCGAGCGGTTTATCCGCCTCTACGAAGACATCGTCCCGAACCCCCGTTACATCAAAGGGTCGAACTTTTGCGACATCGGGGTCTACGCAGACCAGCGCGCCGGATGGGTTGTCACCGTCGCGGCCGTGGATAATCTGGTCAAGGGCGCCGCCGGTCAAGCCATTCAAGCCATGAATTTGATGATGGGAATTCCTGAGGAAACGGGGCTCACAGCGCCGGGCAGTTACCCGTAATATCGACACAACCACGTCACATCATTCTGAGTAACCCTTCAGCGAGATGACAGCTATGAACGCACAGGCATCAGGCGTGACCGCGCCACAAGGATTTGAAGCAGCCGGCATCCATTGCGGCATTAAGAAACCGGGCATCCTCGACCTGGCTCTCGTGGTATCGACCGTCACAGGTCCCATTGCAGGGGTCTTCACGAAGAACCGCGTTGTCGCCGCACCGGTTATTCTCGATCGTCGCCATCTCCGGCAGCGTCGTGGCCGCGCCATTATCGTCAACAGCGGGAACGCCAATGCCTGCACCGGCGCCAAAGGGCTTCAGGCGGCGCTTGCCATGGCCACTGCCGTGAGCAAGAACCTGGCGATTCCGGTGAATCAGGTCTTCGTCGGATCGACCGGCGTCATCGGACGGGTGCTTCCGATCGATCGCGTACAGGCAGGCATCCCGACATTGATCGAAAAACTCAGCCGCACAGGCGGACGCCAGGCCGCTCAGGCCATCCTCACGACTGACTTACGTCCGAAAACCGTCGTCGTTCAAGCCCGAATCGGCGGCCGGGTCGTGACTATCGGAGGCATGGCCAAAGGTTCAGGCATGATCCATCCCAATATGGCCACCATGCTTGGATACTTGACCACCGATGCCGCTATTGCGCCGGCCGCGCTGCAGCGCGCGCTGAAATCGGCAGTCGATCAATCCTTCAACTGCATTACGGTGGACGGCGATACCAGCACAAACGATACGGTTCTCTGCCTGGCCAACGGATTGGCGAAGAACGCGACCATCCAATCAGGCACGAAACACCATCGGCAGTTCGAACAACTGCTGACCGAGGCCTCGCAGGCGCTGGCCCTGGCCATCTGCCGGGACGGCGAAGGCGTCACGAAGGTGGTAAAAATCGCCGTTGGCGGGGCAAAGACGGTTGCGGCTGCCAAGCGAGTGGCCAGCACGATCGCCACCTCCAATTTGGTCAAGACAGCCCTGTTCGGAGAAGACGCCAACTGGGGACGCGTGATGGGCGCACTCGGTCGATCCGGCGTTCCCGTCAATCCCGACCGCGTGACCGTGCGCTTCGACAAGGTCGTGATGGTCAAACAGGGAATGGGCACAGGACTGGCGGCGGAACGGAAAATCGCACAGGTGTTCAAGCGGAAGGAATTTACGATCTCAGTCGATCTGGGGCAAGGACAGGCAGCCGCCCACATGTGGACGACCGACTTGTCGTACGACTATGTTCGCATCAACGCGAGCTATCGATCCTGAGCATGAACCTCACACCTAACCGCTTGAAAATCCACTGTAGCTGTGATAGCGTGCCGAGGCTTTAGAGATGCATCGGATAGCTCTGCTCACACCATTGGCGTCGGCAGAAGACGGGTTTACAAATTTAACATCAGCGAAGAAAAGCGCTGCTTGGCTTGAGAATAAGGGGATTCGTTCCCCTCATCCGCATGGAGGATGCTCTGCAAGCCTCGAAGGGAGGTGAAGGCATGGGAGTGGTCGCGATCAAGGAATTGCTGGAAGCAGGCGTGCACTTTGGACACCAGACGAACCGCTGGAATCCGAAGATGAAGAAGTATCTCTTCGGTGAACGCAACGGCATCTACATCATCGACTTGCAACAGACGCTCACGCGGATGGAACAGGCCTATGCCTTCGTCCGGGACACCGTCGCCGCCGGTGAAACCGTCCTCTTTGTCGGCACCAAGCGGCAAGCCGCGGAAATTCTCCAAGAGGAATCTACGCGCGCCAACATGTTCTACGTGAACCAGCGCTGGCTCGGCGGCATGCTGACGAACTTCAAAACCATTCGTCTCAGCATCGACAAGATGAAAAAGATGGAGACGACTCTGCAGAACCCGACCGAGCATGGGTTGAAGAAAAAAGAAATCATGCTCATGCAGAAGGACATCGTCAAATTGCAGAAGTATCTCTCCGGCATCAAGACCATGCGCGGCCTTCCGGGCGCAATCTTCGTGCTGGATACCCGCATTGAAAAAATCGCCGTGCAAGAAGCGACTCGACTGGGGATCCCCGTCATCGCCATTCTGGACAGCAACTGCGATCCCGACAACATCACCTACCCGATCCCGGGGAATGACGACGCCATCCGCTCCATCAAGCTGATCACCTCGAAGATTGCGGACGCCTGCATCGAAGGCGCGCATATCAAGACGCAGCGCGATGAGGCCGACTTCCAGGCCGCCCCGGCAGCCGGAGGCAAGCCGGCCGCACTGAGCGCGGCTCCGGTCGCATAACGCGTTTCGACAACCAAATATTCACGACGATCTCTCTCACCGCGTAAGGATAGAGGACCATGGCAGGATCAAGTCAGCTTGTGAAAGAACTTCGGGAAAAAACCGGCGCCGGCATCCTGGATTGCCAGAAGGCGTTGACTGAAAACGGCGACGATGTCGAGAAGGCCATCGACTATCTCCGGCAGAAAGGCCTGGCCGCGGCCGCCAAGAAAGCCGGGCGCGAAACGAATCAGGGGTTGATCCATTCCTATATTCATATGGGAGGAAAGATCGGCGTCCTGATCGAAGTCAATTGCGAAACGGACTTTGTGGCGCGCAACGAAGAATTTAAAGCCTTCGTGAACGACCTGGCTCTCCAGATCGCCGCAGCCAATCCATCATATGTAAAACGCGACGATATCCCCGCAGACCTGGTCGAACGAGAGAAAGCTATCTTCGAAGGGCAAGCGAAGGAACTGGGGAAGCCCGCAGCGGCTTTGCCGAAGATCGTGGAAGGCAAGCTGGAAAAGTTCTATCAAGAGAACTGCCTGCTGGAACAATCCTTCATCAAGGACCCGACCGTCACCGTCAAAGACCTGGTGGCGCAGAAGATTTCCAAGATCGGTGAGAACATGAACATCCGCCGGTTCACCCGCTTTCAGTTAGGCCAAGCATGAGTTCTGCGAAATACCGGCGCCTCCTCCTGAAAGTCAGCGGGGAGATGTTGGCCGGTGAGCAGGGCTATGGAATTCAGCCGTCCGTCCTTGAGGGACTGGCGCAAGAAATCGCCTCTGTCGTTGCCCTGGATGTCCAAGTTGCCGTCGTCATCGGCGGCGGCAACATTTTCCGCGGGCTCGCTGCCAGCGCATCCGGGATGGAACGAGCCTCTGCCGACTACATGGGCATGCTCGCCACCGTCATGAATGCCCTCGCCCTCCAGAATGCCCTCGAACGGGTCGGCGTCATTACTCGCGTCCAATCCGCCATTGAGATGCGCCAACTGGCCGAAGGCTACATTCGCCGGCGAGCTATCCGTCATCTGGAAAAAAACCGCGTCGTGATCTTTGCCGGCGGCACCGGCAATCCCTATTTCTCGACCGATACCGCTGCCGCCCTCCGGGCCATGGAAATCGGCGCCCAGGTCATCCTCAAGGGAACCAAAGTCGACGGGATTTACGATGCCGATCCGGTGAAAAATCCATCGGCGAAGAAGTACAGCGAGATCCCGTTTCTGTCGATCCTGAATCAAAATTTAAAAGTAATGGACTCGACGGCCATCAGTCTCTGCATGGACAACAACCTTCCCCTCATCGTGTTCAAGTTGACCGAACAGGGGAACTTCAAGCGGGTCGCACTCGGAGAACCCATCGGCACGCTGGTCACGATCAGCCCGCGCTAGCTCATTACGGAGTACCGCCATGTCGAACGCAGCTGCAGTCAAGCAAACCCTGACGACCCACATGGACAATGCCGTGGAACACCTCAAGCGGGATCTTGCCGGCTTGCGGACAGGCCGGGCCTCAGTGGCGCTCCTGGACGGCATTCGGGTCGATTACTACGGCACCATGACACCGCTCAAACAGATCGCCAACATCTCGACTCCGGAAGCGCGGCTCATCACGATTCAGCCCTGGGAACCGCAATTGATCAAAGAAATTGAAAAGTCTCTGGCGAATTCCGGACTGGGCGTGAATCCGTCAAACGACGGCAAGATGATTCGGGTCCCCCTCCCCCCGCTGACCGAAGAGCGCCGCAAGGAATTGACGAAGATCTGCAAGAAACACGGCGAAGACACCAAAGTACAAATCCGCGGTTTCCGGCGCGATGCGAACGAAGAGTTGAAGAAACTTCAAAAAGATGCGAAGTTGACCGAAGACGAACTGCGCAAGGGAGAGCAGGAAACCCAGAAGCTCACCGAGCAGTACGGGCAGAAAATCGACGACGTGATCAAGAAGAAGGAACAGGAGATCATGGAAGTCTGAGTCAGGCTTCCAGACCCATCCTCATCGCGTGCCGACCATTTCTACATCCTCTCCCACCTACGCCACCGTCGACCTCTCCGCTCTGACCCACAACCTGACACAGTTGCGCCGCCTCCTCTCGCCCGGATGCGAGATCATGGCGGTCGTCAAGGCAAATGCCTATGGGCACGGTGCCGTTGAAGTGTCACGGTCACTCATGACACAGGGAGTCGGGCGCGTCGCCGTCGTCTCGATCGACGAAGGCATGGCCCTCCGTGCAGCCGGCATCACCATTCCTATTGTGATTCTTGGCCCCCTGTTTCCAGAACAGATCCGTGACCTCATCGCCCACCGGCTCACGCCTGTTATCAGTGATCGTGCGTTGCTCCCGACTCTGGCGCAGGCCACGGCTTCGCTCGCAACCCCCTACCCGATTCATCTCAAAGCGGAAACAGGCATGGGCCGTCTCGGACTGGCCACCGACGAACTGCTGAACCTCATCGACTCAGACCAATTGCCGGCGTCGCTCAGGATCGAAGGGCTGATGACCCACTTCGCCGATTCCGACGGCCCCACGACGGGCCAAACCGAGCAACAACTCGCGCGCTTTCAGGACATCGTGAATGGCATCACGGCCCGCAGCCTTTCTATCCCGCTGATTCATGCCGCGAACAGCGGCGCCGCCGTTCGCTATCCGCGCTCGCACTATTCGATGATTCGACCCGGCATCATGCTCTACGGCTATCACACCTTGCCGAAATCGGTTCCGACGCCCGACCTTAAACCGGTCTTGTCATTACGGAGTTGTATCGCGCAAATGCGCGCCATCCAGACCGGTTGCACGATCAGCTATAACGCGACCTTCGTGGCAAAACGACCGACCCGTGTGGCCGTGCTCCCGATCGGCTATGCCGATGGATTCAACCGGCGACTCTCTAACCGTGGAGAAGTCCTCGTGCGCGGGCAACGCGCCAAAGTCATCGGCCTGGTCTGCATGGATATGGTAATGATTGATGTGACGGAGATCCCGGACGCTGCCGTTGGGGACGAGGTCATCCTGATCGGCCGCCAGGGAACCGATCAGATTACGGCTGCCGACCTGGCCGAATGGACCGGTACGATCGCCTACGAAACGCTGTGCGCCATCGGCCCACGCATCCCACGCCGCTATCGAAACGTCTAGCCATCTCGCAGTGCGCGGTTAGAAATTCACGCGCAGCGATACCCCGCCGGTATGATAGGTGGTGCGATAGAGTCCATTGACAGCCGTCGCCAGGGCGCACCCGCAGCTCACTGTCCGTTGTTCGTAGAGCGAGGCTTGATAGGACAGGTCGAACCCCACGGCCTTGGGCTTGATCGGGCCGAACCCGAAATCGCCGCAACGAATCCCAAAGATCGTCCCTCCTTCCTTACACACCAGGCCGAATCCGACTGAAGGAATGTGGACATCCGCCGACGGCACCGCCGGGTCGAAGGTCACATCAGGCACCTGCGCCGGCGAATTGGTATAACCGGCGCGAGCGGTCATTTCCCACTCCGGCAACGACTCTAACTTCAGCCAGCGATACTCCGTCCCGATCATCACCGTGTACGTGCTGCGCCAGCTCTGCGGCTGCGGGATGACGCCGCCGCTCGCAAGATAAATATCCAGGTTCCTGACCGATTTCCACCCGACGTAATCCACATCCAGTTCCAGCTTCCATTCGCGCTCGGCTGTTCTCGTCGGCCAGACCGCAATCGCGCCTGTGATGATTTGCGGCAAGACAAAAGTCGTCGAAGCATCTGACGTCTTCACTCCGTTGGCGAGAATCCCGCCGCGCAAAGGCAACGGAACCTGATTCCGGTAAACCAGACCGATGTTGGCAATCGGCTTTCCCTCGGCATTGCGCAACGCCGTATAGAGGAGACTGACATTGAAGCCGGCAGCCGTGCCCTTCCCGGACAGTTCCGCTTTCGATCCGGCGGTACCAAGCACGGCAGGCGATCCTGGCGGGGTGATGAATTGCTTCTCAAAGTGCCCTTCGCCCAGCATATCCGAAAATGTATAGATGTCGGCACCGAGGCCGAGCGACAAATCCGGCGTGACTTGATAGGCGATCGTCGGCTTGATATCGATCAACGGCAACGCGGAAAAGGTGGTCTTAAATCGTTGCGGACCGTTATCCGGATACCGGCTCACTGAGCCGAACGGCGACGTCAGACCGATCCCGACGGTCAAGCCGTTCAACCACGCCGCTCCAAGATCGCCAAGATTCGCCGTAATAAACAGATGCGCCGGCGCCGGCCACGCCAGGCTGCCGTCGCGGGTTCCGGTGGCATTGGCTCCGGAGGTACTCGTGAAACTGGTGGTTCCTCCTGTCAGCAACCCTCCGGCCATCATTTGCACACCATGCAACTGCGTCATGCCGGCGGGGTTATAGTGCAGCGCGGACGGATCGTCAGCCTGAGCCGCGAAGGCGTTCCCTTGTCCGGATGCGGACGTCCCCTGGCCCTGGATCCTCGGCACCTGGGCCAAGACTGGAGAGGAGAACCAGATCGATAGAAGGGCACCCCCCACGATCACACCAGCCAGCAACAACCGTCCGCGTCTCCACACCCCTGCCATCAAGATACCCTCCGATATAGAGTGGCCGAATCATTCCGACCCCACCTACTCAAGATTATTGAAACCAACACTCCATGACCGCGTGCAACTCACCGGCATCAAACGGCTTGAGCAAATAGGCCTGTGCCCCCATACCGATCGCCTGGACAGCCAGCTCCCGGGACCCGGATGCCGTCATGATGATGATCGGGATCTCAGGGTCCTGCAATCGAATCTCCTTCAAGAGGTTCAGTCCATTACTCTGCCCCGGGCCGACATCGAGAATCACACCGGCATAGCCGATCGACCGGACCGCCACAAGCGCTTCATGTCCGTCCGTCGCAGCCTCAGGGTGATATCCGCTGGCCTTCAACCGGTCGAACAACCACTGCCGAATGTCCGGATCTTCGTCCGCCACCAGCACGCGCCGTGCTGCAACCGGCTGACTTGGCGGTGGCGAGGGGATCGTCGATCGGAGGGGCAACGTAAAGGAGACTTCCGCTACTCCTGCCGGACAGTTTTTAGCCAAAACACTTCCCCCTTGCAGTTCGACCAGCGTTTTTACGATAGAGAGCCCCAACCCCAGCCCCTTGGGTCCGCTTCGCTGCCCCTGCTGCACACGGAAAAACGGATCAAAGATCTTATCCAGATCCTCCGCCGGAATCCCCGGTCCCGTGTCCCTCACCAGAATGCGGACGAACCGCGGGCTGGATGATTCGATGGCCACCGTGATCTCACCGTCCTCCGGCGTATACTTGACCGCATTCTGGAGTAGATTCACCGCCACCTGAATCAAGCGATCGCGGTCAGCCCACACCTCGACACGGGTGTCTCGCGCACTGATGCCCAGTCGCTGCCGCTTGGCGGAGGCCAGAGGGCGCAGTTGCTCAATCGCGTCCGTCAAGCAGGACTCCAGATCCACATCGACCGGATGGACCTCCAACCGGCCGGCCTCGATCCTGGTCCGGTCCAGAAGATCTTCAATCATCCGGATCAGCCGGTCGGAATTGTCCAGCATGCGGATCAGATACCGCTGCTGCTTATCGTTCAGCGGACCGGTAAGTCCATCCAGAAGATTTTGAACGAACCCTTTGATGGAGGTCAGCGGAGTGCGCAGCTCGTGCGATACATGAGAGAGAAACTGCGACCGCAGCTGGTCGGCCTGCTCCAGCGCCTCGGTACGCTCACGAATCTTCAACTCCAATCCGACGTTCCATTCTTCGATCTGCTGATAGGCCGCCGCATTATCGAGCGCGATGGCCACTTGATTCGCCAGCGTGGTCATCAGCTCGAGATCGTCCTTCGTCAAACTCGGCTCGTGCGTCCTGTCCACCGTCAGGGTCCCCAGAATGTGGTCTTTGGCCTTCAGCGGGACAATGATCAGGGACTTCGTCCGGCTCAACTCCGCCAACCGCCGATTCATCGGATGGAGCTGCTGCCGGACCGTTTGGATATCCGCGATCAACAGCGGAAGACCTTGCAAGACCGCCATCCCCTCAGGGCTGTTCCGGTCCGTCACCGGCACCTCGCAGTCCTGCGAGTACGCCAAGACTTCATCGGAGGCGCCGATCACGCGCTCATGGCGAATGACCGCGCGCAACGGATCGAACATCGACACCATGGCACGGTCATAATGCAGATCGCGTGTGAGCGTTTCCAGGACACGCTCGAGCAGCGTGTCACGATCCAACGTTGCGCTGAACAGGAGACCGGCTTGATGCAGCGCCGTCAATTGCGTCACCTTCCGTCGCAACTCGACCCGCGTCTGCTCCTGCCCTAAATACGCCTCGCGCAATTCCTCATGCCGCGATTCAACGAAGGCAATCTGTTCGTGAATGAGCGCCTCACGCTGCCGGCTTTCCCTGGACATCCGGCGCTGCATCAGCCATCCGGCAGCCATGACCGGACTCAATCCGGCAAGCACCATCTCAGCCGGCCCCATGGCGGGCAGCAGAAGGCGCAGCCCTCCAGCGAGACACATCCCGATCAACCCGCTCCACAGAATCCAGTGCGACTGGTGCCGTGAGCCCGGGTTTGCCCAGCCATCCCACACCGGCTCCCGCTGTAAGAGACCCCGCCCGGACTCAGCCCCAACGGCATCACGTAACGCCGGCTCGGGCGGCACCGGCAACGCCGCCGGGGACTGGGATGCCCTTCCCCATCGAGCCGTCCCGTCGCTCTGCCATCGAATGAGCCACCGGCACCACTCATCGTCGTTGGAGACACACGACAGATTCGTCAACGTCGCCGGAGGCAACCCGTGCACGCGCGCCGGAACGGCCGCGAAAATCCCCTGGGCGGACTGACAGACCAGATAGGTGCACCGCCGCCGGAACGGCCCGAACTGGCGAAGCGTCCGGTCGGAAAATCGCATGGCAAGTGTAGCGGACCCAGGCGTCACATCGACCACCCGGCATTCGACCGAACCTGAGGCAAACTTGTTTCCGAAATAGGGAAACATGCCGTAGATCTGTTCGAGCGAGAAGGGTCGCGCCAATACCTGAATGATCGGCGACATTTTTTCCATCCCGCCCGCAAAGATAAAGTTCGGGTCGCCGGTCAATAGTTCGCAGAACTCGTAGAGGTAGGCGGCAAATTCGTAGGAGTAGCTATTCCAGGGGTTCTTCAGAAACTCCGGCGTAACATGGTAGACCGAATCCTTGATGCGCTGATTCAACAGCACGCACAATTCGTCGACGGCCTCCGGACCTGCGCCGTCTCCCCGTTCACGAGTCAGCGTCTTCTCCAGATCGAGAATGACCGCCCGAATGCTCATGCCGCTCAGATCCCTGATCGTCTCGCCTTGTTCATCCAACCCGAACGGGCGAAATTCCATGAACGGCCGGTCAAGGATCCTGCGCTCTTTTGGTAACAGCTCGATCGACGGCAACACCGCCGGATCGAGACCATCCAATGGCTGAATGGGCATTACATCCTCCACTCCGGGGACACCCCACACACGAGAGGATGGCACTCGTCAGAGCGCACCCTGTGCCGGATGTCCGTTTCCGGCGAGGCTAGTATAGGAAGGAAAGCTAGTGACTTCAAGAGAGAAAATAGAACCGTGGGAGGGACGAATCACGAGGAAAGACCGGTCAACAGAGCCGATCCGGCGCTCTCTGTCAACCGGCCAGGCAGGATAACGGAACGGCTTACTGCTTCACCCGGCGCTTGAGCTGCTTCTCGATGCTGGCCACCTTGCTGGACAACCGGCCTTTCGCCGCCTTGCGATAATCGACCTTGATCGTGCAGGAAATACGGCCGCAATCTTTGCGCATCCGTTCGTAACACTTCTTCACGACGCCGAAGACTTCGTCCCATTCCCCTTCCAACACCGTTCCCATCGGATTGAGCCGGTAGTCCACACCGCTCTTGTCGATAATATCGAGGGACCGGGCCACATACTTCCCTACGCTCTCCCCTTTGCCGAGCGGAGACATACTGAATTCAAGCAAGACCATTGTCGCCGACTCCTTTATGTGGTTTTAGCAGCCGGTGCCACCGCCCCAGCGGCCGTCTGCCGGGCGCGCTCGTCCTGCCACACTTTCGGATATTGCACTTTGCCCAACAGACGGAACCCGTCCAGCGCTTCACGCAGTAGTGCGCGCCGCTTGTCCGCATCCGGCTCATTCGCCTTCGCCTGCTCACGGAGATGTCCCAGCCAATCGACAAAGGCCGAAAACTCGCTATCGAGAATCCGTTCCAGATCTTCCTTCATGAATCCCGACAACGCCGGCGCCACCCCGCTGCTGCTGATCGCGACCCGGGCATGCCCGACCGCCACCACCGCCGGCATCGTGACGTTGGACAACTCCGGCATGTCCACCGACCACAGGAGGAATCCCTTTTCCCGCGCCTTGGCCAGCAACATCTTGGCAAATTCCCGATCCCCTCGAATGGTATTCAAGACCAGAATGGTATGCTCCAGATCGGTCTCACGGAAATGCCGGCCGCGATGAATGACCTTCGCGGACGCGGCCAACAGCTTCAACGTTTCATGCAGCGTCGGACTGATCACGGTCACCCGGGCGCCGGATTCGAGCAGGCGTTGCGACTTGTCCGCCGCCTCTTCATCGCCACCGATCACCAGGACGGGAAAGCCCTTCACATCGAGCACCAAGGGAAAACCAGGATTGGGAGCCATAACGTATTCCTCCATACGGCACAGGGTGTAACTGGCGACCATCATACAATAGCGTCTTCCTGGCCGTAAACCGTGCCCTCCCCTTTTCCCGGCGACCTGTCTATAATGCGACGCTCATTGAGAATCTGGAGGATGCATGGCCGGTATGTCAGGACAAGCAATCGGGATGGCAGGCACGATCATCGGTCTGGCGGCGCTCGCTGCCTGGCTCGGACTCGCCCATAGTTGCGATCCGGCCGTCGGAGAACCGGTCGTCGCGGGGCGGGTCACCATCGCCCCGAATCTGGCCGATCAGGTCAAGCCGACCGACGTGCTCTTCGTGATCGTGAAGCGCCCCCAGGGCCCGCCGCGGCCCATTGCCGCTAAGCGCATCGATCATCCGACATTCCCGGCCTCCTTTGAAATCACCAACGCCGATGTGATGGTCGAAGGCTCAGAGCTGCGAGGGATGGTGGACATCGTGGCCCGGCTCGATCGTGACGGCCAGGCCGGACCGGCCCAGCCCGGCGACATCGAAGGACGCTACGCCAAGAATCCCACCCTCCCGGGCGGACGAGACTTCGAGATTGTCCTGGATTCGGTGAAGTAGCTGGAGCGGGGGATAGTCCTGAGTCCTGAGTCCTGAGCGAGTTTTCTGAAAATCCTGAATTGCGCTGAGTACTCAGAACCAGGCTGTTCAAATGCGCGTTCAGCAAGGCCGCAGGCCATAGGTTGACCAGGCAGGAAAAACAGACCGTTCAAACAAGCTATTCGGCAAGGCCGCAGGCGAAAAAACACCGCAGGCGTACCCTCAGGGGTACGTTGAGGATGTTTTAGAGACGAGAACGCAGCCAAGAGCTTGTTTCAACGGTCTGCGCTAAGTTTCGGCGGGGTCGGCGTCTAGTTCCATATTCCAATACAAATAGTCCCGCCAGCTTTCCGGCGTATTGCGGATTCCGATCGTAATCGTAATCACCGGGCTCCAGCGGGGCTTCACGGGTTTCTTCTTCAACTTCATCCCGGCTTCGTCCGGCGTCCGCCCGCTTTTGCGATTGTTACAGCGCCAGCAGGCCGTAGTGATATTCTCCCACGTCTTCTTCCCGCCCTTGGCAATAGGAATCACGTGGTCGAAGGTCAATTCTTCCGTTCGAAACTTCCGGTTGCAATATTGGCAGGTGTAGCCATCGCGCGTAAAAATATTGATGCGGGAAAACTTCACCGCCCGGTGGCTGTCTTTCAGACGCACCAGCTTGAGCAACCGCATCACTGCAGGGAGTTTGATCGAGAGAGAGATGCCGTGGATTTCACGGTCGTAGACTTCGAGAACTTCGACTTTACCTTGCCACAGAAGGGCAATGGCTTTTTGCCAGTGAACCACACGCAGCGGTTCGTACGTCGAGTTGAGCAGGAGAGTCATTTCCATGCAACAACCTCATTCCCTACCCTGGCTCCTCTCTGAGAGGGCATCCAGTTCATCAAGGGCGTATAACTCATTTTTATGCCATAGGACCCGAGCGAAATCAAGCAACCCCGCATCCATCACCCATCTAGACGCCGCTACCAGTTTTTTGGGAAACTGCCGACCATGAGAGAATTCATCACCGTGGCCACGCTCACCGACATTCCACCGGGCACAACAAAGACGGTGGATGTTCAGGGCATTTGGATCGCACTCAGCAATGTCGAGGGTACGCTCTTCGCTGTCGATAACACCTGCCCGCATGCAGGCGGGCCGCTCGGAGAAGGGAAACTGAAGGAGGGCATCATTGAATGCCCCTGGCACGGATGGAAATTCGACCTGAGAACCGGCCAGCGTGTGAACAATCCGAACTTCACGGTGGCCTGCTGCGACGTCCGTGTCGTAGACGGGCAGATTCAGATCAAACTCCCGGAGGACCTGACATAGGAGGCATCGGCGGCGCGCCAGGCAACGGCGGAGCAGGCGTCTGCGGCCGATCGGATTCCGGCGCCATCGGCGTCACGCCATCGGCCGGCACCGAGGCGGCGTTGACCTTCTTCTTCCCCAAGTGCGCATGCCAGATAAATTCCCGCTCGAACCATTGGCCGTTCACACTTTGATCGCGCAACTGCAGGCGAATCTCGTAGATATCCCCTTCCACCTGTTTGACGCGCCACTCACCGAGCCGAACCCCCTGACCACGCTCCTTCATCGAACGGACATGTTCGTTCATCGCTTGAAGAATCGTCGGGAACCCGATGGCCTGATGCGTCTGCACCATGGCCAGTGCCTCAGCGGCCTGCTTATCCGCCATCGGATTGAGAGAGGGCGGCTTCGTGACAAAATAATAGAGCCCGCCAAACACAAGCACGGCCACCACCGCATAGTGGAGCGTTCTCACCAGGGACGAGGATTCTGACGCTGCAGTCGAAGAAGATGGATCGGTACTCATAGTTCAGAACTCAATTCCATACGAGAGGATGACCGGCTGACCCGCGAAGATACGATACGGGCATCTTAGGAAGCGATTGGATAGTTGTCAATGGACGATCCCGCGCGCTAAGCTGGCCGCTTGTCTGACGAAAAGCCGGTGTGCTACAAGTAACGAAGCACCATCGTCACTCGAATCACCAAGAGCGCCTCGCATGAAATTCTTTTTGTACGGAGACAATCTCAATCTCACCCAACTCAAGCGCCGGGCTCCGGAACATCAGTTCCTCTATCTGGCTACGCTGGGCGATCACACCATCAAGTTCTGCCGATGGTCGGCACAGTGGCGTTGCGGACTCTCCAGCATCGCTCCGTCCCCCGGTGAAAAGGTCTGGGGCGCGGTCTTCGAACTGACCGACGAGGACCTGAAGATCATGGATGAGTTTGAACAGGATGTCCCGCCGGGCGCCTACCGGCATCTACAGATTACGGTCCTGAATGAAGCCGGCGAGAAAGAACTCGTGACGACCTACGCCGCCAATCCCATCGGAAAGTTCAAACCGAAAGACCACTACCTCGACTGGGTCATCAAAGGACTCAAACAGTGGAAATTGCCGGAGGAAGCCGTCGAACAGTGGCAAGCCTACCGGCCTTCGTAGGCAGCGCGACGCGCGCGCTGTGTTCACACATCACCCACTCTAACTGAGGGAACTATGCCAAAGCCAAAGCATCATATTCTCGTCTGCACCAACTCCCGTCCTCCGGGACACCCCAAGCCTTCGTGCGGCAGCGCCGGAGCCGCGCAGCTGCTCATGGCCTTCAACATGGGCCTGATGCAACGCGGCGTGCAACCGGGCCAGGTCCTCGTGAGCGCCACCGGGTGCCTGGGTCCCTGCGAACAGGGTCCGACCGTCGTCGTCTACCCCGACAACACCTGGTATTCGAAAGTCACCGAAGCCGATGTCGCGATCATCCTCGATGAACATATCGCCAAGGGAACGCCGGCCGAGAAGCTGAACCCGGACGCGGTCTGGAAATAATTTCCGACGAGTGGATTATGGCCAGCGCGACCCATCATGAACACAAACACCATGCACCACGCTCTATCGGGTGCATGGTCATTACCTGCAGCGATACCCGTACGCCCGAGACGGACACGAGCGGCCAGCTCATCCAAAAGTTGCTCAAGGAACAGGGCCACAGTATCGCCGCCTACCATCTGGTGAAAGACGAACCGGCCCAGATCACCGCGCGGATCACCGAAGGCATCGCCAACGAATCCGTCCAGGCCATTATCGTCAACGGCGGAACCGGGATCTCCAGGCGGGATTCAACGTTTGAAGCAGTGGATGCGATGCTGGAAAAACGATTGGATGGATTCGGCGAAGTCTTTCGCTATCTGACCTATCAAGAAATCGGCTCACCGGCTATCATGAGCCGGGCCACCGCCGGCATCATCAAAGGCCGCGTCCTCTTCTCCACCCCGGGCTCAGAAAACGCCGTCCGCCTGGCGATGGAGAAGTTGATCCTCCCCGAACTCGGACATCTCGTCAAAGAGTTAACGAAGTAATAGGTACGGTGCGGAGTAGAAGGGTACTGCCCGACTAATCCGACCTCTCTTCTCTGGCTGTTCAAAATGGTCTTCCAGCAAGGCCGCAGGCGAGTCAAAACCGGAGGCGTACCCTCAGGGGTACGTTGAGGATTTTGACGAGCCGAGAACGAAGCTGGAAGCCATTTTCAACAGCCGACTAGTCCTGCGAAATCTTCGGTTCCGAATACCCCTGCTCCGGCGCAATGCTTGATTGGGCATACCGTTTATAAAACCTCATCACATCCCGCACCGAGACCACGCCGACAATTTCCCCGCCTTTCGTCACGGCAAGATGGCGCACGCCCAAGTCACCCATCATGTCTTCCGCATCATGGACCGACTCACTCCCCTCGATCGTACACAGGGGCGTCGTCATGATCTTCTCGACCGTCAACTTGCCGAGAGGCTTACTGGTCGCCACCGCCCGGCGGACAATATCCGTGTCCGTCACAATGCCCACTAACTGCTTACCCTTCTTCACCAGCAACGACCCGACCCGGGCCGTCCGCATCTTCTTCGCCGCACTCACGATCGACACCGCCGGCCCGACGGTTTTGGGATGTTTGCTCATGATCTTGGATACGGTAGACATGATTTCCCTCCCTCTCGTTGATGGTATCGAGTGGAAAGAACGCCGGCCGCGCTCATTCAGCTTTGACTTAGAGTAACACAGTTAGAAGGGAGCACTCAAAACAGTCGAAACGAGGCGGCAGAGAGATGTGAGTCTGGAAACTAGCTTCGCCTCTATAATTCAGAAGCTACGTCTGTTCAAAATGGCCTTCCGGCGAGGCCGCAGGCGAGAAACGACCGGAGGCGTACCCTCAGGGGTACGTTGAGGATCGTTTTGAGCCGAGAACGAAGCCCGAAGCCATTTTCAACAGACGAGCACAATCTTCCCGAAGAACTTGCGGCCGAGCATCTGCTCCTGAGCAGCTCTCGCCTCACTGAGCGGATAGGTCCGGTCGATCACCGAGATCAGCCGCTTCTGGCCCATCAACTCGGCCACCTTCACCAGTTCTGCCCTGGTACCCATGTAGGAGCCTTTGATCGTGTACTGGCGGGAATAGACATACCGGAGATCCACCTTCACCTCGGCACCGGTCGTCGCGCCACAAGTAATCAAGCGCCCGCCTTTCGCCAGCGAGGCCAGACAGCTCTCCCACACCTCCGGGCCGATATGCTCGATGACCACATCCACGCCATGGCCTTCGGTCAGCAGCTTCACACGATCCGCCACTTTCTCCTTCGTGTGGTTGATGACGGCATCGGCGCCGAGGACGACCGCCTTGGGAATCTTGTCGTCCGATCCGACCGTCGTGATCACACGCGCACCGGCGAGCTTGGCCATTTGAATAGCCATGGTCCCGACGCCGCTCCCTCCGCCCATAATCAACACCGT
>JACOEJ010000066.1:0-6973 GCA_024998645.1 Nitrospira sp.
GCGGGCCCGCTCATCTGTTCATGCCATACCGCAGCGCATGTCATACGGCAGTGCAGGGAAGATGCCCGCGGTCCGGTTATGTGGGTATTCGGGGAAGGCGTGAAAGAAATAGCGTACTTACGAGCGAGAGTGGTTTCCCCTTTACAGGTTGTCCGGGAGGTTTTCAGCGTTGTCTGCAAGACTTGCAGGTGATCCTGAATTGACGGCGGTAGAGCCCTGCAGATATTGCAGCACGACATCGGGCCTGCCATGTGTGGGCGGTCGCAACGCGGCGGCGGTTAGGCGCGGATGCCGTATTCTTTGATTTTGTACTGGAGTGTCCGGAGGCTGATACCTAGGAGCTTGGCGGCTTGTTCCCGGTGATTGGTGACCTCAGCCAATGTCCGCTGGATGACATCTTTTTCGATCTGCTCCAAGGACGTTCCGAGGGTGACCAGCAATGTATGCGTGTTTTCCTTGCTGGCCTGGATCTCTTCGGGTAAGTGCTCCGGCTGGATGGTTTTGTCCCGTACCGTCACGACGAGGCGTTCCATCAGGTTGCGCAGTTGGCGAATGTTTCCCGGCCATCCATATACCCGAAACAGTCGCATGGCTTCCCGTGACACGTCTTTCGGTTCACGGTGATGCTGCGTCGCGCACTCCGCGAGAAACCGGTCCACCAGCAGGGGAATATCATCCGCTCGATCACGGAGCGGCGGAAGGCGAATCGGCACGACATTGAGACGGTAATAGAGGTCTTCCCGAAAGTCTCCCTGCTTGACGGCTTCCTCGAGGTTGCGGTTGGTGGCCGCGATGATACGGACATCGACGGTGATCAGCTTGGTTCCCCCCAGTCGCCTGAATTCCTTCGTCTCCAACACGCGCAGAAAATCGACTTGCGACTTGAGGGACAGCTCGCCCACCTCATCCAACAATAATGTGCCGCCGTTGGCCAGTTCGAACCGCCCGACTTTGGTCGTCATTGCGCCGGTAAAGGCTCCTTTTTCATAACCGAACAACTCGCTTTCGAAAAGGTTGTCGGGGAGGGCTCCGCAATTCATCGTGATGAACGGGCCGCTCGCTCTGGGGCTCTTATGGTGAATCGCTCGGGAGATAAGTTCTTTGCCGGTTCCGCTTTCTCCTGTGAGCAGCACGGTGACGTCGCTGTCCGCCACCATCTCCACCAGTTGGTAGACCCGCTGCATAGGTTCGCTGTCCCCGACCATTTGATCGAAACGCATCCTGGTTTCGAGACGGTCTCGCAGGTGTTTGTTTTCCGTGGCGAGGACGTGTCGCTCGAGCGCTTTCTCGACCACGACGGGAAAACGCTCGCGATCGATGGGTTTGGTGAGGTAGTCATAGGCGCCGTCGCGCATGGCTTCGACCGCTGTATCGATCGAGCCATAGGCCGTCATGACCACGACTTCCGTATCAGGCCATTTCGTTTTGAGGCGGCGCATGAATTCTATGCCGCCGATCCCCGGCATTTTGAGATCAGTCAATACTAAATCCGCGGCGGCGGCGGCGAGTTGTTCAAGCGCCTCCTCTCCCGTTCCCGCTCCGCGCACCTGGTACCCCTTCTTCTCAAGGAGGGTCACCAAGGCCCCGCGAATGTTCACTTCGTCGTCTACGATGAGGATGCGGGCAGGTGTCGTCATGACGCCATTCCGATGGTCTGAAGCCGGCCGACTCCTGTAGGGAATCCTATCACCACCGTCGTGCCGTGACCCGGAGCGCTCGATATCGTAATCGTTCCCCCGTGATCCTGCATGATCCGGTAGGCGATCGCGAGCCCGAGTCCGGTTCCGTTCGGGTTGGTCGTATAGAAGGGCTCGAATAAGCGGGGTAAGGCCTCCTTCTGAATGCCGAGGCCTGTGTCTTTCACCGAAATCTCCACCCAGTGTTTCCCGTCCGTGACTCGTTCATCAGCGGTGATGTGGCATCGGCCGCCGTCCGGCATGGCATGGAACGCGTTGACCACGATGTTCAATAACACCTGGCCGATTTGCGTCTCATCGCCGAGGACGGGAGGCAAGGCTGCTCCGACCGTGCGCGTGAAGAGAATCTTGCGTTCTTCCGCTTCAAACTGCATCAGTGCCATAATGTGCTCGATGGCGGCGAGCACATTCACTTCATGGAGTCCCATAGAGCCGGATCGTGCGAACTTCATGAAGTTATCGAGAATCACCGACAACCGGCGACATTCGGCGTTCAGTACGTGGATGTAATGGATGGATTGCTTTCCCAGGACGCCCTGCTCTTTCAATTCTTCTTCGAGTAGATGGAGATTCAAATCCACCGCGCTCAAGGGGTTACGCAACTCGTGCGCAACGCCTGCTGAGAGGGTGTGAAGCCCCGCCAGCTTGTCCGCGACCCGCACGCGTCGCTCCAGGTCTAGCAAAGCTGTGACATCTTTGAGCAGCACAATCACGCCGGCCGACCGGCCGTCATCTCCGGTCAGATCCGCCGTCGTGACGCGGATCGTGCGGGGCTGGCTGTCGGTGTCATAGGGCATATCGTGATGATCCACGTGACGGTTGTTGTGGAGCGCGCCGTCGAGCACAAGACGGATCATATCTCCTTCGATAAACACGTCCCCGTAGGATTGTCCGAGAAGCTTTTCCGTTGAGCGTTTGAGTGTCACCGTTGCCGAGGGGTTTACGGCTGTGATCTGGCCGCTGCCGTTGACCGTGATGACGCCGGTGGGGATGCTTTCGAGAATGTTCCGGGCAAGGCCTTTGACTTCTTCAAGCGTTCGTCGCGTGCTGCTGTAATGCTGAAAGGTAATGACGGCGGCGATCCCGATGCTGCCAAGCAGGAAAAGCAACAGAGTCATTACGAGCATGTCGTAACGGGATTGCCACAGGCCCGACAAGAACCCGGATGGAAGGTCTTTCCCCTCTGAGAGCCCCTGGACAACGACTTTTTCGTGTTCAAGGCCGAACAACAGCAGGGCGGAGACCACCAGTGCCAGAATCAGAAGTACCGTGCTTATGAGACGGACGGGAAGATCTTGAAAGAGGCTGGTCTTGGGAGACGGGCGAAACATGGTGAATGAGGCCTCACTCGCACAGAATAGCGTGATGCTACCACGGTGATCTATTGCTGTACACCACGCCGGATCCCGGGGATTCGGATCTCAGAAGGTTTCTGGGTCACGCGATGACTCGTCGATCCACATAGTTCTCGACAGCGGGGTCATTGGTCACGAAGATCGCGGTCCAGGATTCCTCCTTCGAGCACAGCCTGCGAAGGAGGATTTGCCGCAGGTGAGGTTCCATATTATGCAAGGTGCCATCGAAAATCATTAAGGGCGGTCGTGTCACGATGGCGCGCGCCACCAGGATGCGAAGAATCTGACTCTTGGTAAATTGTGTGCTCCCTGCTTCAACGGGTGACTCAAGTCCGCGAGGCATCCGGTCGATCTCGTCTTGCAGTTCCACCAGTCGAATGGCCCACTGGAGATCCGCAAAGTGAACCGCTTGTCGTCCAAGTGTGATGTTCTCTTCCACCGTGCCGCTGAATAATGTGGGTTGAGAATCCAGCACCAATCCACGGGCTCCGTTCAGGTAATCCATCGTCACTTCGCGGAGGTCCACGTCGTTGTATCGAACGACCCCGGCCGCCGGCCGGTAGAGGCCCGCCAACACCAGCGCCAGCGCGGTCTTTTCAGTGCTCGACCGAACCAGCACCGAAAGTTTTTCTCCCGGCGCCACTTCCAGGTCGACGTGCTCGAACAGCGAGGGAGCATTGGGATAGGCAAATGCCACGTTTTTGCAGGTGAGATGGAGCCCGCACAGCGCAGGATCCGGCAAGCTGAGGCTTGTGCTTATGTCAAACGCGTCATGTTTGGGTAAGGCAAAGAAGCGATCCAATTCTCTCAGAGACGTCAGGACATACGTCATCGCGTAGATCCGGCGAGTTACGGTATCTAAATTGAGGAGGAGTGTGCCGACGATCACTTCCGCGGCGACAAACTGCCCGAGTGTGATTTGCCCGTCCGACAGCAGCCAGCCCCCCAGCGCAATCATGCCACTGTGACAGACGGCTTCCCACACGACGATGCTCCGGTACTGACTCCAGGTGAGAATATTCGATCGGGCCCGGCGAACCGCAAGATATTCGTCCAGCAATTGATCGGTCTTTTCTACCAAGAAGGGTGTGCTGCGGCTGGCCTTGAAATGGAGGCGGTTATTGGCAATATCTTGAATCCAGGTCATGACCTGATAATGCTTTTCCGAGACGGTGGCGGTTGCCACAACGCCACCCTGTCCGGAGATGACCGCCACGAGCAGGAACCCGCCGACAAGAAACGTATTGAAGACGAGAAAGTTTGGGTGATAGAGCACCAGGATCGTCATGCCGGTTATTCCCGAGACCAACACATTAATCATGTCGACCAGGACGACCACGACGGCCCGAGGGAGCATCTCTGCTTCCATAAAACGGTAGGCCTGTGTGCGGGCAAAGGCTTCCTGTCTGATGCGCGGCAGGTGCTCGGTCATCGCCAGCGCAATGCGCACGTACAGCCGTTGGAACAGCGTCTCCATTGCGCTGGTCTGCATGACCCGGAAGAAACCGATGAAGAGAAGGCCGATCAGCATGATCAGGGCAAACGTGACGATCATGATCGGCTCGATCGCGTAGGCGAAGGTATTGGTCAGTTCCTGAACGGTGAGCGGAATAACCAGCGAGAAAATACCGATCGCGACGGCGTATGAAACGAGGATGGCCAGCACACGGGTTTCGAGTCCAATGACGAGGCCGATTCGGGCAACATCGGCCCATATACCGTTCTGTGCCGCCATCACACTCGCTCCGGAAAACGAAGCCATTGCGTTGTCGCTCGTTGCTTCAACGCATTCTTTCGGCAGGTTGGTGAAGCGGGAGCGTTATAGCTTCTTCGTGATTGCAAAAAATGAGGTGGTGCTACGCCGCCGTTTCAGCCAGTCACAGCAATCTTCGCAAAGGTCCTGCAGTGTAAGATCGTCGAAGAACAAGGTGAACGCACGCCGGGCACAGCGATCGCAACATTTCACCGTCCCGGAGGGAACGTCTCTGCCTGCCTGACGAGGTACTTCCATCATGAATGCCTCCGTGTTGTTGCCCTCGGACTTTCTCCGAGGGGCATTCCAGAATCGCGGCCTGCAAAGATTGCAGGTGTGACGCCTGGCGAACCGGCAGATCCGTCAGGCAACGTCCGCCTCGCGAAGCAGATCCCAGGCCTGTTGGTGTTGCACCAGTTCAAAACAGGCTTCGCATAACCGTCGTTCACTCATGTGGTCGAAGACGAGTCGCAGCTTGAAATGCCCGCATTGCTCGCAGCAATGGTCGGGAGGTTCGACGTCTCCGCGGCCGGGCTCGTTCATCATCCTCATCCCTTGTTCGACTTCGGTTCAATGGAGAACAGTCTGTTCACGATAGACGACGAGCAACTCGCATGCCGCCAGCGGTGAGATGGAAAAGGTTGGGAATATGCGGCTCAGAGAGAGCGAAAAGGCGGCTTCGTGCTCAACGGCGATCTCGGGCAATGAAGGTGTGTGCAATTATTGCGTGCCGTAGGAGGGGGATCTGAGGGCCGGGGCAGCGGCCGCCATGAATCTGTCGCTTCCCGCTTATTGCAGAGGCGCAGTCAGACTCTGGTGCATTTCGCTGAGACTAGAGACGGTGGCCGCAGGATTTCCTGGCGATCGGAGCAGGTATTAGCCGCCGGAAATCACCGGACGGATTTCGATCTGGTCCTGGTCATAGAGCATCTCGTCTTCGGTCACGAGTTCATCGCCGCGGATGACCAGATGTGCTTCCACGACGAGGTTGAGCTCTTTCAGGAGATCTTTGGCCTTCTTCGGCCCTTTGATTTCAACGGTTCTGGACGGGTGGCTCAGCTGAATATGCATGGGACGATCATATGATGTCGATGCATGAAGGAGCAAGGGGCGAGAGTTGTTGGGCGCAGGATGAAACGGGAGGGGTGAAACGTTGGATGAGGTCAAGGAGCAGAGGAGAGAATCCGGCGTGCGTAGGCCAGGCCCTCGTCGAGCGTGGTGAACAAGCCATCCAACTGGGCTTCGTAGCAGTCATCGAGGTGTTTGCCCATCTCCGGCCCCGGTGAAATTCCCATGGTGAGCAGATGCCGGCCCATCACGATGGGGGCCGGAGCCTGTGCTTCGACGTCCAATTCCCGCGCTTTTCTAAGCAACCACTCGCCGGAGGGAAAGTCATCGAACGGTTTCGGCGGCCGGCCGGCATGATCGGCGCGGGCCACGCGTACGAGGCGATCAATACGGCCTACCTGCCTGGCCAGGCGGCGAACCGCACTGTCGGACGCCTTTGCATCGTAGAGCGCGCGGGGGCGAAGGTGGCACAGCACGAGAGCCACGATCTCGTCGGCGAGGCCGGTTTGATTGGTGAGCCGGGCAAGAAATTGCCTGGTCGGGGCTTCTCCCTCCGGTTCATGGCCGCGCGAGGTGATGCGCCCGAACTCTTCCTTCGTCGTGGCGGGTTTGCCGAAGTCATGACAGAGTACGCCAAGGCCGACCGTCAGGTCATCCTCCGCCTGCCCGGTGCGTTCCCCGGCAAACCAGTCCAGGCAGTGGAGCGTGTGAACCCAGACATCGCCCTCCGGATGCCACACCGGATCTTGGGGACAACCGCGCAGCGCTGCGAGCTCCGGGTAGAACCGGAGCCAGCCGCAATCGTTGAGCCACTGCAGCCCCTTCGAGAGGATGACGCCCTGGAGCAGGAATTTTTTCCATTCCTCCCAGATCCGTTCGCTCGGGAGATGGTCCTGCGTGAGTGACTGGCAGAACGCGAGAGTCTCCGGTGCCGCCGTCAGGTCGTAGCGCGCGGCCAATTGCATCCCGCGCAGCACACGCAGCGGGTCTTCGGCAAATCGTTCGGAGACATGCCGCAAGGTGCCGGTCTTGAGATCGTCACGGCCGTGAAAGGGATCATGAAAATCCAGCGTGTCGGGATCCCAGGCCATCGCGTTGAT
>JACOEJ010000066.1:7073-19892 GCA_024998645.1 Nitrospira sp.
GTGGGGTCTTCAATGCGGAAGCGAACGGGCACCTACAGCTCCGCTTCCCTCAGGAACTTGGCTGATTCTTCGGGAGCGACAGGATTGATATAGAAGCCGGTGCCCCATTCGAATCCGGCGACCTGGGTGAGTTTTGGAATAATTTCCAGATGCCAGTGGTAGAAGTCGCCGGTTTTTTCGTGCAGCGGTGAGCTGTGGAGGATGAAGTTGTACGAGGGACGTCCCAGCGCTTTGTCCATGCGGCGGAGGGATTCGGAGAGAATCGGCGCCAGAAATTCGAATTGCGATTTCTGGCTTTCTTCGAAGTAGGCGGCATGGCGCTTCGGGAGAATCCACATTTCAAATGGAAAGCGCGGGGCATAGGGTGTGACGCAGAGGAATTCCTGATTTTCCGCCACGATCCGGTCGCCGTCCGAGAGATCCTGCCGGAGGATGTCGCAGTAGATACAGCGCTCTTTCTGCTCGTAGTGGGCACGGCAGCCGTCGAGTTCTTCTGTCACGCTGGTCGGGACGATGGGCAGGGCGATGAGTTGTGAGTGGCTGTGTTCCAGCGTAGCTCCGGCCGCTGCGCCGTGGTTTTTGAAGATCAGGATGTAGCGGAAGCGCAGATCTTTTCGGAGATCGATCATACGGTCGCGATAGGCCCAGAGGACGTCTTCGATTTTTTTCGTGGGCAGATCGGCGAGGCCTTCCTTATGGCCGGGCGATTCGATGATGACTTCATGCGCGCCCACGCCGTTCATCCGGTCATATAAACCGATGCCTTCGCGGCCCATGTCGCCTTCAACCTGCAACGCGGGAAACTTGTTCGGGATGACGCGGACGGTCCAGTTCGGCGAGTTCGGTTCGCCGGGTTGCGGCCGATAGGCCATAATTTCTTTCGGTGTGAGCCGTTCCTGACCGGGGCAAAATGGACAGATCGCGGTGGAGATCGGTTTTGCCGGTTGCATCTGGGCAAAATCATGCGGCCGGCCGTTCCGCTCGGTCGAAATGATCACCCAGCGGCCGACAATAGGATCACGTCTTAAGTCAGGCATAATTGCTCCGTAGTATCTGAAAAGTTCTGAGTCCTGAGTGTCTCAGGCAGCGCAGAATTTCACAACTCAAACACCTCGCCCAACGCTCAGGACTATTCCGATCACACTCTCCACAGCCCCGCTTCAAACTCCGGCCCCGGTACCGTCAGGATGGCCGGCGTATGATGGGGGTAGCGCGCCGCTTCCAATCCATGTTCGAGAATCACGAGACTCAGGCGCACCTCTTGTCCCGCTTCAAGGTGGAGGTCCTTCATCGGGATCGCCAGTTCCAAAATGGTGCGGCGACAAATCGAACGATAGGGACCGATCTCCAGCCAGCTGTCGTCCTCACCTTGCCGGAAGAGCGTGAAGGACTCCGGTCCGGACGGAGCAA
The DNA here is from genome assembly GCA_024998645.1 of Nitrospira sp. Classification (GTDB taxonomy): domain Bacteria; phylum Nitrospirota; class Nitrospiria; order Nitrospirales; family Nitrospiraceae; genus Nitrospira_D. Next base: position 8,484 of record JACOEJ010000066.1, read on the forward strand.
GAGAGCAGGAGAGCCGGAAGCTGTGCTGCGGCCCGTGGAGCGTGATCTCCATCCCCAATCCGTTGAGCCGTGGCTGCGCGGCGTCATCCGGGTCGAGCCGTAAGAGCAGATGGTCTTGGCTCCAGCCGAAGTAGATCGCGGTGAACAACCCCTCGGCCTTCCACATGGCCCCCAGCGGCGGTTGCGTCGTAATGGTCCCGGCCCCGCGCCATTCGAAAAAGTCTGTCACCAGGCCGTCGACGGTGGGGGTGAGGATAGAGACCGGCTGTGTGATGCGGTCTGCCGTGGCCTGCTGGGTCATCACACAGATCGGCTGGTTCAATCGATCGGGCGGCGTGAGGCCCATGAAGAGCCAGACGTTGCGCAAGTGGGTGCGGAAGAGCCGGTCGAATTCCTGCTTGTAGTCGGTGTCGAAATCGTCGCCGTACCACCAGAACCAGTCGCTGCCTTCGGCGGCATAGAGTTCCTGCCAGGCGGCCTCTGCACGGTCCACCGGCAAGGTCGGAGCGACTTCCACGAGACGTGTGCGGGTATGGCCGAGGAGGTCCCAGCCGCGGTTGTCTTCCTGATGCCCGATCCAGATTTTGTAGTCCTGATTGATCCAGGATCCTGAATGGAGGGCGGGCAGGTGTTGCGTGGGCGGGACCGCGGCGAGGCCTTCCGACATGGTGGAGGCCGTCAGCTGGACTGCGTGTTCCTGATCTAATTCATGTGCGGTAAAAGCGCGATAGAGGCGCGAGAGGAAGTGCTCGCCGCCGTCATGGTAATGCTCCCAGGGATTTTCGCCATCAAGAATGATGGGGATGAGAATCTGTTCCTGGGGTGCGTTGTGAATAATATTCCTGAGACGGCGGAGCACATCGTCCGCGGCCGAATCCGGGTTGGTTTTGTGGTACACGAAACCAAAGGCATCGGAAATATCGCGATCGCGAAAAACCATCGTCACGTTTCGGCCGGACTCTCCCGCGCGGTAGGCTTGGTAGAGATCGGTGTGCCGATGCCATGGGCGATTGATCAATTCAAACGAGCGGGCGAGTATGCCCTCATCGGTCGCAAGCCAGCGGAGCCCGGCGTGATGGACCAGCGGGAGCAGCTCGGGGCAGACGGAGCCTTCTGACGGCCAGAGTCCGACCGGCGGCTGACCAAAGGTCTTGCGGTGAAAGTCGACGGCCCGCTGGAGCTGTGTTTCCGCATCTTCCGGTGCGCGAAACCGGGAAGGCAGGGGAAGGTCGGGCCGCGCCCGGCGATTGATATCCGTATCGATGACGAGCGGCAGGATCGGGTGAAAAAATGGTGTGGTGGTGAGTTCGATCTGACCCCGGTCGAGGAGCTGACGGTAGAGCGGGACAATCTCTTGAATCGCGACGCGCTGCAGAGCGAGGACTTCGTGTTTATCATCCTCGGTGAAGTTGCGATTCTTGTTGCGGAGCGCGACCAGGCGCGGATAGCGCTGGAGGGGGCCATATCCGAACCAGGCCAGGTTGTGCCAGACCTGCAAGTCCAGAAAATCCTGTGTCGAAAACTGGCGGGCGACCTTGGCGAGATCCGGTCCCGAGACATCGGTGCCGCGTTTCACCAGCAGCTCATGATAGCGTGCGAACGGCCGTACCATGGTGGCCCAGTTGGCTGAGAAGAAATGACGGATGAGGAAGGCCTGTTCTTCCGGCGTCAACTCTGCGGCTGGACGTTGGGCCCGTTCAAGAAACAAATCTCGCACGGTGCCGTTGCCGATCTCCTGAAGCTGGAGTAACAACGATGGTGTGAAATTAAAGGTGGCTTTTACCGCCGGGAACTTTTCCAGCAGGTACGCCATATCGAAATAGGCCTTAGTGGCATGGAGGCGCACCCAGGGCATACTCGCTGTCCCCGCGATCGGGTCGGTGTAGTAGGGCTGGTGCATGTGCCAGACAAAACAGACGTGGACGTTCTTCATTGGTGCGTGATTTCTCTCATCCTTTGAAGTATGTCATAGGGGTACAGCACGCGCAATGAACGGAGGAGTTTATATCGTGATTGGTCGGACCGGAGAAACGGGATGGAGGCGCTTCGTCATGTATTGGGGGCCGGTGGTCGGCTATGCCGGGTTGATCTTTTATCTGTCGGCGCAATCGCATCCCGACGACGATCTGCCGTCGCTGTTCTGGGCGGTGAACGACAAAGTGCTGCATGCGCTGGAGTATGCGGGGCTTGGCGGGTTGTGCTATCGGGCGTTTCGCTGGGGCGCGACGGGGTCGATGGCAGCCCGTGCGTTGCTCTTCTCGATTCTGACGGCGTCGCTGTATGGGGTGACCGACGAAGTCCATCAATTGTTCGTGCCGTTCCGTGAGTCAAGCTGGCAGGATTGGCTGGCTGACGTGACGGGCTCGGCGCTGGGGGCGGTGGCCGTTTGTCGGTTATTTGGAATGAGCTGGATCGCGCCCTTTTCCCCCGGTGTCCGTCCGCGCTGACCGATTCATGCTGTGTTCGTGACGACCTTGGGACCACTCGGTATAATCCGGCGCGCCTGGCTGCTGCGAATGGTGCGTACATGGTCCGCTTCCGCTGCGCAATTCCCGTAGTGTTCGTGACAAACCGTGAGATCGCTCTGTATAATCCGGCGCAGTATGACTACTGCGAACCCGGCTCCACCCAAGGGGCCTCTCACACCTCCTGATCAAGCCCTCGTCGCCCGCACCATTGAATCGCGGCTCAGTCCCGGTCTGGTCTTGCGTGAACTCCAGCCCTTGCCGGGGGATGCGTCGAACCGGCGGTACTTCCGCGCGGTCCTGGCCGGCGGGCCGCCCCATTCCGTGATCCTCATGCAACTGGCGGAGCCGGAAGGGTTTAAGCAATCGGAAGAAGCGGTCAGCGGAGCGATGCATCAGATCACCGAGTTGCCGTTTCTGAATATTCTGTCGCATCTCGGTAAAGCCGGGGTATCGGTCCCGACGCTGCATCACTATGATCATGCCGCCGGGTTGCTGTATCTCGAAGATTTCGGCGATCTGACGCTGGCCGAAGCGGTGCGTGACGCCGAGGCGCCGAGTCTTGAGTCTCGCTACAAACAAGCGATCAATGTGCTGGTTCAGATGCAGGTGAAGGCGACCTCGCCGGCCGATCCCGGTTGTCTGGCGTTCCACCGGAGCTTCGATGTGCCGTTGCTCATGTGGGAGTTCGATCATTTCCTGGAGTACGGGATCGTGGCGCGCCAGGGCAAGCCGATGTGCTCGGAGGACTGGACGGCGATCCGCGGGGAGTTCGAAAAGATTTCCGAGCATCTGGCAGGACAGCCCCGGGTCTTCACCCATCGTGATTATCATTCGCGCAATCTCATGGTCGACGGACTGCGGCTTGGCGTGATCGATTTTCAAGATGCGCTGATGGGCCCGGCGACGTACGATTTGGCGTCTCTGTTGCGTGATGCGTACATCGCTCTCGATGAGTCCCTGGTGGATCGGTTGGTGAATTACTATCTCGACCTACTGGCCGAGCATCGGCATGTCTGGACCAATCGCGAAGCCTTCCGGCGGTTATTCGATCTCACGAGTATCCAACGGAATATGAAAGCCGCCGGACGGTTTGTGTACATCGACCGGGTGAAGGGGAATTCCAAATTCCTGGCGGATATCCCGCGCGTATTGGGGTATGTGAAACGGAATCTGCAGCACTATCCCGAACTCGCCGTGTTGCGCAAGCACCTCACGCCGTATGTGCCGGAACTGCAGTGAAAGCCATGATCCTTGCGGCGGGTTTCGGAACCCGCCTCCGGCCGCTGACCAATACGATCCCCAAACCCCTGCTTCCGGTTGCCGGCACCCCGCTCATTGTGTGGAATCTGATGCTGCTGAAGCACCACGGATTCCGCGATGTCGTCATCAATCTGCATCATCTCGGTCCGATGATCGAGCAGGCCCTGGGGAGCGGCGCGCAGTTCGGGTTGCGGCTCCTCTATTCGCATGAACCCATCATCTTAGGGACGGGCGGTGGCATCAAACAGGCCGAGCGCTATTTTTCCAATGAACCCGTGTTGATTCTGAATGGCGATACGCTGTTTGATCTGGATCTCGCGGCGCTGTGCGCGTTCCACCATGAACGCAAAGCCCTGGCGACGCTGGTGCTGCGGGAGGATCCCGATGCGGTGAAATGGGGGCTTGTCGAAGTGGGGGCGGACGATCGCATCGTCCGGATCAACGGGAAAGGGCTGGCGGGGACTGCCCTGCCGACGCGGCCGCGCATGTTTGCCGGCATCCACATTCTGCACTCCAGGCTCTTGCGGGATATTCCACGAGAAGTGGCGTCGTCGATTATCGATCCCTATGTGGCCGCGATCGGGCGGGGTGAACCGCTGTTGGGGTATGACCTGAAAGGGTACTGGTCCGATGTGGGGACGCCGGAACGCTACGGGCAGGCCGAGCGGGACGTAAAGGCCGGTCTGCTGCGGCTGGATGATAGGAAGCTCCCTCCGGTCTGACTCTCTTTAGCTCTCATGCAATTCTGTTCCGTGGTCGAATCGCCCTTCCTGCCGGTCACGTTGCTGCTTAATCAGCCGGGCCAGATAGGTGCGCTGCAAGTGCAGATGTTCGGCTGCGCGCGTCTGATTCCCGCCGGCCTTTTCTATCGCTCTTGTGATGATGTAGTGGCTGTGCGCGTCCATCGACGCGTGATAGGGCAGATCGAGGTAAGCGAGTCCTTGCCCTACCTCCCGGCAGAGATGGGCGTCTTCCGGAAGCAACGCGATCATGTCCGGTTCAATCGTATCGGTCGGGCTGAGTACGACCGCCCGGGCAATAACATTGTCCAATTCGCGAATATTTCCCGGCCAGGGATACCGGGTGAGGGCCTCCATCGAAGCGGAACTGAGAGCCGCCGCCGGGCGTTTGGTTTCCCGCGCATGCCGTTCGAGGAAAAATTGCGCGAGCGCGGGAATGTCTCCGCGGCGTTCACGCAACGGCGGCAGGGTGAGGGTGATGACGTTGAGACGGAAGTAGAGATCCTCGCGGAACTGCCCGGCCTTGACCGCTTGCCGCAGGTCCTTATTCGTCGCGGCGATGATCCGGATATTCACGGAGACCGTTCGGGTGCCGCCCACGCGTTGAAATTCGCGGTCCTGCAAGACGCGCAGAAGTTTCGCCTGCAGCGGCAGCGACATGTCTCCGATTTCATCGAGAAAGACCGTCCCTCCGTCCGCCATTTCCAGCTTGCCCTTCTGCAGCCGGTCGGCGCCGGTAAAGGCCCCGCGCTCGTGGCCGAAGAGTTCATTCTCCAGCAGCGTTTCCGTCAAGGCGACACAGTTGATCACCACCAGCGGCATGGCGTGCCGATGGCTCCACTGATGGATGGAGCGGGCGAAGAGTTCCTTGCCGGTGCCGCTTTCCCCAAGCAGGAGGACGCTGGCGTCGGAGCGTGCGGCCCGTTGCGCGGCTTCGACGACCGTGCGGACGGTCGGGCTGGCGCCGATGATGTTGGCATAGCGGCCGTCGACTTCCGAGCGCAGGTAGGCGACTTGCCGCTTGAGCGAGTCGCGCTCAAGGGCTTTGCGGATGACGATGAGAAGATGATCTTTGTCGAGCGGCTTGGTGAGAAAGTCGTAGGCCCCTTCTTTCATGGCCTCGACGGCGGCGTTCACCGATCCGTGCGCAGTCATGACGATGACGGGCAGGTCTTCGACGTGTTTGATCTGAGAGAGCCGCTTGAGGACTTGAATGCCGGTCAGTTTCGGGAGATCGAGATCGAGAAGGATCAGGTTGGGGGATTCCTGCTCGATCTGGTCCAGCGCCTGTTGTCCGTCCCGGGCGATGACCGTCGTGTAGCCCGAGGCTTGCAGCCGGTCCTCCAGCATGGTGACGATATCCGCGTTGTCGTCGACGATGAGGAGTTTGGCTTTCATGTCCTCAACTACCGCTATCAGATGAGGCGGGGAAGGTGTTCCTCATTGCGCGCATGCACCGAGCACCGCCCTTGATGTGAACATTCGATTGTTCTTGTGTGCGGGGTGCGCGAGCACGAGGAGCACTTCCCCGTGCTCATCCCTCACCCCTCCATGACGTTCATGACCAGCCCGGTCAACGGCTTGGGGAAGAAGTAGGTAGACTTGTGCGGCATCCGTTCGCCCGCCGTGGCCACGTCCTTGACCTCGCTCACCTTGGTGGCGTTCAAGAGCAACGCTCCGGTGCCGGTGCCGTTCGCGGCCCAATCCAGGGCTTCGTGGTCGTCCTTCGTATAGAGAATGGCTTCCTGTTCCTGTTGCGTCGGACAGAGCTTGGCGACGATCAGCTGTTGCAGGAGCGAGACATCCAGCTTGGTCCGGGGAGAGGCGCTGGCCGGCGGACGATGCGCGGCCTTGAGGGCCAGGGTCAGATAGGCCTCGCGGCCCTTGAGCGCCAATCCGAACATCGGGGTGGTCCGTCCTTGTGTGCGCATCGCGTCGATGAATTGTGTGCGAACCGTGGCTTGCGTCTGGCTTGTAAACGGATATTCCTGCAGGTCGAAAGTGTCGGCGAACAGCGCCTTCACCTGATCGAACGACGGCAACGGCGTGGTCGTCACCCGATGGGTGGGCAACACGGTGAGTCCCGGATCTTCGATCGGCGTGAGCAGCATGAGGACGCTGTCGTAGGGCTGCAGTCCCTGGACGTTGCCGGCCTGCTGGCGGCGCAACTTTTGATAATTCAACGCCGTTTCGTACCGATGGTGGCCGTCGGCGATGAAGATGGGCTTGCTGGCCATGGCCGCCACGACTTTCTGGGTGACGGCCGGATCGGAGATGGCCCAGAGGCGTTGCTCGAACCCGACATCGTCGCGGAATTCCACTGAGGGCGCAACCGATTTTGCCGCCTGTGCCAGGGCCGACAGAATGGTGTCTTGAGGATCGGAATAGAGCGACCAGATCGGACTGAAATTCGCGCGGCAGGCTTCCATGAGATTCAAGCGATCGGTCTTGGCCGCAGCGCGGGTGTTCTCGTGCGGGTAAATCGCTCCGGTGCCGAACTCTTCCAGCTTGAACGTGGCAATGAAGCCCCGCAGCGTTTTTTTCGGGCCCTTGGGATCGGCTCCCGGCGGAACATATTCGATGGTGTGGTAGTAAATCGTCGGCTGCGGGTCCCGTTTCAGCGCGCCCGATTGCATCCATTGCGAGAGCGTGGCGCCGGCTCTGGTATAGCGGTTATTGGTCGGGCCGTCGCCGGCCTGGTCCATACCCAGTTCCAGGCGAATGACGTTGTGCGGGTTCCGGTCGTAGAGGGCCTTCTGGCCGGCTGCGTCGATAATGTCATAGGGAGGCGCGGCGACATCGCGTGCCGCACCGGCAATGGTGGCATCGTAGCGCGCACCGCGAAAGGGAAGAATCTGGGCCATGATGGTTTCGTGCTCCTGTGAAAAATGGTCGGCGTGAACGTGTGATACCGGAAAGGCACTCACCTGACGTCCGGCTCAGTGCCCGTCTTCTCGCCGACACCATGGTGGGGAAAAGAGTGAGCGGGAGGAAAGGTTACCGGTCGCGGGTAATCATGTAGTCAGCGGCGACGGCCAGAGCCCGGCGTGCCGACGAGTCCTCAAACACTTCAAGTTCGTGTTGCGCGGCGGCGACGTAGGTTTTGGCCCGCTCCATCGCATAGGCCAGGGATCCGGCATCCTGCATCAAGCCCAGGATCCGTTCAAGATCCTCGCGGCTCAGGGTGCGGGTTTCCATCCGGTCCTTGATCATGCTGCGGTCCTGTTCGCTGCAATGGTCGAGCAGATGAAGCAGGGGCAGCGTCGCTTTTCCCTGTCGCAAGTCTTGGCCGAGTGTCTTCCCTAATCGTTCGCCGTCGGCATTGTAATCAAGTGTGTCGTCGGCGACCTGGAAGGCGATGCCCAGATACTGGCCGAAGCGGAACAGTGCGGACTGTTTTTCTTCTGATGCGTCGGCGAGGATGGCGCCCATGCGGCAGGCGGCGGCGATCAGGCCCGCGGTCTTATGTTCGACGATCTTGATGTAGTCGGATTCCGGCATCGAGGGGTTGCCGTTGTAATAGAGCTGAAGGACTTCCCCTTCCGCCATCTTCGTGCAGGCTTCGGCGAGGACCTCATTCATGCCGTGGCTGCGAAATTCGACGATCTGCGCCATGGCTTTGGAGTAGAGATAGTCGCCGACGAGGATGCTGATTTGATTGCCCCAGACTTTTCTGGCGGTGCGGCGGCCCCGGCGGATATCGGCTTCGTCGACCACGTCGTCATGAAGGAGGGTGGCCGTATGAATAAACTCAACCAGGCTGCCGAGCTGATAATGTTCGCGGCCTGTATAGCCGCAGAGACGGGCTGATAGCAAAAGAAGAAGCGGACGGACGCGTTTGCCCCCGCTGCTCAGAATGTGGGCGGCCACGGTATTGACGAGAGCGACGCTGGAGTCGAGGTTCAGGCGAACCTGATGCTCGACACCGTCGAGTTCGGCGCGATACGCCTCCCAGACGTCTGCCATGCTGTTGATGGTCGAGGTGCTGGGTCCGTTCGACATGCCGCGGATGGTAGGGCAGTGGAGTAAACAAAGTCAAGCAAACAGGGCCCGGATCGGCCTGCGCAATCTTGACAGGGCGGGAGCCCATCCAGTAAGGTGCGGTACAGAAAAGAACGAGAGAGAGACCGCCAATAAAACGACACGATATCGCGTGCTTGCCTCTGCATGTATGAGTGGCCGCTGACCGCGAAGTCATCACCTTCTTCCTAGCGACACGAGATTGCCATGATGCCGATACCCGGGCTTCCACCGAAGCAAGGCCTCTATGACCCTGAACACGAAAAGGATTCGTGTGGGGTGGGCTTTGTGGTCAACATTCAAGGCCAAAAATCTCACACGATTGTCCAGCAGGGCCTGCAGATTCTGGAGAATCTGACCCACCGCGGCGCACAGGGCTGCGATCCCTGCACCGGCGATGGCGCGGGTATTCTCCTCCAGGTTCCGCATGAGTTTTTGAAGCGCGCGGCCGGCGACGTCGGTGTGGTATTGCCGGATGCCGGTGAGTATGGCGTGGGCATGGTGTTCCTGCCGCCCCAGGCCGATCGACGGCAACAGTGCGAGCAGTTATTCGCGAAGGTGATTGCCGAAGAAGGCTTGCGGCTGCTGGGCTGGCGCGATGTGCCGGTGAAGAGCGATGCCATCGGGCCGGTGGCGCGCAGTACCGAGCCGTTCATGCGGCAGATCTTTATCGCCCGCGATGTGCTCAATGAAGCCCAGTTCGAGCGGAAGCTCTACGTGGTTCGGAAGCGGATTGAGAACGCCGTGGGCCAATCGGCCATCCAGGGGCGCGAGTATTTCTATATCCCCAGTTTGTCGGCGAACACGATCGTCTACAAGGGACTCCTGCTGCCGCATCAGATGTCGGGCTACTACCAGGACCTCAAGGATTCGAGTCTGACGAGCGCGCTGGCGTTGGTCCACTCGCGGTTCAGCACCAATACCTTTCCGACCTGGCCGCTGGCCCATCCCTATCGCTACATGTGCCACAACGGCGAGATCAATACGCTCAAGGGCAATGTAAACTGGATGCGCGCCCGCCAGGGCCGGCTCAATTCCGATCTGTTCGGCAAGGACCTCGAAAAGCTCTATCCGATTGTGTCCGAGCAACAGAGTGACTCGGCTTGTCTGGACAATGCCATTGAGTTCCTGACCATGGGCGGACGTTCGCTGCCGCACGTGATGATGATGCTCATTCCCGAGCCCTGGGTGGCCAATCCGCAGATGGATCTCGATCGCCGCGGGTTCTACGAATATCACGCCGCGATGCAGGAGCCCTGGGACGGTCCCGCGGCGGTCTGCTTTACGGACGGTAAGCTGATCGGCGCCACGCTGGACCGGAACGGCCTGCGTCCCTGCCGCTATCTCGTGACCACCGATGGCGTCGTGGTGCTCGCGTCGGAAGCCGGGGTGCTGCCGATGGAGACGCACAAGATCCGGCAGAAGGGCCGGCTCATGCCGGGCCGTATGTTCCTGATCGACACGGTCCAGGGGCGCTTCATCGATGACGAGGAAGTGAAGGCCGAGATTGTCAGCCGCAAACCCTATCGTTCGTGGGTGACGCAGCATCGGATTTCGTTGGATGAATTGCCGGATCCGTTGAATGTGCCGCAACCGGATCATCCCACGACGCGTCAGCGGCAGCAGGCGTTCGGTTATACGGTCGAAGAGCTGAAGATGGTCCTCACGCCGATGGTGGTGAACGGGGAAGAAGCCATCTCCTCGATGGGTACGGACACGCCCCTGGCCGTTTTGTCGGACAGGCCGCAGCTTCTGTTCAAGTATTTCAAACAGCTCTTTGCGCAGGTCACGAACCCGCCGATCGATCCGATCCGCGAGGAACTGGTCATGTCGCTCACGACCAGCATCGGACCCAAGCCGAACTTGATGGACGAGAATCCGGAATCCTGCCGGCGCATCCGGGTGAAACAGCCGATTCTGACGAACGCCGATCTGCAGAAGATCCGTGAGATCGCCGATCCCCATTTCAAGAGCAAGACCTTGAAGATGCTCTTCCGGGTCGCCGAAGGACCGGAGGGATTGGGCGCGGCGGTGGATGATCTCTGTCGTCAGGCGTCCCAGGCGATCAAGGAAGGGTACAAGTTCCTGATTCTCAGCGACCGCGGCGTGAATGAAGAGTGGGCGCCGATCCCGAGCGTGCTCGGCGTGGCCGCCGTCCACCATCACCTCGTGCGCGAGTGCACCAGAACCGAAGTCGGGCTGACCGTCGAAAGCGGCGAGCCGCGCGACGTGCATCACTTTGCCTGCCTCATCGGCTACGGCGCCGGGACGGTGAATCCGTATCTCGTCTTCGAATCGCTCGTGGACATGGAGCGTGACGGGTATCTGCCGGAAGGACTCGATGCGCAGACCGCCGAAGGCAAATTCATCAAGGCCATCAATAAGGGCCTGCTGAAAGTCTTCTCGAAGATGGGGATCTCCACGGTGCAGTCCTACTGCGGCGCGCAGATTTTCGAAGCCATCGGCCTGAACCATGAACTCATCAGCCGCTACTTCACGGGAACTCCGTCACGGATCGAAGGCATCAGCATCCGCGACATCGGCGAAGAAACGCTGCGGCGGCATCGTCTGGCCTATGAGCCGGCGCCGATCAGACAGTTGGATTTCGGCGGCGAGATTCACTATCGGATCCAGGGTGAGCATCACAACTGGAATCCGGACACGATCTACAAACTGCAGCACGCGACGCGCAACAACGATCCCAAGACGTTCGCCGAGTTCTCGCAACTGGTGAACGACGAGAGCAAGCGGCGATCGAACTTGCGCGGGCTCCTCGACTTCAAGTTCCTGCCGGAGCCGATCTCGATCGATGAAGTGGAACCGGCCAAGGAGATCGTGAAGCGCTTTACGACCGGCGCCATGTCGTTCGGCTCGATCAGCAAAGAAGCCCACGAGACGCTGGCGGTCGCCATGAACCGGCT
>JACOEJ010000138.1 GCA_024998645.1 Nitrospira sp.
TCGCGGACAAGTTTACGGGACAATCACGGGGCTTCGGCTTCGTCGAGATGTCTACCCCAGAAGAAGCCAAGGCAGCTATTACTGCATTGAACGGCTCACAGATGGATGGACGCCCGTTGACGGTCAACGAAGCCAAGCCCCAAGAACCCCGCACGGGCGGCGGTGGCGGCGGCGGTCGTTTCGGCGGCGGCGGCGAGAAGCGCGGCCGGTTCTAGTTCAGTCGATGCAAGGAGGAGCGCGTCATTGCGCTCCTCCTTCTCCCTCTCCTTACGAGGAAACCCCTTTATGACCAATCCCCCAACATCAGCAGCTCACCCGGCCGTTCCAAACTATCTGACAACGACGCTCTTCGCTATTGTCACGGCTGTCGCCATGATCGGCGTGCCGGCATTCGGCTATTTCTACGGATACAGCTGGGTCGATTGGACGCTGTTCGGAGTGCTCTATGTGGTCACAGGGCTGGGGATCACTGTGGGTTACCATCGCCTACTCTCGCATCGCAGCTTTGAATGCCCGAATTGGGTGAAAGCCGTGCTCTTAGTGGCCGGCGGATGGGCGCTGGAAAATTCTGCGCTGAAGTGGGCGGCGGACCATATCCGTCATCATGCCGCCTGCGATCAGGACGCTGATCCCTACAATGCGACCAGGGGATTTTGGTACAGCCACTGCGGATGGTTGTTTTACAAAGACGCGAACGCCAACGACAAATATGCGTCCCGTTTACGCCAGGACTCGGTTGTCATGTGGCAACATCGCCACTACTGGATGATCGTACTCTCCGGCCTGGGACTCACGTTTGTGGTGGGCTTTCTCTACAACGGCTGGATGGGCGGGCTGGGATGCTTTCTTCTTGCGGGCGTCGGCCGCGCCTTTGCCGTACTCAACTCAACCTTTTGCATCAATTCAGTCTGCCACCTCTGGGGACGTCAGCCACATAGTCATGAAGACTCCAGCCGCGACAGCTGGTGGGTATCCTTGTTGACATTCGGCGAAGGGTACCACAACTACCACCACACGCATCAAAACGATTACCGCAACGGCCCCCGATGGTACAACTTCGACCCATCCAAGTGGCTCATCTTCACATTGTCAAAATTAGGTCTTGCCTCATCGCTCAGGACCGCAGCCTCTTCCGCACGCTAGCCGTCGCAATAGACGGCTACTATTCATCGCCCGTTCACGTCCCAGAAGCCGGCTTCCAACCGGCGAGTACGCACCGTTGCGCGATCAATGGGAGCACGCCATCGAGATCTTCCGATACCTGCGTCATGACGCGTTCGGCTAATAGTTGATCATCAAAACATTCAAATACGTCGTCGAGGAATCCGCCTCGCAACAGCGGATGATGTAAGAGCTCTTGGCCCGGACCAGTCGCGACCTCCAGGGGATACTCCGCCACCTCAATGCGGTGGAGGCTGGCTCCATCGAGCCATTCCCTCCCCTCCTCCGCAGACGGCCGCTCCGCGATATAGGCTTCGAGACGTCGGCGCTCCGTGAGCAGCCCCAGCGTCGCCATCTCCTGATCGACCCGGCGCCACAGGGAGTCGAAGGTGCCGAGGGACGGAAAGGTCAGGACCATCTGGCCGCCTGGATTCAGGTGAGCCGCCAATCCTTGGATGACTTCGAAGCGGTTCGGGCGAAAGAACATTACGGACAGATTGCCGGTGATGCGATCATAGACAGGAAGATCCGCCGGCAACGTACGCAGGTCGACACACTCAAATTGCAACCAGGGAAGGTGAGAGCCCTGAATCGCGCGCGCGCGTGCCACCTGCCCGGCACTCACGTCGATACTAAGCACCTGCCCGCCGGAACCAACCTGCTCGGCCACGTAGAACGCAGGAATCCCATGGCCTCCGGCCACATCAAGAACCGTGGCCCCTGGATACAGATCAAGATGGCGCAACAACGACTCGGCAAACGGCGTGGACCAATAATCGTGCTGAGGAAGAGGCCAACGGGATGTCACGGTATATTCTCGATGAAATCTGGTGTGGACGCAGGCTACCGGCTGAACGGCATCCTGTCAATGCAGCAGTTCTCGCTTCTGACGGCACACCCGATGTATTCGCTACAGCTACTTCCTGTTGGACTTAGAACTGGGCGGGGATTTCCGTTCAGCAGCGTTCGTCGGAATTCGCTCGGGGGATTCGTCGGCAATGTCATTGTCTACTTCCGACTCAGTGGTTTCTCCTTCAGCAAGGAGATCCTCAATTTGCCCTTCAGTGCAGGTCAACTCTTGCGGGCTCGAGACAGAAGGCGCATGAGTTGCCTGCGCTTTCTTTTCCAGCATCGGTTTCCGAAGATCGTCTTTCATCATTCCCAGGCTTCCAATTCTGCTCTCAGGCCGATGAGGCTCGCCCGGAGAGACGTTACTTCGGGCTCTGCCACATGACATAAACCGGCACACCAGCACCCTCGTGAGGGCGCAGGCATACCCTACGGCTTAGCACCACGTACGATGCACTTCGCTGACCCGCTCGGTGCCGTCCACCATGTTAATTTCCCATTTCACATCGTCCGGGATGGACACCACTTTGAGGTCAGCACAATGACCGTTCGCTTCGGATGCCAATTCCTCGACGACCCGCACGAGATGCTGATCATCCCGCGGAATCATCATCCCGCACTGATTTAAACTGGGTTCCCGCACTGCCGCTGCATTCGGCCAATACACCCCGGGATCAGACTCTCCCAAGGCCTCCGCTTGACCCAATTCACGCAACCGCACAAATGCTTTATGGCTCACACAAAAGTTTTCATAGCTCGTATTGATCACGATCTTTTTCATGATACTCA
>JACOEJ010000139.1 GCA_024998645.1 Nitrospira sp.
GGGACGGTCGAGATTCAACAGGATTCCCCATTCCGAATTAGAGGTCTACTCTTAGAGGGAGGCCTAGTCAAGCCAAAAATGTCCAACGAGCATCTCTAGTATCCGGGATTATCATCTTCTCGGATGTCTTGATTCTTCAAATGGAAAAGCGTAGGGTGGGCGAGCGGGGAAGAACGCGAAAAATGAGGTTGGGAACCAATCGTCTCGTGCTGTATCGGAAGTCTCCGCAGTCAGTCGGGAGACCAGGAACTGCACGGTCCACCTCTATCCTTTTAGAGAGAGGACTCCCGGGGTGGACAGGGAGTGAGACCCAGTCTTCACCGAGCTCACCATATAGAGAAAGAGCGGCATGAAGCGGGGTGCGAGAGAGGACGGAGACCATCATGGAGCTGGTACCGCTCACTCCTGTGCATGGGCCGCCTGATCAGCAAGCCTCCACGGCACTGGTCCCCTTGGCGACGACGGCTCACCGAAGGACAGGCGGGGAGTTGCCGCCGGTCTGTTTATCCCTCTCGTCCTCGACGCTCATTGGACTCCGTGTCTACCTCGACGAGTTCGCCCGGCAGCTCGCGCAACACAACCCCTCATCGACGACGGCCCGGACGTATCTGAAACGTGGGCGATCCTTTATCAGCTGGTTGGAGCAGCAGGGGAGGGACCCTCGCTGCCGGCGGCTCGATCGGCTCTGTCTCGAAGCCTACCGCGCGCATCTCGAACAACGCTTTGCGAATCCCCGCACGAAGAACGGCTATTTGACGGCCGTCCGACAATTTCTCAATTGGCTCGTGCCGCTCCACCCCGGCCTCGTGAATCCTGCCGATTTTGTGCAGGGCTGGTCGTGCAGTCGGCAGCATACGCGGCGGCATCTACCGGTGGAGGATGCGAAGCGGTTACTCACCGCGCTCGAGACCGATCCCCGAAAGACCGACGAACAGCGCGCCCGCAATGTCGCGATGGCGTATCTGATGTTGAAGACCGGGTTGCGCACGATCGAGGTGAGTCGCGCACGGATTGAGCATCTGCAGGACTTAGTACCGGAAGAGAAATGGCGGCTCTGGGTGCATGGCAAGGGGCGAGGATCGGCGGATGAGTCGGTGCAGGTGTTGAAGGAAGTTCATGCGCGGATCCAGACGTATCTCGCGCTCCGACCGGGTCCGCTGCAGGGGAGTGCTCCGCTCTTTGCCACGACACCCTGTGTCGATCGCGGGGGCAACATCATGACGGCAGCGGGACAGCGACTCTCCACGCGCGCCATTCACCGAATCATCACGGAAGGCTTGCTCTTAGCCGGCGTGAAGAAGCCGGGCATTGTGGTGCATAGTTTGCGGCACTCCACCCCCACCTTTGCGTTGCTCAATGATGCGAACCCGACGCGGGTGCAGAAGATGATGCGGCACCAGCATTACGCGACGACGGAGATTTATGTGGAGGAAGTGCAAAAACTGTTAGAGGGAGCGGAGGAAGCCGTCACGCAAATCTAGGACGCAGGCCCGACGTAACTGCTTGGAACCGAGAGAGGCGAATCTGAAACAAGCTCAGTTCAGACCACCGCTAACGCGCCTCTTATGAACCGAGGTCCCTGAGGTGTTTTGGTGTTCTGATCGGACACTGAGCTCGTCTCTAGGCGTTAAGTGGAACAAAATATTCGTCTTTCTCAGCACGAATAGGCATGATGATATTGATGAACCAGGGCATGCCCGCGACCCTTGCTCAATGGCCATCGATTTACCGGCACTGCCGCCACAAATGCCAGCACCAATGAAAAGCCAAGCTGCCCCAAAAGAGGAGCGTCCCCAGGCCTGCGTCCATAGCGCCTGGAATAATCAACATCGCAGCGTTATCGATGACTTGCATGGTCGCTATAGATAGCGTGTCGGACGCGAAGGCAGAGCAAGCGCCGGGCGTAACGCCAGCCCATTCTGTAACAACGGTTTGATGGTCAACAGGTACCCAAACAGAAATGCCAGTGCCACTGGGCGTCGAGCTAATCGCGGCCCACTCTCCGCAGGCCAAGGGACGAGTGGACCGGCTGTTTCAGACGTTCCAAGATCGGGTCCGTAAAGAGATGCGGTTGGCAAAGGTCGCCACGATTGAGGCCGCGAATCAATTCCTGGCGACATATCTGCCTCGCTACAATCAGCAATTTACCGTGCTCCCGTCCCAGGCGGTGGATCTGCATCGACCGACGCCGACGGACCGCACGTTGGATGCGTCCCTGTGTATCAAGACTCGTCGCTGTTTGCGGAAGGATTTCACGATTACCTATCAAGGGCCGCTCTATCAGATTCATGACACCATCCGGGCCACGCACGTGCAGGTCGAACATCGGCTCGATGGGACCATGCGGTTCATGCACCACGGACGAGCGCTCACCTTTCACGTCATCGCGGCACGGCCGGG
Source organism: Nitrospira sp. (assembly GCA_024998645.1). Classification (GTDB taxonomy): domain Bacteria; phylum Nitrospirota; class Nitrospiria; order Nitrospirales; family Nitrospiraceae; genus Nitrospira_D. Next base: position 2,401 of record JACOEJ010000139.1, read on the forward strand.
CTTGGTGGCGGAGGCCGAATCCCTGCCTCGCGCCCACCGCCCCGTCACGCCCAAACGAACCCATCCGTGGCGGAAGCGGTGGCCGCAGGAACACGGAGCACATCCAGCGGCGGCCGGACCATAAAACCGGACATTTCTACTTTGGGAAGAAGAGGACATTTCTAAATTGGGTTGACAATTTCAACTCGTCTCGTTGACTCCCAGAAATCAAGCGGGTATGCTTTCGACCAGCTCAATCCCTATCCCGTGAGACTTTCCATGTCGCTGTCTGACCGCCTGACCCAAGACCTGAAACTCGCGATGAAATCCCGCGATCAACTCCGTATGGATGTCATCCGTATGATCAAAGCCGCCATTCTGAATAAAGAAGTGGAGCTGAAGCGGGATCTTGATGATGC
>JACOEJ010000067.1 GCA_024998645.1 Nitrospira sp.
CCTGACCCTAACGAACGATGCCGTATTTGTCTAGCCGGGCATCGCCTCAGTTCTGCTAGGATAGGCGCCCATGGCCTCCCGTGTGGCAGACATCCGAAAATCCGTGCTTACCCTGGCCCTGCCGATCACTGTCAGCAGCCTCCTTCAACGAGCCGAAGGCATCGTCGCGGTCTTTTTGGTCGGGGGACTCGGCGTCATTCCCATTGCCGCCGTCGGCCTGGGACAACTCCTGGCTTTCATCGCCACGACGTTGGTCTCAGGACTCTCGGTGGGATCGAATGTGATCATCGCCCAGCTCTGGGGAGCCAAACGACATCGGGACGCCGGAGAAGCCGCCCGTCATTTTCTCGGACTTTCCATTGCAGTTTCGCTGGTGCTGGCGGCGCTGGGGATGACGCTGAATCGCTTTGCGATGGACCTGCTGGGAGCTGAACCCGGCGTCATTGCGCTGGCGATTCCCTACTCGACCATCATTTTTCTGGTGATCCCCTTCACCGTGCTGCTTCAGGTCCTGTCCTCGATCCTGCAAGGTACCGGCGATACGCGTACGCCGATGTACGCCATGATCCTGGTGAACCTGCTCCATATCGGGATGGCCTACCCCCTCGTCTATGGGTACTGGGGCCTGCCCGCACTGGGCGTCAAAGGAGCGGCAATTGCCGTGGGGATCGCCGAAGCTATCGGCGTGACCTTTCTCTGGTGGCGCAGCCGTCCCGTGTTGAAATCGTCTACACACCTGCGCCTGGATCTCATTCGAACCATGTGGCACGTCGGCGCGCCGGTTTCTGGTGAGCGTATCGTGCAACAGGCGGGCATTCTCATCTATACGAAGCTCGTGCTCCTTTATGGCACCGTGTCCTATGCGGCCCATCAGGTGGGCCTCTCAATCGAGTCGTTGTCGTTCTTGCCCGGCTATGGCTTTGCGATCGCCGCCGCCACCATGGTCGGTCAGAGTATCGGCGCCGGCAAATACACCAGAGCGAAGCTGGAGAACTGGGAAGCCAACCGCCTCGCGATCGTCATCATGGCCAGCATGGGCGTCGTGTTTTTCTTCTTCCCCTACCTGCTCCTGCGCGCCTTTACCACCGACGAAGCGGTGATCGAACTCGGCACGGTGTTTCTCAAGATAGTCGCGATTCTACAGATCCCGCTCGCGCTCACCATGGTGGTCGCGGGATCACTGCGCGGAGCAGGAGATACCCGGTTCATCATGGGTGCAACGATGGTGGGCATGTGGGGCGTGCGTGTGCCGATGGCGCTGATCGTCGCCCTCTGGCTCCATCTCTCGGTGTTCTATGTCTGGATGGCGATGATCGCTGATTGGACGGTCAGAATGGCGCTGCTCCTGTGGCGCTATCAGTCAGAGCGATGGAAGCAGATTCGCGTGATCAAACGACACGCGTGAAGTCCGACGGCGTGAACCGAGGCATCTGCTAGCACTGAGTACGCTGATCGGCAGGCGGCCGCGTATCCTTGCCTGACCCGATTCGCACTTCGATCCGGCCCACGCCTTTTACGTTGGCGCACAGATCGCCGAGCCCCGGCGTAATCAGGCGATAGGGCCCGCCCTTTCCGTCAGGCAGCGGCTCGCCGTTGAGTTCATAGAGCAGAAGACCGAATTCTCTGGCCTGCTGCAGCGTAAGCGTGGCGGCGTACTTGCCGTCGAACGAATGAAAGGTGACATGATCGGCTTCGATCGCCAGCGCCGGTACATCGAGCAAGCCCTTCACCTTGATCGCCCGCCCCGTCATTCCCGGCATCACGGTACTGACGTCCGCAACATGATGCTCCGCCGGAAGCTGCCGGAGCGTCGCATTATCCAGGGACACCGGCTGCACCACCGCCCCGTCGATTCGTACGACCCCTGAATCTTTCTTTTCCTGCCCGGTGATCGTCTTAATCATCGCCGTCATCACCTCATTCACGGGAGTCGGAATGCCCAACTCGCGTCCTTTCTGAACAATGTACCCGTTCAAGTACGCAATTTCCGTCTGCCTGCCCGCCTTCCAATCGTCATACATCGACGTGTGGATGTCCCGGATCTCCTGCGTAGCCTTGACAACCCGCTCCGCCATATCCGCCGGCAACGGCACCTTGACTGCCGCCGACACCGCTGCAACTTCATCGACGATCTGATGGATCACCCGCATCATCTCCGGGTGATCCAACGCCTTGGCCACCTTGTCGTCGATCAACACCGTGATCGGGTTGAAGACGCAGTTCCAGCACATCTTCTCCCACTTGCTCCGGCGAATATCTTTCGAGAGATGACAGGGAATACCGGCGGCCGTGAACAGATCCTTGATCTTGAGCACGCGATCGCTCTCATGCCCCATCAATTCGCCGATCGCCACGGCTCCCTTTTTATAGTGATCGATCACCCCGGGCGCGGTGATTTTCGAATAGATGAACGCCACACCGCCGACGACACAGTCCCGTGTGGTGCGTGCGATGATCCGGTCTTCGGTATCGATGCCGTTTTGCAAGGTAAGAATGACCGTATGATCCGTCAGTACCGGCTCGATCTGCGTCATGACCTCGTCGAGGTCGAAGGCCTTCACGCCCAGAATAATCAGATCCGGCTTCGGAAGGTCCCGGACATCCGATGCCGCCTGCGGGTGAACAGTGAACGTCCCGCTCGCACTGCGAATCGTCAACCCGTTCTGCTTCACCGCCGCCAATGTCTTCGGCCTGAGCAGAAACGACACGTTCGGATTGTTCTTGGCGAGATGCGCGCCGAAAAACCCGCCCACCGACCCTGCGCCGACCACCAGAATGTTCTTCATCATGACTCCTCGTTCATAGAGACCGTACTATAGCAGGCCGTCGAACTAGGATAAAATAGTCCGCATGAGTCCCACCCCGTTGCATGAAGCACGTGCTCGTCTGACTTCAGCCCGGTCCATCACAGTATTGACCGGTGCCGGAATCTCCGCCGACAGTGGCGTCCCGACATTTCGCGGGGCCGACGGGTTATGGCGCAATTTTCGGGCGGAAGAACTGGCGACACCGGAGGCATTTGAGCGGGACCCGCGATTGGTCTGGGAATGGTACAGCTGGCGGCGGGAACTCATTGCCACGAAACAACCCAACGACGCCCATCGCGCCGTCGCATCATTGGAATCGCGCGTCAACGATTTCTGGCTCATCACGCAAAACGTGGACGGACTGCACCGCGCGGCCGGATCCACCAAGCTGTCGGAGATTCACGGTAACATCTGGATGGTGCGCTGCACGGCATGCGCCGCCGTCACGGAGAACCACCGGGTTCCGCTGCCGCTCCTGCCCCATTGCGGACAGTGCGGAGGGCTGTTGCGTCCTCATATCGTCTGGTTCGGTGAATCCTTACAGGAGGAGGATCTTGCCTGTTGCGCAAAGCAGTTGCAGACCTGTGACATACTGCTCGTGATCGGCACCTCCGGCGTGGTGTATCCGGCGGCGGGGTTTGCCTCGATCGCAAAAGAAGCCGGTGCCTACGTGATTGAAGTAAATCTCGATCCGACGCCGCAATTGGATCTCGTCGATATCGCACTGCACGGGCGCGCGAAAGACGTCGTACCGCTTTTGTTACAGGAGGGCAAGTAAGGACTGCAGTTGATCAAGAGACCGGATGCGATGAATCCCCGGCGCGACCTCCACCTCTGACCGGTCGATCAGCACGCTCGTCAGCCCGGCTTTCGTCGCGCCTTCCACATCTTCTTTCAAACTGTCCCCGACATGTACCGCATCTTCGGGATCGACTGCATGCTTCTCCAGAGCAAGGTGGAAGATTTTCGGAGCAGGTTTAGCCGCCTGGGACAAACTGGAAATCGTGATCGTGTCGAAAAACTGCTCGATGCCCAGCCCCCGCAGCACGGGAAACAATCGCGAGTCAAAGTTTGAGATAATTCCCAGTTCCAATCCCTGAGCTTTGAGCTGCCGCAGCACCGCTTCGGTCTCCGGGTAAAGCCTCCAGGTTTTCGGATCTTCGAACACTTGAAAGACTTCATCGAAGAATTCGTCGAACCCTTCAAACATTCCCACGCGATAGAACACATTGTGGACGATATCAAACCACCAAAGCCGCTCACTTTGCTTCAAGGCAGCCGGCTCCGTCGGTGCAAATACCGGCGGCGAGGCATCCTTGAAAGCCCGGCTGAAGGCCTGCGTGATGGACACCAGCGATGTCGGTGTCTGCCGAAACCCATGACGCACGGCATACTGCAAATAGATCTCCGCAACCGATCCATTGATATGAAACAATGTCTGAGCTGCGTCGAAAAAAATGACTTGGTACGAGGCCATCACAACCATCTCCCCTCAATGCCATCACACCTCAGAAAACGTGCCGGATTGTAAGGCGCTGATAACGCAGAGTCAAAACGGAGCACTATCCTGCGTTTTCTTGACAAAGAATACCCCCCCTGCTAGCTTCGTAATACTTCAATACAATTGGAGAGTTACGTGCCCTCTTCTATTTTCATCGTCGATAGCAGTCCGGCCGTCAGGCGAATGGTCGAACAAATCTCGACCCCTGAAGGATTTGATGTGGTGGGATTTCAGGACGGCCCTGCCGCCCTTGAAGCAGCCCGGCGCATCAGTCCGGCACTGATCATCGCCGACTACCATCTCGACAACATCACGTTCTCCGGCTTCTGCAAAGAAGTGAACAAACTCGACAACTTGAGCGAAACCTATCTGATCTCGCTGGTCAATCCGGCCGATCGCCCGGACGAAAGTCTCCTCAAAACTCTGGGTGTGAAAGCCTTCTTGAATAAGCCGTTTCAATCGGAAGATCTTCTCGAGGTCATCAAAAGCCTACAGCAAAAAACTCAACCGCAGCAGAATGGCAATCGCCTCAAGCGTCGAGTCTGGCCGCCGGACTCCACATCGACCGACACAGACGATGATGACGCGGTGATGGACCAGTCGGACGTCTCCGATGAGCAGGAGGATCTCACCATGGACCATCCGCCGGAATCTACAACCGCCACGAAAGCCGCGCCCGCCGCCGCCGGCCCTGAAGAAGCGATGAAAGGCCTCTTCGGACAGCTGTTGGAGTCGATGACTGAACGGACGGAAAAGCGGATTGCCGATTTGCTCCCGCAAGCCATCGAGAAGGAACTCACGACCCGTATTCACTCGGCCGTGAAAAAAGAACTGGACGGACAACTGGGGGAAATTCTCTCACAGGAACAGCTGACGACGATTGTCCACCCGCTGCTGATGCAGGAGCTCCCTTCGTTCATCAAGCAGGAAATGGCCGCCAGCGAAGCCCTGATCCGTCAGGCCGTATCCGAGATCGCAACTCCCGTGATCAAGGACGTGCTGGACCAATCAGTCCGCGGACTGGCCGAAGCCAGCGTGCGCAAACAACTCCCCGAGGTGGTACGGGAACACCTGGGATCAATCGATCTGCTGGTCAAAGAAGAAATCAGGCAGGCGACTCTCAAACAGGCCCCGCTTATCGCCGACGATATTGTCCGGGCGACCGCGGAGCAGACCGTCGAACAGGCAGTGCAACGAATCGTTCCTGAACTCGCGGAACAACACATTAAAGCAGAACTCACCCGCCTTACGGCAGCGGAGTAGGCCCGGGCCTACCCCGCCTTAGCTCTTCTTTCCGGTCCGCTTCCCCTTCTGGCGTGCTTTTACCAGCGCTTTCACACGCGTGACATTCTTGCGGTGCTTCTTGCGGGTCTTCCGATCTTTCTCGCGTCCTCGCGGCATGATGACTCCCTTAATGCTGAAAATGAATCGTTGGCTGCGGGCGATTGTATAACACAAGCCAGGCGCAGCCACAAGCCAAGTGGCCGCCCGTTCCCCGCCATCGGCAGACATGCTAAGATGCGCGCTCATTTTTTCACGAAGGACGGGCCATGGCCTCACAACTCGACAAGACCTACGAACCCAAAGCCGTCGAAGACCGCTGGTACCAGGAATGGATCCGTCGCGGCTACTTTCAGGCCTCGCCGCAGAACCCCGGCGCGCCCTATTGCATCGTCATTCCTCCGCCGAATGTGACCGGTTCACTGCACGTCGGCCATGCGCTGAACAATTCGCTTCAAGACATCCTGATTCGCTGGCGCCGCATGCAGGGCCGCAACGTGCTCTGGATGCCGGGCACCGACCATGCCGGCATTGCCACGCAAAATGTCGTCGAGAAGCAGCTGATGCAGGAAGGCTCCTCCCGGGAGGCTCTGGGGCGCGAGGCCTTTCTCGAACGGGTCTGGCAATGGAAAGCGACCTCCGGCGGCACCATCATCCAACAGCTGAAACGCCTCGGCGCCTCCTGCGACTGGAGCCGGGAGCGCTTCACGATGGACGAAGGGCTTTCGAAAGCCGTCCTGGAAGTCTTCGTCCGGCTCTACGAAGACAAGCTGATCTATCGGGGCGAGCGGTTGATCAACTGGTGCCCCCGCTGCCTGACGGCGCTCTCCGATATTGAAGTGGAGCACGAAGACATCAAGGGCAAGCTCTACTCCATCGAGTATGCGTTGGTTGAGAATCCCGAGATTCGTCTGACGGTCGCCACGACCAGACCGGAAACACTCCTCGGCGATACGGCCGTGGCCGTCCATCCGGAAGACGATCGCTTTCGCCACTTGATCGGCAAGCAGCTCCACCTGCCGCTCACGACACGCACCATCCCGATCGTCGGCGATGCGATCCTCGTCGATCGCGAGTTTGGAACCGGCGCGGTCAAGATTACCCCGGCGCATGATTTTAACGACTACGAAGCCGGAGAGCGCCATGCACTGGCACGACTCGCCATTCTGGATCATCAAGCGTTGCTCGATCCCGCCGGCATGCAGAAGGCCGGAGTTGAAGCGGCGGTGATCGAGATGCTGCAGGGGCTTCCCGTCACCAAAGCCCGGCCGAAAGTAGAAGCGCTCCTTCGCGAGCGGGGCATCCTCGCCAAAGTCGATGACCACAAAATGGCCGTGGGCAAATGTTATCGCTGCAAGACCGCCGTCGAGCCCTACTTATCACCCCAGTGGTTCGTCGACATCAAGCCGCTGGCGGAACCGGCCATCAAAGCCGTGGAAGACGGGCGCATCCGCATTATCCCTGAAAGCTGGACCAACAACTATCTCGGCTGGATGCGGGACATTAAAGACTGGTGTATCTCCCGACAGATCTGGTGGGGCCATCAGATTCCCGCCTGGTACTGCCTGGCGTGTAACTCTAAACACATCGTCACGACGACGCATACATCGCCCTCCGGAAGTCCTGTCACCAGGACGACGATTCTCCAAGGCGCGAAACCGATCGTCGGGAAATCTGCTCCGACCACCTGCTCCACATGCAAGGGACAGGAGTTTCTGCGCGACCCCGATGTTCTCGATACCTGGTTCTCTTCCGGGCTCTGGCCCTTTTCCACGCTCGGATGGCCGGAGCAGACACCAGACCTCAAGGCCTACTATCCGACTGCCACCCTGGTGACAGGTCTGGACATTCTGTTCTTCTGGGTCGCGCGCATGATCATGCTCGGCTTGAAATTCATGGGCGATGTCCCTTTCCGCGACGTCTACATCCATGCCCTCGTCCGCGACGCCGAAGGGCAGAAGATGAGCAAGTCGAAAGGCAACGTGATCGATCCATTGCACGTCATGGAACAGTTCGGGACCGACGCCTTGCGCTTCACCCTCGCATCCATGGCCTCTCCCGGCCGCGACATCAAACTGGCGGAAGAACGGATCGAAGGCTATCGCAACTTTGCCAATAAGATCTGGAACGCCGCCCGTTTCGCCCACATGTATCTCGACGGAGCGCAAGAAGCCCGGCCTCCCAAAGACCGCTCTTTCCCTGACCGGTGGATCCTCAGTCGCTTGAATGACACTATCCGGGTGGTTGACCAGGAGTTGGAGGCCTATCGATTCGATCGAGCCGCCAGTGCACTCTATCAATTCTTCTGGCACGAATACTGTGACTGGTATCTCGAGCTGATCAAACCGGTCCTTCAGGACCCAACTCACCCTGAGGGGCCTTCCACCCGTCACACGTTATCGGAAACACTGGAAGTCTGGCTGCGACTCTTGCACCCTTTCATGCCGTTCCTCTCGGAAGAAATCTGGCAAACGCTGCCACACCAGGGAGAGACTATTGTTCTGCAGGCCTACCCGACGCCGCGGGACGAGTGGCATGACGGAGCGGCCGCTGACGCCTTCCGTCTCCTCGAACGCAGCATCGGCCTTCTGCGAACCGCACGTGTCCTGCTCAACTACCAGCCAGGCAAACCAATCAACTTCTTTGTCACGCACGACGACCAGAAGACCGCCTCCACCCTGCAGGCGCTGAAGACCGACCTCGCCCATCTCGGAAAAGGATCGCTGACTCTGACGCCGATAACCGAATGGCCGACGACCCAGATCCTCCGACTGGTGACCGAAGGGCTGACCGTGGGGATTTCGGTCGAGGGTGATGTCGATCTCAAGAAAGCGCTCGATCGACTCCTCAAACAGATCGCCGAAGCCGAGAAAGAAGCGCAGCGGATCGAGGGTAAGTTGAAGAGTGCGGACTTTGTCTCCAAAGCCCCACCCGAGGTCATCACAGAACATCAGGAGCGGGTGCGCAGTCTCACCCGTGACCGGGCCATGCTGGTGAGCAGCGAGCAGCAACTCCGTGCCATGCTGGGAGCCTGATCGATGATACAACTCCCCGCCGCCGATATCCGCCGTGCCGTGCGTGCCGGACTCGAAGAAGACCTTGGCGAAGGCGATCTGACCACGACGGCCCTCTTCTCCAAACCGGTACCGGCTCAGGCTTCGATCATTGCCCAGCAGCCGATGGTGGTCGCCGGACTCGCGGCGGCCGTGCAGACTTTCCTGATGGTCGATCCCTCGCTCCGGCTCACCACGCATACCCATGACGGCGCCCACATCCCCACCGGTGCGGCGCTCCTCGACATTGAAGGAGACGGCCGCTCGATCCTCCGGGCCGAACGAGTCGCGTTGAATTTTCTCCAACACCTTTCCGGAATCGCGACTCTCACAAGCAAGTTCTGCCAGGCTGTACGTCACACTCCCGCACGGATTCTCGACACGAGAAAAACTCTGCCGGGCTGGAGATCGTTACAGAAATGGGCGGTCGCGTTAGGTGGCGGCACCAACCACCGGTTCTCGCTCGGCGATGGTCTGCTGATTAAAGATAACCATCTCGCATTGCTCCAGAAAGGCCGGCAAGCGGTCCGCACGGCCTGCAGACTAGCCCATCGGGACACCTCCCGTGCAGTGCCGCTGATTGTCGAAGTTGAATCGTTGGCGGAGGTTCGCCAAGCGCTCGCGGGAAAAGCCGACATCATTCTGCTCGACAACATGACCCCGCCGATGGTCAAACAAGCTGTTGTGCTGATCCGGCGGCAGGCCATCGTGGAAGTGTCCGGCGGCATTACGCTCAAGAACGTGCGGGCCATGGCGCAGGCCGGCGCTGATCGCATTTCAGTCGGCGCACTCACCCATTCGGCACCTGCCGCCACCATGAGTCTGGAACTGACGCCGGTCCGCCGTTCGCGGCGGCCGCGCAGATAACCCGTGGTTTCCTCTTCGCCTCTCAGGCCCGACGACATTCGCAGCACCCTGGCGACCAGGCTCCTGGGCCAGCACCTGCACATCCACCAAAGTCTCCCCTCGACAAATTCAGAAGCAATGACGCTGGCGCAGAATGGCGCAGAGGACGGGACGGTCGTCGTAGCAGAGACTCAATCAGCCGGACGAGGCCGTCATGCACGAACATGGTTCTCGCCGCCCGGCTTAAACCTCTACTGTTCGATTATTGTTCGTGGTCTCGGCCAGGGTCTTTCCCTGGCTGAATGGCTCTCATGGATACCCTTGACGACCGCGCTGGCAGTGGCAGAAGCAGTCCAAGAAGTGGCCGCTACATCGCTGGCGCTGAAATGGCCGAACGACCTCTTGCTGGACGAACGGAAAGTCGGCGGCATTCTCTGTGAAAGTTCATTGGCCGCCCCTGCCAATCCCATCGTGGTCATCGGAATCGGTCTGAACGTGAATGTCCCCCGCGAATTGTTCCCCGACGAATTACGTCCGATCGCCACGTCGCTCTTCGAGTCCTCACACCGGCTCATTGACCGAAATAGGCTTCTTGCTCAGCTCCTCCTGGACTTGGAACAGAGCCTCGATGAGTTGCGTGACCATGGCCCATCCCGGCTGCTGCAGGCCTACCAGCGCCGTTGTACCACCCTCGGTCGGCAGGTTCGCGTGGTCCTTGGGGCCAATGAAGAACTCCTCGGCACCGCCGTCGCCATCGCTGCCGACGGCACACTTCAAGTCAGGCCCTTCACAGAGGTTTCCGGTACAGACAAAGCTCCGCTCATCGACATTCGGGCAGGCGACGTGATTCATGTCAAAGGCTAGCGAAACCGCTCATACACAAAGTACAATCGATACCATGCTATTGGTCATCGACATCGGCAATACCAACGTCGTATGGGGCATCTTCGAAGGGTCCACACTGGTGGCCCATTGGCGCCTGGCCACGGATCCAAAGACTACGGCCGATGAATATGGTGTGCTCTGCTTGAACCTCCTGGCCCGAAGCGGCCGCGCTCCTCAGCAGGTCACGGATGCCATCATCTCCAGTGTCGTGCCGGCCCTCACCGGCACCTTTGACACCATGGTCGAAACCTACTTTCACCGCACACCCTTAGTGGTGTCATCGGATATGGATGTCGGCCTCACGCTCAAATATGCCAACCCGAAAGAAATCGGCAGTGACCGCATTGTGAATGCTGCCGCGGCTTATCATAAGTACCAGACCGACCTCATCATCGTGGATTTCGGCACGGCCACGACCTTCTGCGCCGTGACGGCAACCGGAGACTATCTCGGCGGCGTCATCGCACCGGGCATCGGCATCTCGGCCGAAGCGCTCTTTGCCCGAGCCGCTAAGCTCAGCAAGGTCGAATTGGCCCGTCCGAAAACCGTCATCGGCACCGATACCGCCAGCAGCATTCAGGCCGGCCTGCTCTTCGGATACGCCGGACTCGTTGATGCACTCGTCCGGAGAATGGAACAGGAACTCGGACGAACCTGCCTGGTCATCGCAACCGGAGGCCTGGCGTCCATCATCGCTCCGGAGACAACCTCCATCAAACGAATAGAGCCGTTACTGACTCTTGAGGGTCTGGAACTCCTCTACCGTCGCGCTCGCGGGACCTCATCCTCTACCTGGGCCTAGCGTTCACGTTATCCCCATCATTTTTCTCGGAAATTTCTTTCTTCCCCCGTTGACTTCCACTTCCTTATGGATATCTGCACCCCTATAGAGGAAGAATAATGAACGACGATCAAGACAACACCAATACAATTGACAACTTAGAGAACGGAAGCACCGCTGACGCAAGTCAGGATGGCGGGATGCAGGCGGTCCTTGCCGCCAAAGAAGATGAGTGTAAAGCCCTCAACGAAAAGTACTTGCGACTGGCGGCCGAGTTTGAAAACTATAAGCGCCTGGCCCAACGGGACCAGCGTGAGCAGATCAAGTTCGGAAACGAACAGCTGTTGAAGGAACTCCTTCCGGTCGTCGACAACATGGAACGAGCCATTAAGGCGGCGCACGACAAGGGAAGCAGTGCGGCATTGGTCCAGGGGGTGGATCTTACCCTGAAACAGTTGACCGGCTCTCTCGGCAAATTCGGCGTGCAAGCCGTTGAAAGCGTGGGCAAGCCGTTTGACCCGGGATCCCATCAAGCCGTCTCTCAAGTGCCATCGGACCTGGTTCCCAGCGATCACGTCCTTGACGAGTTTCAAAAAGGCTATCGCTTGCACGACAGGATTCTCCGCGCAGCGATGGTCAGTGTGTCATCAGGTCCGGCACAAGCCGGTGGCGAGTCTTCGGAAACGAACTAAGACATCGGTTATTTTTAGTCGCTGATATCGGAAGGAGTTTACTCATGGGCAAAGTCATCGGCATCGACCTCGGTACCACCAACTCATGCGTCGCGATTATGAGCGGCGGCGATCCGGTCGTCATCGCCAACGCGGAAGGCGCTCGCACCACCCCGTCCATCGTCGGCATCACCGAGAAGGCGGAGCGGCTCGTCGGCCAGATCGCCAAGCGCCAGGCTATCACCAACCCTGAAAATACGATTTTCTCCGTCAAACGCCTCATGGGCCGCAAGTTCAAGAGCCGCGAAGTGCAGGAAGCCATGAAGCGGCTCCCCTACAAAGTCGTGGAAGCCGATAACGGCGACGCGCATGTCGTCATCCGCGGCAAATCCTACAGCCCGCCGGAAGTCTCCGCGATGATTTTGCAGAAGATGCGCCAAACGGCGGAAGACTATCTTGGAGAAAAGGTCACGGAAGCGGTCGTCACCGTCCCGGCCTATTTCGACGATAGCCAGCGCCAGGCGACAAAAGATGCAGGCCAGATCGCAGGGCTGAACGTCCTGCGTATCATCAATGAACCGACGGCTGCCTCGCTGGCCTATGGCCTCGACAAAAAGAAAGACGAGCGGATCGCCGTCTACGATCTCGGCGGCGGAACCTTCGACGTCTCCGTCCTCGAAATCGGCGAAGGCGTCTTCGAAGTAAAGTCCACCAACGGCGATACCTATCTCGGCGGCGACGACTTCGACCAGCGCGTCATGGATTGGCTCGTCGACGAATTCAAGAAAGACCAGGGCATCGACCTCAAGAAAGACCGGATGGCCTTGCAGCGGCTGAAGGAAGCCGCCGAGCGCGCCAAGATCGAGCTGTCGTCTTCACCGGAGACGGAAATCAATCTGCCGTTCATCACGGCCGATGCCAGTGGTCCCAAGCACATGGTCATCAAGTTGACCCGGGCGAAACTGGAGCAACTGGTCGACGACCTGATCCAGCGCACCATCGAACCCTGCCGCAAGGCTTTGTCCGATGCCGGCGTCTCCGCCAAGGATATTCAGGAAGTCGTGCTGGTCGGCGGCATGACCCGTATGCCGAAGGTCATTCAAGTCGTGAAGGAGTTCTTCGGAAAGGAACCCCATCGCGGCGTGAATCCAGATGAAGTCGTCGCCATCGGAGCCGGTGTGCAGGGCGGCGTGCTCAAGGGTGAAGTGAAGGACGTGCTCTTGCTCGACGTCACTCCCCTCTCTCTGGGCATTGAAACCTTGGGCGGCGTGTTCACGAAGCTCATCGAGCGCAACACCACAGTCCCGACCAAGAAGAGCCAGGTCTTCTCGACCGCGGCCGACAACCAGACCGCCGTCACCATTCGCGTGTTCCAAGGCGAGCGGGAAATGGCGAACGATAATAAGCTGCTCGGCCAGTTCGACCTCGTCGGAATTCCTCCGGCGCCTCGCGGGATGCCCCAGGTCGAAGTGACCTTCGACATCGATGCCAACGGCATCGTCCACGTGTCGGCGAAGGATCTGGCGACGCAGAAAGAGCAGTCGATCAAGATCACCGCTTCCAGCGGTCTCAGCAAGGAAGAAGTCGAAAAACTCGTCAAGGATGCGGCCTCGCACACCGAAGACGACAAGAAGCGGCGCAAGCTGGCTGAAGCCAAGAACCAGGCCGATAACCTGATCTATCAGACCGAAAAGAATCTGACGGAGTATGGCGACAAGGTCGATGCGGAAGAAAAGACCAAGATTCAGGATGCCGTGGCGGCGTTGAAGACGGCTCTCGAAGGGACCGAACCGGACGCCATCGAATCAGCCACCCAGACCCTCATGACCGCCTCGCATAAGCTGGCGGAAGAGATGTATAAGAAAGCGGCAGCGACCGCCGCACCGGGATCGGGAGCCGATGCGTCAGCCTCGGCTGAGACCAAGACCGATGAAAAAGTCGTGGATGCGGAATTCGAAGAAGTAGACAAAGAGAAGAAGTAGTTTAAAATAACTTCAGAAGTGACCGAGTTTCCTCGCATAGGGAACTCGGTCTTTCTCTTCTTTTCACCCGGTGATGGCTCCTGTGTCAAAGCGCGATTATTACGACATTCTTGGCGTTGAGAAAACCTCTTCCGACGAAGAGCTGAAGAAGGCCTATCGCAAGATGGCCCGCCAGCACCACCCTGACCTGCATCCAGGTGACACCCAGAAGAAAGACGCCGAAGCCAAATTTAAAGAAATCAACGAAGCCTACGAAACGCTGAGCGACCAGGAGAAGCGCAAACGCTACGACATGTTCGGACATGCCGGCGCGCAGCAGGGACAGGGCTTCGACGGGTTCAACGCAGGCGGCGGATTCGGCGACGTCTTCAACGATATTTTCGAGGACTTCTTCGGCGGGCAGCGCGGCGGCGGTCGCGCCGAACGCGGGAACGACCTGCAATACAACCTCGAGCTCACGTTCGAAGAAGCCGTCTACGGCAAAGAAGCCAAACTCAAGATTCCACGTTGGGAAACCTGCGGCGATTGCAAAGGGACCGGCGCGAAGTCGGCGGCCTCCATCAAGACCTGTCCCAGCTGTAAAGGGGCCGGCCAGCTCCGGTTCCAACAGGGATTCTTCAGCGTCAGCCGCCCCTGCGGCCAGTGCGAAGGAGCCGGACAAATTATCACTGAACCCTGCGGCACCTGCCAAGGCCGCCAGCGGGTCTATCGAGAGCGCACCATCGCCGTTCACATTCCCGCCGGTATTGAAACCGGCATGCGCTTACGCCTGACCAATGAGGGCGAGCACGGCGCGAACAGCGGCCCTCCCGGAGACCTCTATGTAGCCGTCACCGTCAAACCCCATCCGGTCTTCCAGCGCAAAGGCGTCGATATTCTCTGTGATGTGCCGATCAACTTCATCACGGCCACGCTCGGCGGGAAGATCGAAGTCCCGACACTGAAGGGCAACACGATCATCAAAATTCCCGCCGGCACGCAATACGACAAAGTGATGCGCCTCAAGGGACTCGGGATCCCCAGCCTCAAAGGCGGGCAAACCGGGGACCAGCTCTACGCCATCAAGGTCCAAATTCCCACAAAGCTCACGGCTCGACAGAAAGAGCTGCTGACCGAGTTTGCCAAAGAGAGCGGCATGGTCATGGAAGCCGACGGCGACGGCTTCTTCGATAAGATGAAGACCTTCTTCGAATAGCGCCGACGCACTCGGTTCGTTCGACCGACTGAGCCCTCCATGCCTGTGTTTTTTCTGCCTCCCGACGCCATCACGCCTCCCTCTATTACCGTGCCTCCGTTGCTCCAGACGCATTTGCGCGACAGCCTTCGGCTGGAGCTCGGCGAACAGATCTGGGTCTGTGACGGACAGGGCACCCGATACCTGATGGAACTCACGCGCGTCACCAAGCAGGAACTGACCGGACGCATTCTCAGCACCAGCCAGGAACCGGTACGTACCGCTCCCCGCCTGCGCCTCGCACAAGCGTTGCTCAAGGGTGAGAAGATGGATTGGGTGATTCAGAAAGCCACGGAACTGGGCGTGAGTCAAATCATTCCGCTCCAGAGCCGGCACACCATCGTGCAACTCAGGCCGGAGCGCCTCGACGCGCAGCTCGCCCGCTGGCAGCGCATTGCGCTGGAAGCAGCCCAACAATCTGAACAGTGGCACATGCCTGTGATCGCCCAACCTCAAACTCTAACTGCATGCCTGGCCAGCCACCCAGCGCCGGCACTCTCGCTCATCCTGACCGAACGGCGGGAGGGACAGAGCTTACACAACGTCCGCCTTCCGGAAAGCGGCAACGAATCTGTCATGGTGCTGATCGGACCTGAAGGGGGATGGTCGAAGGAAGAGGTGGCACAGACTGAACAAGCCGGCTACACACTGATGACGCTCGGACCGCACATTCTGCGCGCCGAGACCGCTGCCATTGTTGCCATAGGGATTCTGCAGAGCCGCATGGGAGCCCTGGGCTAGAAGCGGGTCTTACTTGCCGGTCTGCAGATGCACCACCGTCCCGTTTTCCCCGCTCGCCCAGCCATGGGCCGCGTCGGAGAAGGTCAAGCCGAACAACGAGACCGGCGCAATGGGCGTGCCGTCACTCCAGGAATAACCCGCGTCCGTTGTACGATACATCATGCCCCGCTCGCCGACAATCCAACCTTCTTGAGGGCTGGTGAAGCGCACTTTCAGCAGATCAATCACCTTGGTGCAGGTCTTCCCGCAAGGCAGCGTGCGATCTACCCATTTGGCGCCGCCGTCATTCGTTTGAAAGAGCGCTCCCGCATTTCCGACCGCCCAGCCGGTCGATTCGTCGGTAAAGTACACATCGAACAGTGTCACCGCCCCCTGCGAGACTTGCGGCACCCAGGTTCGACCGCCATCGCGAGTCGCTAAGACGGTGCCGAGGGCACCCACGGCCGTCCCCCGTTGGGCATCAAGAAACTGCACGGCGTACAGCGCCGCGCTCGTCCCGCTCGCCTGTTCGACCCAATGCGCGCCGCCGTCAGCCGTATGCAGGATCGTCCCGCCCCCGCCGACCACCCATCCGTCGGTCGCCGAAGGGAAATGGATCCCGTAGAGCGGTTGTTGCGTCTCAAGCGGATGTCCCGTCCAGCTCTCTCCCCCGTTGACCGACCGCCTGAGCGTTCCGGCCGCTCCGGTGACCCATCCGGTTTTCTGATCGATAAAGTAGACGCCGGTCAGCAATGCCGACGTTCCGCTCGCCTGCTTCTTCCACTTCTTCCCGCCATCAGTCGTGCTGAAGAGCGCTCCGCCGGAACCGACGGCCCAGCCGGCCTTCGCATCCTTGAACTGGACAGCCATCAGCGTCATCGGCGTATTGGTTTTCTGGAGAGTCGCAAGCACGGAGAGCTCCGCACTCAGGGCTAACCCCGGCATGAACAGAACAACCGACAAGCAGGTACAGAGGACGGTCCTCATCAAACCTCGATAACTTCCTACACCCATCCCCCGGTTCTCCATTTACTGGTTCGAGCTGGCGTCTGGCCGATTGTTGTTCCAATACCCGGTGTCAGGGAGGCCCTTCGCCTCGATCGTAAACTGCCCGGCCTCGATAGTCAGCCATTGTTTCTGTGTACAGCAGGTCCCGTCCGGCAACACATCCCACGAGCCTCTCCGGACCACCAGCGGCCCGGTCGAGAGGTCATCGAAGAACGCACCACGCTTCCCGATGCCATACAAATTGCGATGGGGAACTTTCACGACAATCTCGGTATCCGTCCAGGATTGGACGAGGGCGGCCGCGCCATTGAAGAGCACTTCCGTCCGTGAGACGTTGGAGATGACCGTGCTGCCGGAATCCGGCTCATTGATCTCCACATCCAGCCGCCGCTTATAAGCCTTCTGACTCAATTCCAGCCCGGTATGTTCCGCCGTCTTCAGGAAGGTACCGAAGCCTTTGCCCTTGATCGTCACCAAATCGTCCAAACCGGCTGACTTCGGCTCATAGGATTCGACGACCGGCGACACCAGCGTAAACGTGCCTGCCTCGGTGACGAGCTCACCGCGCTCCTGGCAACAGGATCCGTCCGCCTTTGGCTTGGTCGCGCTGCGATAGATCCGCACGGGACCGCTCTTCACGCTGAACGGAACCCAGACGTCGATACGGTCGTCGTTCCACCGGTAGATCACCGCCGGCACCCCGCCGATCTCGACACGATTCTCGCCCTTATTGAAATCCATGAAACTATAGGGAGTGGAACCGCTTTCGGAGTAGAACCCGAAGTGCTCGCCATTGATACGAAGCAATGTCCCGATCGGGGCACTCGCCGGCGTGACAGGCATGGCCTTGGGCACATGCACCGTAAACGTACCGAGTGCCCGCTCACGCCCCTGCCGTTTCAGCACTAGCGGTCCGGTTTCCGCTCCGAGCGGCACGTGCGCGACAATGACATCGTCTTTCCACTGGGCAATTGTCGCGAGATTGGTCCCAATCAAGACGGCATCATCCGCCCCCTTGGTCCCGAAATCCTGGCCGAACAGCACCACCTTCGTCCCGACCGGCCCGGTCATCGGATCGACCCGTACGCTCGGCACCAGCGCGAGCGACACTGCATTGCTCGTCACATATTCCACCGGTGCGCAGCAGGAACCATCGGCCAGCGGGTCGGACGAGGCCAACCGCACGACGACATCCCCGGGCGCCGCATTCGTCGGAATCTCCACCTCGATCTTGTCGTCCTTCCACCGACGCGGACGCACCACCACGCCGCCGATCACCACATCGTTGACCCCGAACATCGTATTCGGATCGCGCGCGCCGGCCGTGGCACCGAAATGCTCACCGGTAATCGTGACCATCGTGCCACGCTCCGCCTCTGTAGGCGTGATGGACTCGATGCGCGGCTTCACCACTGTGAACGTACCGGCCGAGAGTTTCTTCTTCCCGATCATCATCTCGACGGGACCGGTCGTGGCCTTGAACGGCACCTTCACCTCGACCAGATCGGATTCCCACCGCTGAATCAATGCCGGCATCCCGGCAAATGTCACTCTATTGAACTGGACGGATTTGAATTGACCTAAGCCTTTGCCGCTCAGAACCACCGTCGCTCCGGGGGTCGAGGTTCGCGGAGAGATCTCAATCGCGGTCTGTCCGGCATAGGAAGCCCAGGGCGTCAACGCCCCGAGAATGATGAGTGCGAAAAGAAATGGGCGATATATCATGGCATCTCTCCTCAAGACTAAGACCAGGACTCCACGAGCCCGCGGATTAGAGTCAGCCCGGAATGATTCAAAGGAACTTCCCCGCACGTGGCACGAGAACCCCACGCACCGGAGTCAGGAGAGAGCAACCGGGGTACAACGTGAAGCGAGGGACGAGAGGACTATAGCAAGCGATTTTTTCGAGTGTCAAGGCAGAGATTGGCTAAGACGTCACCTGCACGATCAATTCGATTTCGAGTGGAGCTTGGCGGGGAAGTTCGGCG
>JACOEJ010000068.1 GCA_024998645.1 Nitrospira sp.
TACGAGACCGGCCGCGGGCTGCTGAAGGTGCGCGCCAAGGTCAACGTGGAGTCGGATGAGCGGACCGACCGTGAGCGGCTGATTGTCACCGAGGTGCCCTACCAGGTCAACAAGGCCAAGCTCATCGAGAAGATTGCCGAGTTGGTGCAGGATGAACGGATCAAGGGCATTGCCGACCTGCGGGATGAATCGTCGGACCGCGAAGGGGTTCGTGTCGTCATTGAACTTAAGCGGGGCGAAATCCCGCTGATCGTCCTGAACAATTTGTTCAAGCACACGCAGCTGGAAACGACCTTCGGCGTGATCATGCTCGCGCTGGTCAACAACCGTCCGGAGGTCCTGAACCTCAAGCAGATCCTGTCGCACTTCCTCGATCACCGGCGCGAAGTGATTGTGCGCCGGACCGCCTTCGAACTCCGGAAGGCCGAGGAGCGCGCGCATATTCTCGAAGGGCTGAAGATCGCCCTCGATAATCTGGATGCGGTGATTGCGCTCATCCGGCGGGCACAGTCGCCCGACGAAGCCCGCGCAGGCTTGATGAGCCAGTTCGGATTAAGCGAGATCCAGGCCTCTGCCATTCTGGAAATGCGTCTGCAGCGCCTCACGCAGCTGGAGCGCCAGAAGCTGATCGAAGAATACAAAGACGTGCTGAAGCAGATCGAATATCTGAAGTCCATTCTGGCGAGCCCGGCTCTGGTGCGGAAGATCATTCAGGACGAACTCGCGGAAGTCCGCGAGGCCTATAAAGATGAGCGGCGGACCCAGATCGTCAAAGAGGAAGCGGAGATCAGTCTCGAAGATCTGATCGCCGAAGAAGAAGTGGTGGTGACGATCTCCCATACCGGTTACATCAAGCGGAATGCCGTCTCGCTCTATCGCGCCCAGCGCCGGGGCGGAAAAGGCAAGATCGGGATGGGGATCAAAGACGAAGACTTCGTGGAGACGCTGTTTACGGCGTCGACACATGACTCCCTGCTCTTCTTCACCGATGCCGGGAAAGTGTTCTGGCTCAAGGTGCATGAAATTCCCGAAGCCAGCCGCGGCGCCAAGGGCAAGGCCCTGGTGAATCTGTTGGCATTGTCGAAAGATGAAAAAGTGACGGCCACGATGCCCGTGAAGGAATATCGAGACGATCGTTTCGTCGTCATGGCGACGAAGCAGGGCGTGATCAAGAAGACGGAACTGTCGGCCTATAGCAATCCCCGCCAGGGCGGCATTATTGCTCTGTCGCTGGATCAGGGCGATAAGCTCATCGCGGTGCATGTGACGGACGGATCGCGGGAAATGCTGCTGGGTACGAAACAGGGCATCACGATCCGCTTTAAAGAGGAAGATGTTCGGTCGATGGGCCGGACCGCCCACGGGGTCAAGGGGATCACGCTGGAAGCAGGCGATGAAGTGATCGGCATGGAAACGATTACCCCCGATTCGACGACGGCGATTTTGACCGTCACTGAAGGCGGCTATGGGAAGCGGACGCCGGTGAATGATTACCGTGTCCAAGGCCGCGGCGGAAAAGGTATCATCAGCGTCAAGACAACGGAGCGGAACGGGTTAGCGGTCGGCTTCCTCCAAGTGCGCGAAGGCGATGAAATTATGCTGATGGCGGCGAAGGGCAAGTTGCTGCGCTGCAAAGTCGACGATATTCGTGAAGTCGGCCGGAATACGCAGGGCGTGCGAGTGCTCGACCTGGACGGCGACGATGATCGCGTCATAGGTGTGGCCCGGCTGGCAGAAGTGGTAGAGGCGATCCCCGAGGATCAGCCGGAGGCCTAGCCCGGCGGGCCTGTCTCGCCGCACAAGACTTTCATGCACGAGCAGGCACCTTCCTCAACGTCCCCTGCCGGTCCCAAGGCCAAGAAGCCGTTGGACACGGTCGTCAAGCTGGCGCTCACGGTCTTCGTCGGTTCGTTCGCGCTCATCTGGGGCGGGATGTATCTCAGCCGTCCGGACCGGTCGATTCCTCCCTACAGTGTCGGGTCGCAAAGCGGCCACCTTGTCGCGACGCACGTGCCTCCGGGAACCACGGATCATCAGATCGAGACCTTGCTGAACCGGTTTCGCAAGGTGGGGCATCAGACTCACGATTTCGGCCCCATGAAGATCCGGCCCACGACGCCGGACGATGCCGGCAGCCGGTATCGGCGAATGCTCGTGTATGTGTTCGATGATGACGGGTGGACTGATCCCGAGGTGCTCGCGAAATATGTGGCCGGGGACGCCACGGTGGCCAAAGAGTTCGACAAGTCCGTTCGAGGATATTATCTGCTACAAGATGAGGAGGAGGAAGGCGGGGTCGGCCCTCTGCCCAAGGCGGGCGAGCTTTCGGCCGCGACGCGTGTGCTGTTTAAGGGACGTGTGACGGATCCTCTTCCGGTGGAGGCGGAGTCACCAGAGAAGGATAATTCGATATCACCTCTCTAAAGCGCTGGCGGATTCCGGGGTCCTGAATGGAAGAGGCATGGGATGCGAACTCGGCCAGCTCCTTGTCGGAGGCACCGGTTTTCTGAGGGGTCGGGGTTGTCGGAGCAGGCTCCGGTTGCTGCGAAGGAATCTCGCCCACGCGCAAGACGATGTCCGTCAGAAGCTCCGATCCGGCCTCGGCATTCAGTTTGGCCAGGAGCGCCGGTTTGAGAAACGTCAGCTGCTGGAGCCAGACGGAGTTTTCGACAAGCAGATAGAGCTTGTGAGAGCGGATCTGGACGGGCCAGGTGTGTGAACCGATCGGTTCTCCGACGAGGGCCGGCCACTGTTGCTGAATCCGTACCTCGACGAGCCGCGTTTCCAAACCGAGTTGTTTGGCCACGCTGGAGAGGATCGTACCGAAAGAGACGAGAGGGCCGGAGCCAACCATAGGCCATCTTAGGCTTGGAGTGTGAAGAGGGTCAAGGCATCAGCCCGGCAAGAGCGATATGTCGAAAGAAAAAGAGGATCAATACAAAGCCGTCGTCACGAACCGGAAGGCCTATCACGACTACTTCATCGAAGAGAAGTTCGAAGTCGGGATTGTGCTGTTGGGTACCGAGGTCAAATCTCTCCGGGACGGGCGCGTGAATTTGTTGGACAGCTATGCGTCGGTGCGCGACGGCGAGGTCTTTCTGCACCATTGCCATATCAGCCCCTATAGTCACGGCAACATGATGAATCACGATCCGATGCGGGTGCGGAAGCTGCTCCTGCACAAGAAAGAGATCAACAAGCTGCTCGGCAAGACGCAACAGAAAGGGCTGACGCTCATTCCCCTTCGCCTGTATTTCAACGAGCGAGGTCGTGCGAAGGTGGAACTCGGGTTGGCAAAGGGTAAAAAACTGTACGATCGACGAGAAACCATTAAGACACGCGAAGCCGGACGCGAGGTCGAACGGGCCATTAAAGACCGAAAGTAGATCATCGAGTCCGGTCGTATACTCTTCCAGTTACACGCAGCAAGCGTCTTTCCCCTCCTCACTCACGCGACCATTCCTTTATAAGTGCCTGATTCCAGGTGTGTTGTGGGTCGTCATCGCCCGGAGTATTTTTGTGACTTGACTTTGGTTCTAGTTAGAACTATCTTCCAGGGGTGCAGGGATGGATGATCAGCGAACTCACTATGGGGGGTACGATATGAAGGCGCTCTTTCAAACAGATGACGGATGGGCGGGGTTGATCTTGCGGCTCACGCTGGGGATGGTGATATTCCCGCATGGGGCGCAGAAGCTGTTGGGCTGGTTCGGCGGTTTCGGCTTTAGCGGGACGATGGGATTTTTCACTGAGACCCTGCATCTTCCCTGGCTTGTGGCGCTGCTCGTGATCATCGGTGAATCATTCGGCAGTGTGGCGCTGGTGTTGGGGTTGCTGACGCGGTTTACGGCTGCCAGCTATATCGTGATTATGCTGGGCGCGATTACAATGACGCATCTGCCCTACGGGTTCTTCATGAACTGGTTCGGCAAGCAACAGGGCGAGGGTTTCGAATATCATCTCCTAGTCATCGGCATCAGCCTCGCGCTGTTGGTCACGGGCGCCGGGAAGTGGTCGGCGGATCGACTCATTGCGGAGAAGGTCGACAGATAAGCGAGAGACGTGGCTGAAGACTCGCGAAAGGAGGCGTCACCATGAATACGATCAGCGTCAAGCCCTCCGAAATCGATATCCGTCGAGCCCGTGATCGCTTCCATACGGAGATCAGCTGGCTCGACTCATGGCACAGCTTCAGTTTTTCGAACCACTACGATCCGGCCAATACCCATCATGGACTGTTGCTGGTGAGCAACGACGATACGGTGAAGGCCGGTACCGGATTTCGCACGCATCCGCATGAGGATATGGAAATCGTCACCTGGGTGCTGGACGGCGAGTTGGAACATAAAGATTCCGAAGGCAACAGGGGGATCCTCTATCCGGGACTCGCACAGCGCATGAGTGCCGGTACCGGCATCCGGCATTCCGAAATGAACCCGCGGTCGGATCAGGATGTGCATTTCATTCAGATGTGGGTCGTTCCTGATACCAGGCGGATCACTCCCGGGTATCAACAGCTCGACGTCAACGGGCAGCTTGCGAAGGGCGGACTTGTGCCGGTTGCCTCCGGAAAGGGAGACAATAGCGCGATCTCAATTCACCAGAAGGGAGCGGTCCTCTGGGCCGGTCGACTTCAGCTGGGAGAAACTGTGTCCGTCCCGGACAATGCATACGTTCATCTATATGTGGCGAAAGGGTCGGTGCAGCTGGAGCAGGCCGGTCGTCTGAATGCGGGTGACGCCGTGCGACTCACGGCTGCCGGAGCGCGGAAGCTCACGGCAGAGGGGGCGACCGGGTCCGAGGTGCTTATCTGGGAGAGCGACGAAACGATGGTGTTCTGAGGAGACACGTTTCTAGACATCATCTGCAAGACCGGGTCTGTGACGGACGGAAGGAGAACAACCATGAACCAACAAGGGACAATCGCAACCTCAGCGATAAAAGATATCGTGGGGGTCTATCAGCCTGGTTCCGCCTATATGGTCGGGGACGGATTCCCTGTGCGCAATCTCTTCCCGAGCAATGAGCTGGATCGCGAGGTGAGCCCCTTTCTTATGTTGGACTATGCAGGCCCGCAGCACTTCCCGCCGACGGATCATCCGCGCGGCGTGGGAGAACATCCGCATCGGGGATTTGAAACGGTGACGATCGTCTACGAAGGCGTCGTAGCCCATCGCGACTCGACCGGCAGCGGCGGCGTCATTGGCCCCGGCGATGTGCAATGGATGACGGCGGCGTCCGGCATCGTCCATGAGGAGTTTCACGAGAAGGAGTTTGCGAAGAAGGGCGGCACGTTGCACGCCATTCAATTGTGGGTGAACCTGCCGAAGGCCTCGAAGATGTCGGCGCCCGGCTACCAGACGATTCTGAACGGCGACATTCCGGCGATTGAGCTTGAGGGCGGAGCCGGTCGGTTACGGGTGATCGCCGGATCGTTCCGGGGACGGAAGGGCCCGGCCCATACCTTTACACCGGTCGAGTTGTATGACCTTCAACTGAACAAGGGCCAACACGTTCAGCTGGATCTGCCGGGTGGGCAGAACAGCTCGATCCTTGTGCTGCAAGGCCGTGCAACGGTGAACGGGTCGCGCGAAGCAGGAGAGGCGGAATTGATTGTCTTCAAGAGGAACGGATCGGTGGTTACGGTGGAGGCCCGGGAAGACAGCCGGATTCTGGTCATGAGCGGAGAGCCGATCGAAGAGCCGATCGCCCGCTACGGCCCGTTTGTGATGAATACAAAAGCGGAGTTGATTCAAGCCGTGCAGGACTATCAAGCGGGCAAGATGGGGCATTTGTCATGACGGACCGCGGGCTCCACATCGAGGTGTATTCGGACGTCGTCTGTCCCTGGTGTTATGTCGGGAAGCGGCGGCTTGAGCGAGCGCTGACGGAGTTCGGTGGAGACATACGAGTGACCTGGCGGCCGTTTCAGCTGAATCCCACGATGCCGAAGGACGGGATGGATCGGACGGCTTATCTCGAAGCCAAGTTCGGGAGCCTGGAGGCGTTCCGGCAACTGGAAGAACATGTGCTGGTTGCCGGAACGTCGGAGCGGATTTCGTTTGCGTTTGAGAAGATCGCGCGGACGCCGAATACCTTCCTGGCGCATCGACTGATTTGGTTTGCCGAACGGGAAGGACGACAGGACGCGGTGGTCGACGCCCTCTTCCGTGGTTATTTCGAGGATGGAGCGGATATTGGTTCGATCTCCGCCCTGGTTGATCTCGCCGGCCGTGCAGGATTGGATCGGGAGTTTGTGGAACGCATGCTTCAGAGTGACGAAGGAATAGCAGAGGTGAAGGCGGAAGAAGCGACCGGCCACAAGCTCGGCATTCGCGGTGTTCCTTATTTCATCGTGAACGGGACCTATGCGATCTCAGGTGCGCAGCCTTCAGGCCGATTCGTAGAGACGCTGAAGCAGGCTGAGCGAGTGTTGGCGGAGAAAGATCGAACGACGGAGTCGGCACGATGATTCAGGTGCGGACAGGCATGATCGCCGTGACCATGGTTCTTATGGGGCTCGCGGCCCCTCATGGCCACGGTGAGACCATGAGCGACAATCAGCGATTGATTCTCGCGGCCGATGAGAATGACACGGCAACCGTGCAGCGGCTGTTGAAAGCAGGAGCCAGTCTCTATGCCCGCGATGCGCAAGGACGCACGGCGCTGCTCGCGGCTACCGGCCACGACCACATCGAGACCGCCCGGCTTCTGATAGAGGCCGGGGCCGATGTCAACGCGCAGGACAAGAAGCTGGACAGTCCGCTGCTGTTGTCCGGTGCCAGCGGGTATCTGGAGATTCTCACGCTCGCCCTGAAGGCCAAGCCGAACTTCAAAATTTATAATCGCTTCGGCGGTACGGCGCTGATTCCGGCATGCGAGCGCGGGCATGTCGAGGTGGTCAGGGCATTGCTCAATTCGGATGTCGACGTGAATCACGTGAACCATCTCGGGTGGACGGCGCTCCTGGAAGCCATCATTCTGGGTGATGGCGGGCCACGACACCAGGAGATCGTACGCATGCTCGTGGCAGCCGGCGCATCGGTGAATATTCCTGATCAGGAAGGCGTCACGCCGCTCCAGCATGCCCGCCAGAAAGGGTATCGAGAAATTGTGGGGACTCTGGAGGCAGCACGAGCTCGATAACGATCTTGTTCAGGTGCAATATGTTCGTTCAATCAAGGAGGGACCGATGACATACATGAGTCAGCGTCAGTCCCACGTACGGTTCTCCGCCCAGGGGCTAATCATGATCATGGCCTGTGTTCTCGGATGGTCCCCTGTGCTCGTGACAGCGGAAGAGTTGCCGCGGGAGGCGGTATTGCCCGTGTCTCTCGCCGTGACGGCAGCCAAGGCGGCCGTCGATCAGTGCACGAAAGACGGCTATCGAGTCAGCGCGGCAGTGGTGGATCGGGCCGGCCTTCTGAGAGCGTTTCTGAGGGCGGACGGTGCCGGGCCGCATACTGTCGAGAGCAGCGAGAAAAAAGCCTATACCGCTGCGAGCATGCGCGGACCGACGGCGAACGGGGCGGAGCTTATCGCCAAGACACCGACGCTTCAGGGATTGCAGCACATGAACGGCAGGGTTTTGTTTCTGGCCGGAGGATTGCCGATCGAAATCGCCGGCGAAGTCGTCGGAGGGATCGGCGTTGGAGGAGCACCGGGAGGACATCTTGACGCGGCTTGTGCGCAAGCCGGTCTGGACAGCATCGGTGCCGCGCCGAAATTCTCAGGAGCCAAATAGCGGCTGGTGGGATTGCAACTCCTCGGTTGGTCGAACGGCCGAACGGAGCGAGCAGCAGCGGAATGCGAGGGGAAGAGAAAGAGAGGTGCGTCATGGCGGTGCAGGTCTATGGCTGTAACCATATCGTGATCGAAGTGACCGACGCCAAGAAGGCGGTGAAGTTCTATTCGGACGTCTTTGGCTTGAAGATGCTGCGTGGGGGCGAGGGAGCCGCCTGGTGCAAGCTGGGCGAACATCAGTTTATGGCGATCTTTGAAGTGGACACCTTGCAGCCGGATCGCGTGAAGCACTTCGGTCTGATGGTCCGTGATGCCAAGCAGATCAAGGAAGTAAGACAGAAGCTGATGAAGAAGTACAAGCTGAAGATGCATCCGGGTTTCCGCTGCGACTTTCGCGATCCCTGGGGCAATCGCATTCAAGTCGGCGATCTGAGCGACGAGTCGCTCGTCTGGCTGCTCCCCTATCAGGAAGTGCAGAAGGCCGGCATCACGTTCGGGAGGTGAACCCATGAAAGCGCATTTTCTCGGCCACGTCGTGTTCTATGTGAAAGATCTGCAACGGTCCCTCGCCTTTTATCGGGACCTGCTGGGCTTCAAGGAAGTCGGGCGGATTTTCAACGGCGCGGCAGCGGCACTTACGTCCGGTCGCACGCACCACGAATTGCTGCTGATCCAGGTGGGCGATGCGCCTGGTCCGCCGCAAGGCCGCAGGCGCGGGCTCTATCACATCGGCATCAAGGTCGGCGACAACCTTGACGAGCTGCGCGCCGCGAAGCGGGAACTGGAACAGGCCGGCGTGACGATCGACGGCATGAGCGATCACACGGTGAGTCAGAGCCTCTATCTGCATGATCCCGATGGGAATGAAGTCGAAGTATATGTCGATGCGGATGAGTCGGTATGGAAGAACGACCCGGCGGCAGTCGTGTCGCCGATCAAGCCGTTATCTTTGTAATTTCGAACAGGAGGAGCAAGCATGGAAAAACCAGTCATCGCGGCGAAGCAACCGGCGGTCTTGTCGTTGGAACCAGGCACTTACTATTGGTGCCGCTGTGGACGCTCGAAGAGCCAACCGTTTTGCGACGGATCCCACAAGGGCACGGAGTTCACGCCCATGGAGTTTACGACGACGGAGAAGAAACAGGTGGCCCTCTGTCAGTGCAAGCAGACGAAGAATCCGCCGTTCTGCGACGGGACGCACAAGACGCTCTGAAGGTGATAAGGGGGGGAACAATGAAAATCGCACTCATTGGCGCGACAGGATTCGTCGGCTCGGCGCTTTTGAATGAAGCCTTAGAGCGTGGCCATGAGGTCACGGCCATTGTCCGGCATCCGGAAAAGTTACAGCCACATCCTAAGCTTCACTCTCAGAAAGGCGATGTCTACAACGCTGACGACGTGGCCCGATTGGTTGCGGGCCATGAGGCCGTGATCAGCGCCTTCAATCCGGGCTGGGACAATCCGGATATCTACAATCTTCAGGTCAAGGGCACGCAGGCCATCATCAATGGTGTGAAAAAGGCTGGCGTGAAGCGATTGCTGTTTGTGGGGGGAGCCGGCAGTCTGGAAGTAAAGCCGGGGGTCCAGGCCTTGGACCTGCCTGGATTTCCGGCCGAGTATAAGCAAGGTGCACTTGCCACTCGCGAGGCTCTGAATCTGTTGCGCAAAGAGTCCGCCCTCGACTGGTCTTTCCTTTCCCCCTCCGCGGACCTCGCTCCCGGCCAACGTACCGGAAAGTTCCGGCTCGGTGAGGATCAGATGTTGAGCGATGCCAATGGGCAGAGCCGCATCTCGACGCAGGATTATGCGGTGGCCATGATCGACGAAGTGGAACGGCCGGCCCATATCAGGCAACGCTTTACGGTGGGCTATTGAGTACCGCTCGAACACTGAACGGAGATCGTCAGGGAGTCTGTGATGCCGGATGAACAATGGATCGATATCGGGAGCGTTGCGGAGCTGAAGCTGAAGCCGGTACAGGAAGTCATGTGCGGCACGACGCCGATCGCCCTCACGTACCAGAACGGGTCGTTTGCCGCGATCTCCGGCGCCTGTAACCATGTCGGCGGTCCCTTAGGCGAAGGCACGCTCGACGGCGAGTATGTCGTCTGTCCCTGGCACTATTGGAAATTCCATCGTCAAACCGGCCAAGGGGAACCGGAATACGAAGAAGACCAGGTTCCGGCCTACCCCGTCAAAATGGAAAACGGCCGCCTCCATATCGACTTATCGTCGGCGACGAAACGAAAGAAGCAGAAACACCAGCCTCATCCGCTCGCCCGTCCGATCGTCCGTCAGCCCGGTCCGATCCGCGTGGTGGGGATCTCCACCACGTCGATGACACGGGAGCATCCACGCTACAGTACGTCGGACGCATTGCTTGAGGTGGCGTTGGAGCATGCCTCAGCCGCGCTGCAACTGGAGACACAGTGCATCAAGCTCCGCGAGCTGAACTTTCGTGCCTGTGAAGGGTTTTATTCGAAGTCCGCCTCTGCCTGCACCTGGCCCTGCTCGATCACGCAGATGGATCCGACGGACCAGCTCGATCGCGTGTACGAGGCCATCGTGCATTGGGCCGACGTCATCCTGATCGCCACCCCGATCCGCTGGGGCAACGCCAGCAGTCTGTATTACAAGATGGTCGAGCGGATGAATTGCATCCAGAATCAGGAAACCATCGCGAACACACATCTGCTGAAGAACAAGGTCGCGGCCTTCATCATCATGGGTGGTCAGGACAATGTGCAGGGCGTGGCGGGTCAGCTCATGACGTTCTTTTCAGAAGTGGGCTGCCAGTTCCCGCAATTCCCGTTCATCGCCCATTCGCGCGGGTGGAGTGCGGAGGATATGGAACGGAACGTCAGCGAGGTGCAGAACAGCCGGGAGCTTCGTGAAGGGGCGCAGGCACTCGTGGCGCGCGCCGTCGATATGGCAGCGCTCATGGTCGAGGGCCGGGTTCCGGAACAGCCGCTGGTTCGTGGCGGGCGGAAGGCGCATCAGCTCGATAGTGAGCCGACCGGGTAATGTGAATCGCGCAATGGGTGCGCCACATCCGGTGGCGACCATCACATATGGTTGCGGATTCAGGCAGGAGACGGTCCGGCGGAGCTCCTGGTTGCGAAGCGCGGGTTATTCCGGTTGTCGTTTCCAGCGATTGTGCAGCCAGAGCCAGTTTTCAGGATAGCGCCGGATCACCTGCTCGAATTGAGTGCTCATAACCTGGGTATAGATCTGGATCCGTGCTGCGGGATCCTCGACGGGCGGGAAGGTGACCGGCTCAAACACGAGGCGGAAGCGCTCCCCGTTACGCAGGAGATAAGCAAACATGACCGGCGCGCCGGTACGGATATGCAGGAGCGCCGGCAGTGTGGTCGAGGAGGCCGGGCGGCCGAAGAAGTCGACGAAGACGCCTCCGGTCGATAGACTCTGGTCGACCATCATACCGATGATGCCTTTGTTCTTGAGGCATTTGAGAGAGGCCTTTACGGCGTCTTTGGGGAGAATGATATTCAGCCCGCCGGCGGTGCGCTTTTCATAGACCCACCGGTCGACCAAGGGGTTGCGGACGGGTCTGGCGATCACCGTCATGTTCCCGAACACGCGTTGCACCAGTGCGCCGGTCAGTTCCCAGTTCGTGAAATGGGCGGTCAGGCCGACGATGCCCTTGCCCTCTTTGAGGGCGGCGTCTACGTACTCACGGCCTTCTATCTCCACCAGGCGGTCGATCGAGCCGTCGGTGAAGTCGGACACGCGGGCGAATTCGACCGCCAGCCGGCCGAGGTTGCGCCAGACTTCTTGAGCAATGTGAGCCCGCTCGGCTTCAGACTTTTCCGGAAACGACAGGGCCAGGTTGCGCAGCACGAGGTCGCGTCGTTTGGCGATGACATGTGAGACGCCCAGACTGAGCTGCTCGCCGAGTCCGATGGCCCACGAGCGTGGCAGGGCATGAAAGAGCAGATCGGCGAAACGCACAAGAGCATACTCAAAGGCTTTTTTCATCGTACGAAAGCACCTACTCCTTGCACAGTGGCCGTTGAGGCGGAATCGATTGCTCGGAGCCAAGAATAGGCGAGTCGATCAGGTTCCGCAATCATTTTGCGCTGCGACGAGCAACGAGAAGAGAACGGGTTGTCGTGTCTCTCCAAGGTGATCCGGTGCAGTGAGAACAGACCTGGTCCCTGCCGTCTCAACACGGCCGTTGCGTACCGGTTTCACCGGGGGCATACTAGGCCGCCATGGACGAAAGCCAACCCACGCAGACCGCCGAGGCAGACACGGCTCAATACTGCACCCTGCTGAAAGTGTCCGAGGCCATCGCGGCTCACCGTGACCTCCAGTCGCTGTTTCGGGACCTCGCGCAGCGCCTTCCGGCAGTGGCGCCGTTCGACTTTATCGGCCTGGTCCTCCATGATCCGGAAAAGAATCTGATGAAGGTCCACGTGCTGGAAACGGCGGCGGCCCGGCCCCATAGGACCGGACTCGACGGACTTGAGCTGCCGATCGAGGAATCGGCTACCGGCTGGGTCTGGACGTATCAGCAACCGTTGATCATCCCGTCGCTCGCCGGTGAAGCCCGATTTACGAAAGGCATGACGGCCCTCCGGGGGATCGGTGTCCAATCCGTGTGCCTCCTGCCGTTAACCACCGCGATGTGCCGCCTGGGGGCGATCGGATTCGGGAGTCTGGAGCCTCACGCATTCGGGGCCAAGGATCTGGCTCTTCTTGATCAGGTGGCGAAACAGGTTGCCGTCGCCGTGGACAACGTGCTCAATTTTGCCAGCGCGAAAGTGTCGCAGCGTGCACTGGTCCGGGAACGGGATCGGCTGAATCTGCTGCTGGAAATCAACCATGCCGTCAACGCAACCCTCGATTTAAAGCAACTGCTCTCGGCGATTGCCACGTCGCTTCGTCGCGTCATGCCGCACGAACGGACCGCGTTGCTCTTGTACGAACCGGATCACGAGCAGTTCAGGCTTCATGCCCTCAATTTTGACCTCACGAAGGGTTTTCTTTCTGAAGGAGAGCTGACTCCGGTCGATGGCACTCCGGCCGGGATCGCCCTCCGCTCACGTAAACCGTTTTATTATGTCAAAGCCGATCTTCAGGGGTTTCGTTCCGATGTCGCCGATCGCCTGCTGGCGGAAGGTATTCAATCGGCCTACTGTTTTCCGCTTCTCTCACACGATCATGTCCTCGGTGTGTTGACAATCAGTAGTCTGACCGAAAAGACGTTCGAGGCCGATGACATCACGCTCCTGGGGGAGGCGACCAAGCAGATCGCCATCGCTGTCGAAAACGCACTGAACTATGGCTACGTCCTCAAAGCCCGTCAGGAATTGGCCCGGGAGCGGGACCGGTTGCAGCTGCTGTTGGAGACGAACAATGCAGTCGCCTCTCATCTGGAAGTGCGGGATCTGTTTGAGTCGATCACGGCCAGCATCCGCCGCGTGCTGAAGGCGGATGTCATCAGTTTGACCATTTTGGATCCCGAGCTGAACCAATTGAAGCTGTATGCCTTGGACTTTCCAGGACAAAAGGGATTTCTCGAAGAAGGAACCACCTGCATGCTGTGCGGATGCCCGGCGACCACGGCGATCACGCAGCGAGAACCGGTGGTGCTCAGCCGGCAGGAGCTCGATCAGTCGGAGAGCACGGTCTCCAAACGGCTCGTGGCCGAAGGGGTCAAGTCGGCCTGCTGTGTTCCCCTGCTGTTGCGGGACCGGACGCTCGGGGCCTTGAACGTCGGCAGTCTTCAGGAAGGGGCCTTCACGCAGGCGGATGCCGGGATGTTGAGCGAGGTGGCGAAGCAGATCGCCCTCGCCGTCGCCAATTCACTCGCCTATCAGGAGATCGCCACGCTCAAGGACAAGCTGGCGAAGGAAAAGTTGTATCTCGAGGAGGAAATTCAGACAGGATACAACTTCGAGGAAATCGTCGGCGACAGTCAGGCGCTGAAACGGGTGCTCAATCAGGTCCGGACGGTGGCGTCGACCGACTCCACGGTACTGATTCTGGGCGAAACGGGCAGCGGAAAGGAGCTGGTTGCGCGGGCACTCCATAATTTGAGCGACCGGCGGGAACGGACCTTCGTCAAGCTCAACTGCGCGGCCATTCCAACAGGGCTGCTCGAAAGCGAACTCTTCGGCCATGAAAAAGGGGCCTTCACGGGAGCGATTGCTACGAAGATCGGCCGGTTTGAATTGGCCGACCGCGGAACGCTCTTCCTCGACGAAGTGGGTGAAATCCCCCTGGAGCTGCAAGTGAAGCTGCTCCGGGTGCTGCAAGAGCAGGAATTCGAGCGGCTGGGGAGCACCCGCACCATTCGCGTCAATGTCCGGGTGCTCTCTGCAACGAATCGCGACCTGGCGCAGCTGGTGGAAGACAGGGAGTTTCGCAACGACCTGTACTACCGGTTGAACGTATTTCCGATTACCGTGCCGCCCCTCCGTGAACGGGCGGAAGACATTCCGGCCCTCGTCCGGCACTTCGCCCAGAAATTCGCTCTGCGCATGAAGAAACGCATCGAGACAATTCCCGCCGAGGCGATGAAGGCTCTGCAGCAGTACGCCTGGCCGGGCAACGTGCGGGAACTCGAAAACTTTATCGAGCGAGCGGTGATTCTGACGCAGGGACCGGATCTGTCTGTTCCGATTGCCGAGTTGAAACGGACGCAGAACCATACAACGCAGTCCGCGGCCACGACGCTCGAGCAGGCGGAACGGGAACATATTCTGAAAGCCCTCAGTGATGCCGGCTGGGTCATCGGAGGTTCCTCCGGGGCCGCAGCCAAGCTCGGTATGAAACGCACCACTCTCCAATCCAAGATGCAGAAACTGGGGATCTCCCGCCCGAGCTGAGCCTCGTTAGCAGGCGCTATCTCTCGACAGAGCCACCAGCCCTAGAGGAGTGCCGAGACTTCGGCGAGTGCCGAAATATCGGCGGACAGAGTTTCGGCACTTCATCGGCCGTTGCGCTGTAGAATGAGAAAGATTAATCATTACAATAGGTTTTGCTCTTTGATCGAGAAGGGAGTGATGGAACGGCCTTTGCCAATGTATCTGATGCATTAAGGGCTCGCAGAGTCTCAAGAGCGAAGTGAGCATGGGGGACGGCGGCCCTGAAAACAGCGATAGTAGGAATGTCATGAACGAGACCATTCAATTTTTGACAGAGTACGGACCACTGGTGCTGTTCGTCGTCGTGTTCGTCGAACAGATCGGCCTGCCGTTACCGGCTCTTCCGGTCCTGGTCGCGGCAGGAGTGCTGGCCGGAACCGGGCACGTGAATCTCTGGATCGCGCTCGCGGTGACGGTGTCAGCCGCACTCGCGGCGGATTGGATCTGGTTCGAGTTGGGCCGGCGGCAGGGTCGTCGAGTGCTCGATGTGCTCTGCCGCATCGCCCTGGAGCCGGACTCCTGCGTGAGGCGGACGGAGGATTTTTTCATCAAGCACGGCCCTCATTCGCTGGTGGCGGCCAAGTTCATTCCCGGGTTGAGCACGATTGCGCCGCCTCTCGCCGGCATCGTCGGGTTGGGAGCCCCGCTCTTTCTGCTCTACGACGGTTTCGGCGCGGTGATCTGGGCGTTGTCCGGCCTGGGGGTCGGCTATGTATTCAGCGATCAGATTGAACAGGCTGTCACCTATACAGAGCAGATCGCGCCGACTGCCACTGGTGTGGCCCTTGGCGTTCTCGTCCTCTACATTGCGTACAAAGCCGTGTTACGTCGCCGGCAGCTCCGCGACGTATCCCGGATCACCGTCGAGCAACTAACGGAAAAACTCCGGACGGATGAGCCTCCCCTGCTGATCGATCTCCGGCCGCAGGCGAGTGTGGAGGCCGAACCGGGGATTCCGAGCGCAGTCCTGATGTCGTTGGACGAATTGATTCGCCGCCACCATGAACTGCCGCGTCATCGCGATGTGGTTCTCTATTGCGGATGCCCGAACGATGTCGCGAGCGCCCAGGGCACACTTCTTCTGCACAAGCGGGGATTCACGCGTGTCTGGCCGCTGGCCGGCGGGATCGAGGCCTGGCGGAGGCACAGCGGAACGGGCGTGGGCCTGAATTATGCGGCAGGTTCGGCTGTGGTCTTAGGCCTGGGAGTGTGAGGAAGACGACATGTTGAAGATCACTCCACACAAGACAGGGGACTCGACGACACTCCTGCTGGAAGGACGCTTAGCCGGGCCCTGGGTGGATGAGCTCGAATGCGTCTGGCAGGACAGCAAGGAGTCGATCACCGGCTCTCTTGTCGTGGATCTGAGAGGCGTCACATTCATCGAGCAGGAGGGGAAGAGCCTCTTGAGCAGGATGTGGCTGGAGGGGGCGGAACTGCTGGCGGCGGGGTGTTGTTCCCGGTCTATCCTGGAGGACATTATGGCGGCGGGCCGATCCACTCCATCGGATCGTACGGCAAAGAAATCCTTGAGCCAGTGAGTGCCCGATTACCGAGCTATGACGCACTAAGGAGCCTTGCTAAGCAGGTCATCAGACCACTAAGATTGCGTCGATTGTATCAGGAGTGCAGGAGAACGTATCCATGATGAGCTACTTGTCCTTGTCGGCAGAAACCAGGCTTCCACTGATGTCATACCAACACGTAAAAATAGGTCTTGTTCTCTCCTGTGTCCTGGCAACTCTGTCCGGTTGCAAGCAGGACGCCGGTTCAGCACCGGCGCCGCCGATGGCCCAGGTCGAGGTCATCACGGTTACGACGCAAACGATTCCCGACGAGCCGGAATTCATCGGCCAGGCGGAAGCCTCTCGTCCGGTTGAAATCCGTTCCCAGGTTACCGGGTTGCTCAAGGCGGTGCTCTACCCTGAAGGCCGGGACGTCAAGAAAGGCGACCGGCTGTATCAGATCGATCCGGTGCCGTTTCAAGCTGCTGCCGCCAGCGCGAAGGCGAAGATTGCCCAGGCAGAGGCCAAGCTGGTGCAGGCCAATCAGGATCTGGAACGGGTGAAGCCGCTGCTTGCCGAGCAGGCTGTGAGCCAGAAGGACGTTGACGATGCCGTGGCGCAAGAGCTCTCGGCGAAAGCCGCCCTCCAGGGCGCCAAGGCGGATCTCATTAAGTCCCAATTTGATTTGGACAACACGCTCATTACGGCGCCTATCAGCGGCTTGATCGAACGGAGTCGCTATTACGAGGGACGTCTCGTGTCGGCGCAAACCGATTTGCTGACGGTGGTCCATCGCGTCGATCCGATGTTCGTGGTGGTGAACGTGCCGGAGAGCTTTATTCTGAAGCGGCGGCGCGACATCGAGTCGAAGAAAATTCACCATCCTGGCGTCTATCAACTGCGGGGCCGCCTCACGATGATGGATGACACGGCCTATCCCCATGAAGGTGTGCTGGATCTGCTTGAGCCGGGGCTGCGGACCGAAACCGGCTCCCGCCAAACCCGCATCACCTTTCCCAATCCTGATCGCTCCCTGCTGCCTGGCCAGTTCGTGAAAGTACGCTTTACGGGAGATACCAAGACCGATGCCATCCTGATTCCTCAGCGCGCCGTGCTGCAAGGTCCGCAGGGCCCCTTTGTGTACGTGGTGGGTCCGGATGAGAAGGTGCAGATCCGCGATGTGGTCGCGTCCACGTGGAAGGGCGATCAATGGATGATCGACGGCGGGCTGAAAGCCGGAGATCGTGTTGTGGTCAACGGTCTGATGACCATTGGTCCTGGTGCGCCCGTGAAGGCGGTGCCGTGGAAATCGACGGCGGTGCCGGCGGCGGATCCTGTTCCCTCCACTCCCAAACAAGGATAAATTGTGACGTCGCACGTCTTTATCGACCGGCCAATCCTTGCGTCGGTGGTTTCCATCGTCATTGTCGTGATGGGCCTGCTTGCCCTGCAGTTTCTGCCGGTCGCGCAGTTTCCTGAAATCACGCCACCCGTCGTGCAGATCGATGCCGACTATCCGGGGGCCAGCGCGGAAGTCGCCGCCGAAGCGGTTGCCCGCCCTATTGAGGTCACCCTTCCCGGCATCGACAATCTGCTCTATTTCGAGTCGACCAGCAGCAATGACGGTCATGTGACTATCAAGCTGACCTTTGAGATCGGAACGGATCCCGACATCGCCCAGGTGCAAACCCAGAACCGTGAAAAGCTGGCGGAGCCGCAGCTGCCGACGGAAGTGATCCGCCAGGGAGTGTCCGTCAAAAAGATGTCTCCCGACCTCGTGGCGGTCATCGTGCTGAAGTCCACCGATCCCCGCCACGACGCCGTGTTTCTCTCGAACTATGCGACGTTGCGCGTGGTCGACGATCTCAAGCGGGTCAAGGGCGTGGGCGACGCGCTGGTGTTCGGCCAGCAGAATTACAGCATGCGGATCATTCTCAATCCGCCGCAGATGGCGAAGCTGGGCTTGATCCCGAGCGACATCGCCGCGATCATCCGCGAGCAGAATCGCGATTATCCTGCCGGGACCATCGGGCGGGAACCGGCGCCGAAAGGCACCGAGCTGACGATCCCGATCATCTCGAAAGGCCGGCTGACCGATGTGAAGGATTTCGAGGAACTGATCGTGCGGGCCCTGCCGGACGGCTCGACGGTGCGGCTCAAGGATGTCGCGCGCATCGAGCTGGGTGCGCAATCCTATTCGCTGGAGGGCCGCTGGAACAGCACCCCCACGACCTTCATTCTGACCTTTCTCTCGCCGGGGGCCAACGCGCTGGACACGATCCGTCGCGCCCGCGCGCAGATGGATGAGCTGGCCAAGAATTTCCCGCCCGGCGTGTCCTACGACATCCCCTATGACACCACGCGGTTCATCGAGGTGTCGATCAAGGAAGTAGTGAAGACGCTGGCGGAGGCCATGGTTCTCGTGGTGCT
>JACOEJ010000069.1 GCA_024998645.1 Nitrospira sp.
GATGCTCAAAATGGCCGTCCAGCAAGGCCGCAGCGAGTGAAGGACCGAGGCGTACCCTCTGGGGTACGTTGAGGGTCTAAACGATGCGAGAACGATGCTGGCGGACTTTTTCAGCATCCTGCTATGGCTCCTGCCTCGCGACGACCTTGGCACCCGGCAGTTGCAGAGTTTGGACGACGATGCGATGCGCCGGCATTGCGTGCTCCATCCAGGCCAGCGCGGCAAGCCCCTGTCCATTGATGGACAGTGTCGGCGTTTGCCCCTTCTTGTCGTTCAACTTCTGCGGCGTGCTGAAGGTCTGCCCGCGATCCAGCGACACACTCATCACGATTTCGCGTCGGACCGGCGACTGTTCTTCCCACACAATGACCAGGCGGCCCTCTGAATCGACCGCCATCTGCGGATGGTCCGGGAAGGTGCCTTTGGACAGATTCAACTTCTGCTTCGGCGAAAAGGTCTGGCCCCGGTCATCGGAATAGGCCAGATAGATCGACGGCGTTTCGTCCGACCCTTCCGTGTACCAGACCACATAGAGACGCCCCTGCCGATCCGTCCCTACTGACGCCGGTCGATGAGGGCAGCCGGGGAACACCCACTGATCATGACCGACGATCACTGGAGCCGTGAATGTCTGCCCTCCGTCGGTCGAACGCGCCACGACCGTCTCGCGGAGATCGCCCGGCAAAATCTTGCGCCAGGCGACATACAGCGTGCCGTCCTGGCTGCTGACCATCGATGTCCTGCAACAGACGCAGGTATTTTCATCGACCTTGAGATTCTTTTCGACCGTACGGCCATGGTCGGTGGAGCGCGTGGCGAACGTGCCGGATTCCTTCTTGCCTTCCCGCCCGTCGATCCAGGCCATGTGGACGACGCCATCGGGAGCAACATGGATCGAATCGAAACTGTGACCAATAACCTGCTGATCGTCGTTCACCAACACCGACGGCTGAAAGGTCTTCCCGCCATCGGTCGACCGGCTTAAACGGAGGTCGTTGGAGAAAGGCTTGTCCGGAGTCACCTTCGGATGGGTCACGGCCCAGGTCATAAGCACCTCGTCGCCAGATACGGCCAGGGCCGGCGCTTCCTGACGGCTATAGGGCACCTCGGCCGATCCGTTCACCCGCACCAACTCGCCAATGGGGCCTTTGACATTCTCGATACGCGAGTAGAGCACCGTGCGGGTCTCCTTCTCCTCCTCAACCCAGGCAAGAGAGATCTGCCCCTTATCATCGATCCGGACAGAGGGCCCCACGACGCTCCGTACTTTGCGGTCTGTCGTCACTTTTGGGCCAAGAACGAATGAAGGCGCAGATTCCGCCAACACAATTGCGGTGAAGAACAACAGGCTGCCACCGATTCCGATACACTCGGCAATTCGGCTTTTCAGCATTTGCGTCATGGGTCTCATGGGTGGTTCCTATCCTGCGAGGCTATAGACGATGGGTACATACACAGCCACCTCCGCCGCACTCAACGCTTGTTTCATATGGATGGGACAGGCCAATCGAACGGTCTCCATCGCCGCGCGATCGAGCACCTCATGACCGGAACTCCGATACACCACTACATCGACCAAATGGCCGTCGGCACGGAGGACGACCCGCAGCACGACCTTTCCCTCTGATCCATTCAGCCGGGCCGAGTTGGGATAGCGCGTAAGCTCTTTAATACGCCGGCCGAGCGACTCGGCCAACCAGGCATTGTCCGCCTTGGTTGCCGGTCGAACAGGAGCCGCGCTCGCGACCACCGGCGCATCGGGATGGTGAGGTGGTGCCCGGAGTGGAGCAGCAGCGGCCTCAACCGGGGCCGCTGGAGGGGTCGCTTCTTTCACGACCGCTTCGCTGAACGACGCAGCCGATACCGCTGGAGCCGACTCAGCGACCGATGGCGAGTGCGATGCACTCGCCATCGCAACCGGATCAGATCGATGTTCAATAGTCGAGCTGCTGGCCGGCGAAACAGGAGGCTCATACGCTTGGGCGGTCGCCACCGGTTCGACCGGCGGCGCGACCTCCCTGGCGACCGGTGCCGGATGTTGTTCTTGCGCGACCGGCTCCGGCTTCAGCACCTCTTGCGGTTTGGCCTCTTCCTTTTTGATCTCTTCTTTCTTCGTTTCTTGTGGCGCGACCGGCTGGACCTTTGCCTGAACAATTTCCTGCACGGGCTCCGGCTTAGGCGATGCAATCGTCGGGTGGACGATCTCGGGGCTGTACGGAGTAGCCACGCGGGTCATGACCATGTCAGACGTCGACTCTACAGGGGGCGTAGTCTGAACGGTCCGAATCGGGGCCGGCTTCGATGGCTGAACAGTCGGTGTGGATTGCGACGTCTCAGTCTGAGGAGAGTCCGGTGAAGGTTGTACGAGCGCCACCTCCCACTGGAAGATTTCTTCCTTGAGAATCGGCTGGACCTGCGCGGTGATCATGAAGGCCAATCCGATAATCAAGGCATGCACGCCTAACGACACACCCCAGGCAGAATACGGCACTCCCTCACGATTCTCAGCAACCATCATGGCAACCTCAATGAAGAACGCAATAAAGACTCAGCGCACAGATCATCCAACACTCCCGCCGGCATCAGGAGCTGCAAATTCAGCCAACAGCGGAACTCGCATGAGACAATCCTCCGCGATGAACGAGCAGACCGGAAGGCACATCATCCGTTCGGTTTTGCTCAACAAGCTTTTCGATCGAACGGGTGAATACTCGCAGACTGCCTCGGCCGATCTTGGTGCCCTCCAAGCGGCCCTGTTCTACCCAGCGATAAATCGTCCACCGGCTGACGGCCAACACTTGCGCCGCCTCTTCAACACGTAAGAGTGGTTTATTCATGATCCTCTCACTTTCAATT
Organism: Nitrospira sp.; assembly: GCA_024998645.1. Taxonomy (GTDB): domain Bacteria; phylum Nitrospirota; class Nitrospiria; order Nitrospirales; family Nitrospiraceae; genus Nitrospira_D. The sequence continues at coordinate 2,857 of JACOEJ010000069.1, forward strand.
GTAGGAAAACGCCCTCCCACATCCAAAGTGGATGCAGCGCTCCATAGGTCACTCATCACTGCAGATGGCAGGCTAATAGGAAGAAGGAGAGGGAGGCCCGCGGAAGAAATGCGCGGTAGCGGAAACCTGGTGCACAACGTCGGGCTGACGAGGCTCGACCATCTCGGTCAATCTGAGCGACGAAGTCAGACGGACTGTTACCGTATCGATGCTCTGACCGGCAGCACATTCCCAGGCACAGAGCCCGGTGGAATGCGTGCCGGCCTGATGCTTCGCATGGTGATCGGCATGGGCGACCGCCGGTGCCGCCAGGAGCCCGTTCACGAGCACGAGGCAGAGCAGCAGCGACCACACGAACCAGGATTGTTTCAATCTCACCATCATCGGGTTATCGGAGCGACGCGGCCCTGATCGGTTCTTGCTTTTGAATCTTCGCGACCACGTCATTGATCATTTGTTCCGTCAGCAAGCCACCCTTAATGTATTCCTGCACACGTCCCTGCTGATCGATGAATACGCTCACGGGTAAGCCGAAGACACCGAACTGGTTCGCCACTTTATTGTCGCGATCCATCAAGACCGGGAAGGTGTGTCCATACTGCTTGATGTGATCCCGCACCTTGGCATCGTCTTCAAGTTCGTTGATCGCCAGCACGACAAACCCCTTATCCCGCAGCTTATCGAAGCTGGCTTGCATCGCCGGCATTTCCGTCGTGCAGGGCTTGCACCAGGTAGCCCAGAAATTCACCAGCACGACCTTGCCACGATACTGGCTGAGGCTATGCGTCTTCCCGTCAAGATCCACGAGGCGGAATTCATCGACCGGCATGCCGACTGCCGGGACGCGCGCCCCCATGCTCCAGCCATCGAGTGACGGGTATGCCAAGAAGGCCGCGACCACCAGAGCCGCCGCCAATGCACTTCGAGATTTCTGTGACCTCATAGGATCCTCCTCACTCATCACAATCGCACTACGACGGACTCACCAGTTGAAACGAGCGGGTGAGTCCAAACACGAAACTGGTGCCTTGCGCCAGACTATCGTTCGAATCCCGCGCAAACGGAATCTGTGCGAAGAAATACATTGAGGTCATATTCGTCCAGCTGGATTCAACAAGCTGTCCGAGATTGACCTGAAAGCCTGGAGAAAATGCATGGTACGTCGAACCGGTCGTTGGTACGGCGCGATTTCTAATTGTGGGATCGAGAACGATTGGCTCGCCAGGAAAGTCCGGCGCATCGGCCGACGTGGCAGATCGAGACAGCGAAGACTTAAAATTGTCATGAACCAAATACCGGTAGTTCACTTGACCGGTCAGGACCAGCCAGGGGGTCGCCACATAGTTCAGACCGGCATTGATCATATACTCGTCGCCGAACTGATACCCGTCATTGTTCCGGAAGGTATGCCGGTAGCTGGCTGATGAAAACTGATTGAGCACATGGGGGATCAACTCGTAGGTCTGATAGATGGTCGGATTCAACCCGACTTGTCCACGCCCCAGCTGCGTCGGGGACTCCATGATATTTTCCGCGCTGTCATGCGCGTGGGTATTGCCGGTCGGAAGATAGACGCCAAGGCCCAGCACCACCATGCTGCGAAGAGTCGGCAACACGTTGTACTTCAACCCCACACGGATGTCCCCGATCCCGTTGGCCGAGAACTGGTTCGGATCACCCTCACCATTCACACCACCTTCTCCAAGACCATCAATATGCTTATGCGTGCGCCACATGTAGGGAACCGTCAGCTGCACGCCCAGCCGATCGGTCAGACCATAATTCAGATCCAGCGTGGCCTGCTGCGTAATGGTACGGGTCTCCTTGTGGTGATCCAGAATCATCTGCCGGCTTGCCTGGTCGACGGCCGGAATCACGCCGGACGTCCCCCCCAAGAGTCGCATCGGCGTGTAGTTGTAGATGCCGTTGACCGTGAGCAGCCCCGCCTGCGGAACCTGCTGTTGAGACCCGATGACGACAAAACAGTTGACCGCTCCGCACGAGGCTGACGCATTGGACACAACAGACAGGACACTCACAACACTGAAAATGGCAGCGACAATAAGAACTCGACCGGAAACCTTCATTTCTGTTCAACCTTTGCTTCTTCGCTCTGTACCACCAGGCACATCAAGCGCGATGTTCAATAGATGGAATGCCCGAGAGCCCCGCTATGTTTGAATCGATCGCTGCTCCCGATCGATCGGGCTCAACGGCCATTCACACAGAGCAGGATGAACTAGATGATCGAAGACGCCGGAGGCCCGCGAGAGGTCGTTCGATGAAGGGGACTAGTGAGGATTGAAACCGTGCCGTAGGGCTCGGACCACGCCACAGGGGCGAGATCAATGAGAAAGGGAGCAGTGCCGTTATCCAGCACGTTCCCGGCCGCGCACATCCAGGTACAGAAGGACGTGCTATGGGTGGCTTTCTGATGGTGCTGGTTATGATGGGACTCGTGCGAGATCGACTGGGCCGAGGCAAGGCCCCCGACCACAAGAATACACACAACAAGAAGACAGGCAAGAAGCCGTGTGATCATTCCGTGCATCGCATCTCACACTGTAACAAGACCGGCGGGGGGGATGGTACTGGAGTGCCGCCGAAAGAGTCAAGGCACCGGTTCAGCCGGAGCCCAGTGTCTTCCTGGTAGGATTCGTAAAAAGTTTGCTGTATACTGCGCGGACTATTTTGTGCGGTAGATCAACCTCTCCCGCAAGTAATACCCTTATGACTCGACGACATCTTCTATGCTGACACAACTCCTGAATCTCGTCTTCGGCAGTAAGAACGACCGTGAAATCAAAGCGTTGATGCCCGTTGTCGCGCGCATCAACGACTTGGAATCCACCCTTACGCCCTTGTCGGATCAGGACCTGGTCGGAAAAACTCAGGTATTCAAACAGCGCTTGGCCGACGGCCAGACGCTCGACGACATCCTGCCCGAAGCCTTTGCCGTCTGCCGCGAGATGTCCCGCCGCAGGCTGAACATGCGGCACTTCGACGTCCAGCTCATCGGCGGCATGATTCTTCATCGGGGCCGGATCTCGGAAATGAAGACCGGAGAAGGCAAGACGCTCGTCGCGACGCTACCGATCTATCTGAACGCCCTTGAAGGCAAGGGCGTGCACCTGATTACTGTGAACGACTACCTCGCAAAGCGCGATGCCCAATGGATGGCCCAGCTGTATCATGCGCTGGGATTGTCCGTCGGCATCATTCAGCACGACGCCTCGTTCCTCTACGATCCCGCATATGACGCGGCCGACAAGCGCCTGCAGTCCCTCCGCCCTTGCACGAGGCGGGAAGCCTACCACGCGGACATCACCTACGGGACCAACAACGAGTACGGGTTCGATTACCTGCGCGATAACCTGATCGTGAGCGAATTGGGCCAGTGCGTCCAGCGCGAGCTGAACTATGCGATCGTCGACGAGGTGGACAGCATCCTGATCGACGAAGCCCGCACCCCCTTGATCATCTCCGGCCCGACCGATCAAACAACCGATCTGTACTATCGGATCAACGCGGTGATCCCACAGCTGAAGCCCGAACATGACTTTACGATCGAAGAAAAAACCAAGACCGCTTCATTGACGGAAGAGGGCAACATCCGGGTTGAGAAGCTCCTGGGCGTGGACAACCTCTACGATCCGGACAACATGGATCTGGTCCACCACGTCGTCAAGGCGCTCCAGGCATACGCTTTATATAAGCGCGATGTCGATTATGTCGTAAAAGACGGTGAGGTCATCATCGTCGATGAGTTCACCGGGCGTCTCATGCCGGGCCGCCGCTGGAGCGACGGGCTGCACCAGGCCGTCGAAGCCAAAGAAGGCGTGAAAATCGCCAACGAGAATCAGACGCTGGCCTCCGTGACGTTTCAGAACTACTTCCGCATGTACAAGAAGCTCGGCGGCATGACCGGCACGGCCGACACGGAAGCCGCGGAGTTTGCCAAGATTTACAACCTCGACGTGAACGTCGTTCCGACGAATCGGAAGATGGTCCGCCTCGACTATGCCGACGTGGTCTATCGGACGGAAAAAGAAAAGTTTGCGGCCATCGTCGAGGAGATCAAGGACTGCAATGAGCGCGGACAACCGGTGCTCGTCGGTACGATCTCCATTGAAAAGTCCGAAAAACTTTCCGGCTTGTTGAGCCGGAACGGGGTCAAACACAACGTCCTCAACGCCAAACAACATGAGCGCGAGGCGGAAATCGTCGCCCAGGCCGGACGCAAAGGCGCCGTCACCATCGCCACCAACATGGCGGGCCGCGGCACCGACATTCTCCTCGGCGGCAACGCCGACTTCATGTTCAAGCAGATCCTCTATCGCGAAGAGAACCTGCCGGAATCGCGCAAGCTGGAAATCTTCGAAGAAATCCGCACCGATTGCGAAAAGAACAAGCAGGAAGTCGTCGCCGCCGGCGGCTTGCACATTCTCGGCACCGAACGGCACGAAAGCCGCCGCATCGACAACCAGTTGCGCGGCCGCGCCGGCCGTCAGGGCGATGCCGGATCATCCAGATTTTATCTGTCCCTCGAAGACGACCTTATGCGGATCTTTGCCTCCGAACGCGTCTCGCAGCTGATGCTGAAACTCGGCATGGAAGAAGGCGTGCCCATCGAACACGGCATGGTCACCCGCGCCATCGCCAATGCGCAGAAGAAGGTCGAGGCGCACAACTTCGAGATTCGCAAACAGCTGCTCGAATACGACGATGTCATGAATAAGCAGCGCGAGGTCATCTATCAACATCGCCATGCCGTACTGGCCGGCGAAAATCTGAAAGCCGACCTCCTCGACATGATGGCGGGCATGATCGACTCTGCCATGGCCGTCTTCTGTCCGGCCGAACAATATCCCGAAGAATGGGACATGCCCGGCCTCGTCGAGATGATGCACGGTCAATTCGGGCTCGACATCACGCAGGGCAAGCAGGATCACGGCGACTCGCTCCGCGATCTCGGCCGCGACGCGCTGATCGAAGATCTCAAGAAACTCGTGCACGACGGCTACGAGCGGAAGGAACAGGAACTGGGCTCAGAGTTGATGCGCTTTCTGGAAAAGACCTTCATGCTCCAGGTCATCGACCATCACTGGAAAGACCACCTCCTCGGTATGGACCATCTGCGCGACGGCATCGGCCTCCGGGGCTACGGGCAGAAGGATCCGCTGATTGAATACAAGAAGGAAGGCTACGACCTCTTCGCCGGCATGATGCAGCGGGTCAAATCGGATGCGCTGGAACGCCTGTTCCGCGTCCAGGCCGTGAAACATGAGGAAGGCGAGCCCGCCCCCGCTGCGCCGCCTCCTCCCCCTCCGAGTATCGCTCGCCCTCAGCCCACACTCACACTGAACCGTGGCGAAGCCGCAGAAGCTCCCCGGACCGTCGAGCGGGTCGACGATAAAGTCGGCCGCAACGATCCCTGTCCCTGCGGGAGCGGGAAAAAGTACAAGAAGTGTCACGGGACCTAGCCGGAATACCCGACTGAAACCCTCTCGCCATTTCGGTCGAAATCACCCCGCACGTTCCATCGAAAATCTCTGAGTGCACACCGCTTTTCTCACTGATTTCGCCTTGACTTAGCGAAGGCCGGAAGGCTACTCTACGCCACTTTTGGCGCGCCAATTCGGATAGATGCCCCGCACCTATCCCTGTCTTGGTGTTCCCGCTTAAGCCTCACCGCGGACGAAGGGATTTGTCTGTGTCGAACGGGCACGCTGAGCTTATCGCCACGATTGCCTCCGAAATCGCGACTTCGGGACCCATCCCGTTTGTGCGGTTCATGGAGCTGGCACTCTATCATCCGCAATTCGGCTACTACATGCGTCCGCCGGAGTCCGGCGCCGAGCGCATCGGCTGGTCCGGAGACTTTTACACCAGTTCGGACGTCCATCCCATTCTCGGCCAGGCGCTGGCGAAACAGGCGCGACAACTCGACGCCGTCCTCGGACATCCCGATCCCTTCACCGTCGTCGAAATGGGACCGGGGAAAGGCTTACTGGCCAAGCATTTCCTGTCGGCCTGCCGCGTAAATCCTGACGACTCGTTCAGCCAGCGCCTCCGCTATGTACTCATCGAGCGCAGCCCGGCCATGCAGGAGTTGCAACGCCGGAATCTGTTGCACGGGCTCTGCGAGCCGGGCCGTATCACCTGGATCGAGGGACTCGATTCGCTGGCCGAACAGAGCGTCACCGGCCTCTGTTTCAGCAACGAGCTTCCCGACGCGTTTCCGGTCCACCGAATCCAGATCGAGAACGGCCGGGCGCAGGAAATCTACGTCGACTATGACGGCACCAAATTTGTGGAATGTCTCCGCCCCCTGTCGTCGCCGGAGGTTCAACAGTATCTGACCAACTTGAAGCTGTCGCTTCCGGACGGCTACCAGACCGAAATCAACACTGCTGCGGTGCGCTGGATGGAACAGATGGCCCGCGCGATTGATCGCGGCCTGACGATTACGATTGATTACGGCCACACCGCGCAGGATCTCTATAGCCCCGATCGCGCGAAGGGGACGCTGCTCTGTTACTACTCGCAGATGACCTCGGAAAATCCCTATGAGCGGGTCGGCCTCCAGGACATGACCTCTCATGTGGATTTTTCGACCCTCGCCACCGTCGGCGAAGAGCAGGGTCTGCACGTGACAGGCTTTACCAATCAGATGAGTTTCCTGATGGGGCTCGGCCTGGAAGATTTTCTCTCGAAGATGGACCCGGAAAGCGCCGAGTTTCGCGCCGCGATTCATCTGGTGCGACCGGAGGGAATGGGGCGCACGTTCAAGGTGCTCATTCAGCATAAAGGCATCGAGATGCCGACGCTCGACGGGCTGGCGTTTAAGCCCTTCTTCGGATCCGCATTGACGTTGCATCACGCCGCCTAAGGAACGCTATGGGAAACGCCGCAGTTCCAGCGAACTACCTTCCGATCCTCCTGTTTATCGGGATCGCGATCGCCTTTGGCGCCGTGTCGCTGCTGGCTGGATGGTTCGTCAGGCCGAGTCGTCCCTACCGGGCCAAATTGGCGCCCTACGAGAGCGGCAGCCCGCTGTTTCAGGATGCCCGCGTCCAGATCCCGATGCGCTATTACATCATCGCGATGCTGTTCGTGATCTTCGATATCGAGATCGTCTACATGTTCCCCTGGGCGGTGGCGTTTTCCAAGCTCGGGTTCGTCGGGCTCGCGGAAATGGTGACCTTCATCGGCATCTTGGTAGTCGGATTCTGGTACGCATGGAAAAAAGGGGCGCTCGAATGGGACTAGGCGCGAGGCAAGAAGCGGATCGTATACTGAAAACTACCCGTTCAATGCCCTAGCCTGGAGTCAAACAGCATGAGCTTTTTAGAACGACAATTCGAAGCCAATATCCTCACGACGAACCTGGACGCGGTCGTCAACTGGGCGCGCAAGTCGGCCCTCTGGCCGATGACCTTCGGTCTCGCCTGCTGTGCGATCGAGATGATCGCCAGCGTGTCGTCCCGTTACGATCTCGACCGGTTCGGCGCCGGCGTATTCCGCGCCTCTCCGCGCCAGTCGGATCTGATGATCATTGCCGGCACCGTCTCACGCAAGATGGCCCCCGTGATCCGCCGGATCTACGATCAGATGCCTGAACCGCGCTATGTGATTTCGATGGGCTCCTGCGCCACCTCCGGCAATCACTACAACAGCTACGCGGTGGTGCAAGGCGTCGATCAAATCATTCCGGTGGATGTCTACGTGCCGGGCTGCCCGCCGCGGCCGGAAGCGCTGCTGGACGGATTGCTGAAGCTCCAAGAAAAGATTCAACGCGAAAAGGTGTTCGTGAAGTAATGTTGCAAGCGATCGCCGACAAACTCGCCGCTCAATTCCCGGACGCCGTGCTCTCCGTCGATCTCGACACAGGCCGCGGCGAGATGGCCGCCCAGGTGCGCGCCGCGGATATGCTCGCGGTCGCCCGCTACCTGCATGACGCGCCCGAGATGGCTTTCGACCATATCACCGATATCTGCTCCGCAGACTATCCCGGAGACCAGAACCGGTTTGAGGTGATTTATCACTTGCTGTCTCTCCCGCATGGTCGCCGGATCCGCGTGAAAGCCCGCGTCACTGAAGACAATCCATCGATCCCTTCGGTGACGAGCGTGTGGCGCGGCGCGGAGTTCCTCGAGCGGGAAGTGTTCGACATGATGGGCATTATATTTACCGGACATCCGGACCTCCGCCGGATTCTCATGCCGGAAGACTATGCCGAAGGCTACCCGCTCCGGAAGGATTTCCCCACGGAAGGCCGCGGCTGGCGCAGCCAGTTCGACTTTATCCCGCGCCTCGACGAAGCGCCGGAGGAGATGACCGAAGGCGAGTATTCGGAAGCGGAAAAGAAACCGTTTATTGCCGCGAACGGCGCCCCCGGATCGCGCCGGCGGGAAGAACTCCTCTTGAACATGGGGCCGCAACACCCCAGCACCCACGGCGTGTTGCGCGTCGTGCTGGAACTCGACGGGGAACGCATTGTGAAAGCAACGCCGGATCTCGGTTATCTCCACCGCGGCGTCGAAAAACTGGCCGAAGGCCTGGCTTACATGCAGGTCATTCCGCATACCGACCGACTCGATTACGTCTGCGCCATGGCGAACAACTACGCCTACGTCCGGGCCGTGGAAAAGCTGCTCGACATCACCGTGCCGGAACGGGCCGAATACATCCGCACACTGGTGGCGGAGATGCAGCGCATCATCGGCCACTTGTTCTGGCTGGGCACGCAGGCACTCGACATCGGCGCCATGACCGTCTTTTTCTGGACCTTCCGCGAGCGGGAGATTCTCCTGGATCTCTTCGAGCAACTCTGCGGCGCCCGCCTGACGCTCAATTATTACCGGATCGGCGGAGTCGACAGCGATTTCACGCCGGAGTTGGTCCTGCGGCTCCGCGCGTTCCTGAGCACGTTTCCGCAGAAAGTGGCCGAGTACGATTCACTCATCGCGTCCAACCGCATCTGGGTCGGGCGCACGAAAAATGTGGCCGTCATCTCCGGTGAAGATGCGATCAATTTCGGCCTTACCGGTCCCACCTTGCGCGGCTCCGGAGTCGACTACGATATTCGCAAGTTGGAACCGTACGGAGTGTACGACAAGGTGGAGTGGGAAGTGCCGCTCGGAAAGCATGGCGACACCTACGACCGGTACTGGGTCCGGATGGAAGAAATGCGGCAGAGCGCCCGCATCATTGCGCAGTGCCTCGATCAGATGCCCCAGGGCCCCATCATGGCCGATGTGCCGCAATACATCCCGCCGCCCAAGCAACAAGTGATGCGGGACATGGAAAGCCTGATCCACCATTTCATTATTTTTACGCAGGGGTTCAAGCCGCCGAAAGGCGAGACCTATTGCGCCACCGAAGCCCCGAAGGGCGAGTTGGGATTCTTCATCATCAGCGACGGCAGCCCCCGTCCCTATCGGCTGAAGATTCGCTCCCCCTCCTTCGTCCACATGGGCGCCTTCGATCATATGGCGCGGGGATACTTGATTTCTGACATCATTACGATCTTCGGTTCCTATGACATCGTGATGGGGGAATGCGACCGGTAGAGAACGATCGACGAAGCCCGAGACGCAGGACAAGAGACGATCAACGACATGACACTATCAGAGAAATATAAAGACGAAATCGCGGAGATCCTGTCCCGCTACCCGGTGAAACGGTCTGCGCTGATTCCGCTCTTGTACCTGGCGCAGCGCGAACCGGGCTACGTCACGGAAGCGGCGATGACGGAGATTGCCGGCCTGCTGAAGCTGACGCCGCCGCAGGTTTATGAAACCGCGACCTTCTACACGATGCTGAACCTCAAGAAGGTCGGCACACACCATATCCAGGTGTGTAAATCCCTCATGTGCGCGCTGGTCGGGTCGGACACCGTGATCGGCTGGATCAAGACCAAGCTCGGGATCGCTCCCGGCGAAACGACGGCCGACGGTCTGTTTACGCTGACCGCCGTCGAATGCCTGGCAGCCTGCGGCACCGCGCCGATGATGCAGATCAATGACGATTATTATGAACGACTGACGGAAGAGAAGGTGGACAAGATCCTGGCGGATCTCCGGACCGCCGGAACCAGCCCGTTGAAAAGCGGCCCTTACATGTGGCCGGAATCGACGCGATAGACGTCTCGAACACACTATGCCGAAACACGAACTCGTCCTTCTGAAAAATATGATGCAGCCCGGATACACCGGGTCCTTGGCGGACTACGAAAAGGCCGGCGGCTATCAAGCCTTGCGCAATACGCTCGGCAAGATTGCACCGACCGACGTGACCACCACGGTTATGAAGTCCGGTCTGCGCGGACGGGGCGGCGCCGGCTTCCCAACCGGTGTGAAGTGGGGATTTCTTCCAAAAGATTATCAAGGCCCGCGCTACCTCTGCTGCAATGCCGACGAGAGCGAGCCTGGAACGTTTAAGGACCGGCAGCTCATGGAGCGGGATCCGCACCAGGTCCTTGAAGGCATTGTGCTGGCCTGCTATGCAATTAACGCCGAGTCCGCCTACATTTATATCCGCGGCGAAATGGTCCTCGGCTCCAAAATCCTGGAACGAGCCATCGGGGAAGCCCGCGCCGCCGGATACATCGGGAAGAACATCCTCGGAACCGGCATTACGGTGGACGTCTGGGTCCATCGCGGCGCCGGCGCCTACATCTGCGGAGAGGAAACGGCGCTGCTCGAATCGCTGGAAGGCAAACGCGGCCTGCCAAGAGTGAAGCCGCCGTTTCCGGCTACCCACGGCCTCTACAACAAACCGACCGTCGTCAACAACGTGGAGACGCTGGCCAATCTCCCGCACATTCTTTCCCGCGGACCCGAATGGTTCGCCTCCATCGGCTCGCCGCCCAAGAGCACCGGCACGCGGGTCTTCTGCGTCAGCGGCCATGTGAAGCGTCCCGGCAACTATGAATTACCGATGGGTGTGACGATTCGTGAACTGGTGTTTGAACATGCCGGAGGAATGCGATCGGACAAGCCGCTGAAAGCATTTATCCCGGGCGGGGCTTCTGCCCCTTTCCTCACGCCCGATCACCTGGATGTGAAACTGGATTTTGAATCGGTCGCAGCGGCCGGGTCGATGCTCGGCTCCGGCGGAGTGACCGTCATGGAAGAAGGCACCAGCATGGTCTGGGCCGCGCTCCGGTTGATGGAATTTTTCTATCACGAGTCCTGCGGCAAATGCAGTCCCTGCCGGGAAGGCAGTTCCTGGCTCGTGCAGACCATGCGCCGGATTATGGCCAGGCGCGGCCAGATGCAAGACCTTGAAACCCTGACAGATCTGTGCAAGAACATCGCCGGCCGCACAGTTTGCGCCTTCGGCGACGCCGAGGTATCGCCGATCATGAGCACGTTGAAACATTGGCGGCATGAATACGTGACCCTCATTCATGAAGCAGAGGCGGCGAACTTGATCCGCCCGGAGTCCATGGGAACCAGGCACTGACATTATGCCGAATACGTCAGCAGAAACGGTTAGGGTCACGATCGACGGCCATACGATCAGCGTGCCGAAAGGCACCCTGCTGATCGAAGCCGCACGGCGCGTCGGCGCGATGATTCCGCATTTCTGTTATCACCCCAAACTCAAGCCGGACGCCAACTGCCGTATGTGTTTGGTGGAAGTCGAAAAAATGCCCAAGCTCCAGACGGCCTGCAGCACACCGGTCGCCGAGGGCATGAGCGTCCGCACCGCCACGACGGTCGTGAACGACGCCCATAAATCCGTCCTGGAATTCATTCTGGCGAATCATCCGCTGGACTGCCCCGTCTGCGATCAGGGCGGCAAATGCGACCTCCAGGACTTCTCCCATCAGTACACCGCAACCACGAGCCGATTCGCCGAAACCAAGCGCATCTTCCAGAAAGAATATTTCAGTCCGTTGATCGAAACGCAGATGAACCGCTGCGTCCAATGCCTCCGCTGCGTCCGGTATTGCGATGAGGTCATGGATGTGAAAGCCCTGGCCCCGGTCGGACGCGGAACCATGACGGAGATTAAACATTTCGGCGCCCATCCGCTGGACTGCGAGTTCTGCGGGGGCTGCGTGCAGATCTGCCCGGTCGGCGCCATCACCAGCCGCCTGTCCATGTATGAATACCGTCCCTGGATGCTGAAACGCGCCGAGACGATCTGCGGTTATTGCGGCGACGGCTGCCAGATTACCGTCCAGACCAAAAACAATGATTTGATCGAAGTGAACTCCGCCTACGGCGCCGGACGCAACAACGGCGATCTCTGCGCCAAAGGGTTCTTCGGCTTTCACGCCACCAGCCATCCCGAGCGGCTCACTCATCCATTGATCCGGAAGAACGGCACCCTGGTGCAGACTACCTGGGAAGAAGCGCTGGAATTCATTGCCGAGCAAGCGGGCCGGATCAAACAGGCGCATGGGGGCCAGGCGTTCGGAGGTCTGATTACCGGCCGTTGCACGAATGAAGAGCTGTATCTCTTCCAGAAATTCATGCGGCTGACGCTCGGCACCAACCATCTCGACAGCAGCGCCCGGTACGGACAGATGAACAGCGTGCAGGCCATGCGCCGCGTGCAGGGCACCCATCGCTGGACCGTGACCTTCGAAGATCTCGAAGCCGCCGATGTCCTGTTACTGGTCGGGACGAACATCACTGAAACAAATCCGATCACCGGCCTTGCGATCAAGGAAGCGGTCAAGAAGCGCCAGGCGACGCTCATTACTATTGAATCGCTGCTGCCGGCGATCGGCACGATCAGCAACATCGCGAATCTGTCGCAGCACCATTTCTGCGTCTCCCCCACGCTCTTCCGTACCGCTATCCTCGGCTTGCAGAAAGCGGTCGTCGAACAGAATCTGGTCGCCGCAGACCTGACACAACAACGTTCAAGCTTTGTCACCGCCGTCACGGCACGGCTGCAACAATTGTCCTGGCAGGACATCCAGACCGCGACGGGAGCGGGCCAGGAAACCTATGCCGCCGCTGCGCAGGCGCTTGCCAAAGGGAAGCGCGTCGTCGTTGTCACAGGACAGGGCCTCTTACGCAGCGATCAGGGCTACGCCGGCGCCATGAACCTGCTGGATCTGCTGCTCCTCTTGGGCAAACTCGATCAGCCGGGTTGCGGGCTGGCTCCGCTGGCGGAAGAAAACAACGACCAGGGCGCAATCGAAATGGGCGCGGTCGCCGAATTTCTGCCGGGTCCCGTCGAAACGACCGATCAGAGCGGACGGGACCGGGTCGTGGACATCTGGAAAGAAGCACCGCCGGCGACTGAGGGCGTGGCGCTGATCGAGATGCTGGCCCGGGCAAAATCAGGCCGGATCAAAGCGATGTTCATCGTCGGCGAAAACCCTCTGGCCAGCCTGCCGGCTCCGTTAGAAGTGCGCGAGTCGCTCGACAAGCTGGACCTCCTGGTCTGCCAGGAACTCTTTCTGACGGACACCGCCGCACTGGCCCATGTTGTCCTGCCGGTCTGTTCGTCGCTCGAAAAAGACGGCACCTTTACGAATACGGAAGGCCATGTCCAAGCGGTCCGGCAGACCGTCGAGCCGTCCGGCGAAGCCCGCCCGGACTGGGAAATCTTCTCGGCCCTCTCGGGGCTGCTCGGCACACCGCTGGACTATACCGAGAGCCGTGAGATCCTGAAGGAGATTCGAAGTCTCATCCCGGGGTATGGATCACTGGGCCCGGCTCCGCTCCCGGCAAAAGCCGATCGCGCGACGATGGATCGCTATCTCAGCCGGGGTTTTGAACGCGATCTCGCCGGGCGCTATCAGATGCCGCGCACCCCGTCCCGTCCGGACGGGACCGTACAGATTGAACTCGTGCAGAGCTTGTTCCACTCGGGCAAGCTGTCAATGAAGTCGAAGGGGCTGATCCAGATCGAAGGGCGGAGTTCTTTGCGCATCAGTCCGCGCGATGCCACTCGTTTTGGCCTGGTCGACGGCAACCGTGTCCGCCTCTCCAATTCGCAGGGCGAGGTCACCGCAGAAGTCAAAGTCGCGGACCGGGTGCCGGAAGGCCATGCCTGGTTCCCGGACCATTTCAGTCAGGAAGTGAACAAACTGTTTGCCTGTGTCATGGATACCGAGACCAAGGTGCCGTATATCCGGACGACCTCGGCCTCGATGGTGAAAGTGTCGTGAGAAAACCGCGTCGATATTGACGGTCGCTAATCCAGGGGTGTCATCGTGACTGAACTCAGCTTGCGTCTCGCTGTCTCGCTCGCACAAATCGCCGCGGTCATGGGCATTGTGATGCTCACCGTGATGATCCTGACGCTCGCCGAGCGGAAAGTGCTCGGATGGATGCAGGATCGGATGGGTCCCATGGAAGTCGGCCCCTACGGCATTCTTCAGCCGATCGCCGACGGATTGAAACTCTTCTTCAAAGAAGACATCGTTCCGGCCGGCGCCAACAAGTTCATGTTCAGCCTCGCACCGATTCTGGCGATGGTGCCGGCCTTGATCGGCTTTGCGGTTATTCCCTTCGGCCCGAATGAAACCATCCAGTTGTTCGGAATGACCATCAAGCCCTTCGTCATCAGCGATATCAATATCGGCGTGCTCTATATCCTGGCCTTTGCCTCGATCGGCGCCTACGGCATCATCCTGGGCGGCTGGGCCTCCAACAGCAAATACTCGCTGCTGGGCGGACTCCGGTCGGCCGCACAGATCATCAGCTACGAATTGAACGTCGGCCTGGCCATCGTGGGCGTCCTGATCATGGCCGGCTCGCTCAGCCTGGTAAAGATCACCGATGCCCAGGCAGGCGGCTTCTGGCACTGGTATGTATTCGCCTTTCCGGCTCCGCAGATCTTCGCGTTCGTCGTGTACGTGATCTCAGCCGTCGCGGAAACGAATCGCGTGCCCTTCGACCTGCCCGAAGCCGAGAGCGAGCTGGTGGCCGGTTTCTTCACCGAATACAGCGGCATGCGCTTCGCGTTCTTCTTCATCGCGGAATACGCCAACATGGTGCTGGTGTCCTGCGTCGCCGCGGCCCTGTTCCTCGGCGGATGGAATGCGCCCTATCCCGGCACGATCCTCGGCCACATCGG
>JACOEJ010000140.1 GCA_024998645.1 Nitrospira sp.
TGCGAGGTCGACTTTCTCAATATGATTAATTCGGTCGGCAACGGGCTGGTGGTGGATCCGGACCGTGAAGAAGTCGTGATCAAGCCGAAGGGCGGATTCGGCGGGTTGGGCGGCACGATCATCAAGGCCGTGGCGCTCGCGAATGTGCGCGCCTTCTACAAAATCTTTCAGGGAAAGATTCCCATCATCGGCACCGGCGGCGTCATGAACGGGGTCGATGCCTTCGAGCACTTCCTCTGTGGAGCCTCGGCCGTGCAGGTCGGCACCGTTCTGGTTGAAGAGGGGCTGGGAGCCTTCGGACGGCTGGAGACCGAATTAGCGGCGCAGCTCAAGAAGAAGGGCTACGGATCGGTGACAGAATGTCGGGGGAAAGTCAAAGAGCTCTGATGTTACTTGAGGCCGAAGTTGCGGGGCAGTAATCCCTGTTGAAGGCCCTGGCGAAGTAACTGCGCCACGTTCCGAACATTCAGCCGCCGCATCAGATTGAAGCGATGCACCTCGACGGTGCGGATGCTGATGGCCAGGGACTCCCCAATTTCCCGATTCGTATGGCCGAGGGCGACCATCTT
The DNA here is from genome assembly GCA_024998645.1 of Nitrospira sp. Lineage (GTDB taxonomy): Bacteria > Nitrospirota > Nitrospiria > Nitrospirales > Nitrospiraceae > Nitrospira_D. Next base: position 570 of record JACOEJ010000140.1, read on the forward strand.
GAGAATTTCCCGTTGCCGGGGGGTAATGGAGAACTCGGCCTTCGGGCTCCGGTCTATCTGAAGTGCGTTGTTCCCTCGACTACGTGCCATGTGTTACTCCCGATCAAATGTTCCTCGTCAATCTAGCAAAGGGTCGGCGACCTGTAAACGAAACGGCCATTCTGTGCAGCCCGTAAATCCTCCGTTTGTGCAGGTGTTTCCAATCACCGTGGTTCTACGTACGTGCCAACAGCGTCCGTATCTCTAGGAGCCGCACAATGGCCTGGTTGAAAGTTGTCGCGCTCCTTCTCCTGTCCCATATGACTCAGCGGCCGTTTAGGACCGGCCTCACTATTGTGGGTGTGGCGCTGGGGGTGGCGGCATCCGTGGCGGTGCGGACAGCCAATGTGGAGGTGCTGCATTCATTTGAACAGGCGGTGCTCACCGTCGCGGGTCCGACTACTTTGGAGGTATCTGGCGGGGACTTTGGGCTGGATGAACAACTGATCGCGAAGGTGCGGGCAGTACCGGGCCTGACTTCTGCGTCGCCGGTGATTGTGCAAACGGCGGTGCGGCTCGATGCCGGACAACCGGGTGGGGCGCTGCAAGTGATCGGCCTGGATCTGCTGGCGGAGTTTGACTCGCGCGGCTTTCGAGTGATGCAGGGGCAGGATGACAATCCGCTCACTGACTTGTTGAAAGCCGACAGCTTCTACCTTGGAAGAAGACTGGCGGCTGAGTGGCACCTTGAGCGGGGGAATACGGTCCAGCTTCAAGTCGGGCCTCGGCAGGTCCAAGCGCGGATTGCGGGCGTGATTCAGGACCGATCCGACCGGGTCTCGTCCTGGGATCATGTGGCGATCATGGACATTGCCGCTGCCCAAGTCCTCTTTGGTATGGTCGGGACGCTGGACCGGATCGATCTGGTCACAAACCCCGAGGTCGAGGTTGATGCGGCGGCGCAGGCCGTGCGCGCCGTTGTGCCGCCGCATGTCACAGTCGAGCGGCCGGCGAGCCGGACGCGACAAGTCGAGCAGATGGTGCGGGCGTTTAGATTGAATCTCACCGTATTGAGTTGGGTCGGGCTCCTCGTCGGCATGTTTCTCATCTACAACACGATGGCCTTCGCCGTGGCGCAGCGCCGACGTGAGATCGGCATCTACCGCGCGATCGGCATGACCCAGCCTCGTGTGGCATGGCTCTTTCTGACCGAGGCAGCTTTGTTCGGTCTGCTGGGTGGGATCGTTGGAAGCGTGGGCGGTATTCTGCTGGCACAAAAACTCGTCACACTGGTCAGCCGGACGATCTCGGACCTCTACACCCCGGTGAGTCAGGGATCCACATCCTGGTTTGACTCAGCGGAACTGTGGCAGGCGTCGGTAGAAGGAATTCTCATCGGCTGTCTCGTCTCCATGATCGGAGCGATCGGACCGAGCCTCGATGCCAGCCGCACTGCCACTGTTCGGGCCCTGGCGCCGGGTGACTATGAAAGTAGCCGGCAGGTGCGTGTGGGGGGATTAGCGGTTGGTGGGATAGGGTTACTCGGTCTGGCCGGACTGCTTGCTTTTGCCGGACCGCTGGGTGGCGTACCGATTCTTGGCTATCTCGCCACGTTCTGTTTATTGGCCGGGCTATCGTGTCTCGCGCCGTTCTGTATTACCGGGTGGAGAAAGCGGACATTGCAGGGCGAACGACTCGCCGGTATTCAGGGTGCGATGCGAGAGATCGCTGTGGAGCATGCGGCCAGAAACCCGGGCCGGAACGGCGTGACGGTCTCGGCGCTGATGGTGGGCCTGGCGATCATGATCGGTGTGCTCATCATGGTGCGCAGTTTCCGGCACACCGTCGAAGTCTGGATCAACGAGACCGTGATCGCCGACATCGTCGTGGCCCCCTCGACCTGGCTGCGGGAGGCGAATAGCGGGAATGGCACGAAGAGTCTGCCTCCCGGTTGGCAAACAGTACTGGCCGCAATCCCCGGTGTGGCGGAGGTGGATACCTATCGGGATGTGCGGGTTGAGGTGAAGGGGCAGCGTGT
>JACOEJ010000070.1 GCA_024998645.1 Nitrospira sp.
CATCTGCAATTGAGCGGGAAGGAAGGGGCGGCGCAGGATATTGCAGCCTGTCAGGAGAAAGCGGAACAGGCCGGGTTGAAATCCGGAGTGAACCGCTCCGGGAGTATCGCCGGCGGCGGGGTGTTGGGATTGATCATCGGGGCGGTCGGCGGAGCTTCAGCCGGCTTGATCGGAGGCGGGGTGGGGGTCGTGATCGGCGCGGCGGCCGGCGGAGGGTTGGGGTTGATTGGCGGACTGGCTGCCGGTGCATACAAACCGGTTGACCCTGATCCGGCCTATGCCGACGTGGTTGTGCGCTGTCTCATCGGGAAGGGGTATGATGTCAGCGGGTGGGAGTGAGGGGGGAGTAGGACGGATCGGTGAGTCTCCTTGCTCGCTGTCCGCGCACGATCAGAATGTGCTCGGACAATGCGCGCAGCCAGAGACTCACCGATCCGTCCTATGAGTCGTAGGGAGGAAGAGTTGGAGCCTCAGGCATTGGGGTTGTTTCGTGCTCGCCCAACGCGCGAGCCTGGGGGGAGTGCGGCGTCTCGGCGCCGCGAGGGCGGGCGGGTGAGAACGGACACCAGCCCTCGTTGGATGCGCGCAATAGAAACAACCCTGATACCCAGGCCTTTAGTGAGTGAGGAAGATGGTCGCTCAATGCGCGCAGAGGAGCTTTGCCCGATGTCGCCCGCCGGTATGAATTGGAAAATGATTGGGAGGGACTGTTCGAGTTAACAGAGGGTGCTCTTGCAGTCGCTGACGACGAGGTTCGTCGCTTTTTCTCCTGCCTCAAGATCTATGCTCAGCCACGCAATTCCTGCCGGTCCGTCTTCTTTTTGTGAGCTGCCCTCAATCACGCTGACGATGTAATAGCGACCTGCCGGAATCTTGGTGAACCAGAAGTGGCCGGTGGGATTGGCTCTGGTGGTGCGGAGATAGGGGAGGATGCGTTTATCCATCTCCAATTGTCGTACAGCCTCCTGGGCGCAGTTCAAGGGCTGGTGTGACGTCGGTGTGGCATTGGCTGTTGTAGGATCACCCGGTGACGAACAGGCGGTTGTCCTCACGCTATGGTCGAACCAATAGCGCGTGTATTTCGTGACCGGAATCAGATGGACCGGCACACCGGCTTGTGTGACGGCTTTCCCCGACGAGGCCCCCAGGAAGACCTGGCCTGACAAGGTGCCATGGCCTTTCTGTTTATAGACGGCGAACTCTTTTTCATTGAAGACCTGAGGGGACGCGGGGTTCGATTCGACGGCAGTCCCGTGACTCAGGCAGATGCCGCTGGCCAGAAACAGCACGGCTACGCCAAGCGAGAGGCGCTGGCCTGGTCGTAAAGTGGTCATTTTGACGAAGGCGCGGGTTCGTCGGGAGGAGCAGTTGTCGCGGTAGCCTTGTGTTTCAGCGCGCGGCCTTTGTCCGGTGTTGGATCGGTAATGAGACCGTAGATTTCACGCCCCTCGTGGCCTTCGGGGAGATATTCGGTGATCGGCATGCCGTCTTCCCGGACAAACAGAAGGCAGTGGCAGTATTTGTAGATCTGCATCTCATCGCAGGCGCACATCCACCGACGGAGTTTAGCTTCGGCCTGCTTGTCTTTGTAAAAGTTGCAGGGGCAGAGGGGTTTCCCCAGCTCATCGATATGCATCGCCAGCCCTTTCACCACGGCTTCGGTCACGGCGGGGGTTGGATGCATCACGGTGCCGCTCTTTTCGGCAAACCCCTTCACGTATTTCCACATCTTATCGAGGCTCTCTTGTTTGGGCTCGGCCATGCTGTCTCCCTTCAGATCGGTGCGTCCGGAGCAGGAATCGCTAGTTTACAAGCGCCAGGGCGTCCTTTACAATCCACCACTTCGCAAATTTGGCATCAATTCGGATAGACGGGCCATGGCTGACTCTCACGCGACAACAGAGTTGATCAATCGGTTGAGCGGCGATCTGGGGCAGGCCTCGGCTGAGCAGCTGGTCTCCCAATTAGCTGCGGTTGGAGGTAAGCCGGAGCCGGTTGCGGCGGTGTTGTCACTCTTGGAAGAACTGGCCGATGTGTCTGAAAAGGTTGGCCGCGCTGCGGTCGAGGCCCTTCCTGAGTTAGCACGCCGGGCTGGTCTTGCGCCGGTCGTCGCCTGGCTCAATCTCGGTATTGTCCTGGTTGAATCCTCCGGTGCCTCTGCATTGAAATACTTCAAAGAGAGCCCGCGGATGCTGGGAGTGGTGGAACAGCCTGCGGCGCGCAGCGCAATTCTTGCCATCGGGGCCGAGCTGGCCGAGCAAGATGCCAATGTGACTCTGGAATATCTCCGGACGGCGCCGCTTCTCCTCGACGTGATTCCCGCGGAGCAGTTGCAGCCCTGGCTTGAAATCGGAGTGGAACTGACGCAGATCGATGTGGTGGTGGGCCTGGAGTACATCCGGCAACTCGCCGCCATTGCGCCGGTCCTGCCGCTGAGTGACGTGCGGCAGTGGGTCGGATTCGGCATGAAGCTGATTCAACCGAATGCCATCGGGAACCCCGACTATCTGGGCACGTTGGAGTTTCTCCGGACCAGTCCGGCGATCCTTGGGGACCTGGAGCATGCGACGCTCCGCCCGAAGGTCTTATCGCTTGGAGCGGTACTGGCTGAGCATTCGCCGGAGTCCGCCATTGCCTGGTTAGCGGAAGCGCCGGCGCTGCTGCGGACCTTGTCCTCGGTCGAGTGGCAGCTCAAGGTGGTGCAGTACGGAGGATTGATTGCTGACCGGGATGCGGCGGCGACGCTCGCGTATCTGCGGCGCGCCCCTGAGATCGTCGTCATGATCGGAGTTTCCCCCGATGCCGTGGCACGATTTGAAAACTGGTTCAAGGCGGGGATGGAAGTCCTGGCCTACAGCGTAGAGGGAGCGAGAGCGTACTTCGGGTTGGAATCGCAGCGGGCGCTGGCATCGGTGGAACAGGCCTTGAGCGGTGTGCCGTTGCGGCAAGTCGCCCGGACCATCAAATTATTTGTGCAGGGGCTTTGTGGGTCGGATGTGCAGATTCAGGCGCTTCCGGATGCGGTGACAGAGGTCCCTGCTCGCGCAACGGTCAGTGCCGATGGACGCACCATTGCGCTTCCGGCGCTGCTCAGGAAATATCAGACGTACGATGAGAACGTGCGGCTCTATCTGGTGATGGCGGCGCATGAGGCGGGACATATTGAGTTTGGCACCTATCGACTTACGCTTGACTCGCTTCAGGATCTGGTGACGGCCGTTTGTGACCGGTATGGGCGTGGGGCGCAACAACCGGCATCGCTGGCTGCGCTCTTCCGGCTCTATCCGCACCCGCGTTTGATTCAGGATCTCTGGATCGTGCTGGAGGATGCGCGAGTTGAGGCGCATTTGCAGCGGGAGTATCCCGGCCTTCAGCGGGATCTTCAGCGGGTAGCCGGCGAAGCGGTGACCCCCCGCGATCCGGCGCATGGATTGACCGTGAAGGAATTGCTCGTCGATTGCCTCTTGCGGCTCTCGACCGGAGAATCTGCCGAATCAGCGGTGCCTCGGGCAGTGCAGAGCGAAGTGGCGTCGCTCTGGTCGATGTGTGGTCCGGTGTTGGCGCCAGGGGCGTCCGCGGAGGATGCGCTACGCCTTGTGCACGCGGTTTATGTCCGCATGGAAGAACAGTTGCAGCCCAAAGCCGAGATGATTGAGGGGGATCCGGTTCAGGACAATCCAGAGGAGTTGGGCGTAGGACCGACCGGGTCCGAAGAGACCGGTGATCCCTATCGTCCGATGACCAACTGGGTGTACCGGGGAGAGATGAACCCCGAGTTTATCTCGCGGGATCAGGCCCCGGGGCAAGAGGATGCCGAGGGGCAAGCACCCGGCGAGCGTGTGGCCAGCGGTGGGGGTGGGTCCAAAGAGCAGGGCGGTGGCCAACAGAATTCAGGCGGTGAACGGCACGAGATGATGAGTGAAGTGATGGGGGGCGGTCGTGTCTTGCCCGCTGTCGTGGATGAGCTGCTTGCGTTGCCGGTAGAAGAGCGGCCATTGACCGAGGCGGCCGGCGCCGGAGTGAAACGGATTCGGTACCCGGAATGGGATACGACGATTCAGGACTACCGGGTGCAGTGGTGCCAGGTTGTGGAGCAACCGGCTGAATCCGGATCGGATGACGCCGTCATGGCGGCCCTGACGACCCATCGAAGCGCGGTCAAATCGCTTCGCCGGTTTTTTGAGAGTCTTCGTCCCCCGGCATTCCGGCGTACAGCGGGGCAGGCCGACGGCGAGGATTTGGACATCGACGCCCTGGTTCGCCGGGTGGCGGAACAGCAGGCGGGCATGGAAGGCAGCGATCGTATTTATGTCCGGCATGAGAAAAGAGAGCGGGATGTGGCCGTGGCCTTTCTCGTGGATGTCAGCGGGTCGACCAGCCGGCAACTCGAAAGTGGGCGGCGGGTGATCGACATCGAGAAGGAAAGTCTGGTACTTCTGTGCGAAGCACTGGAGGCGGTCGGCGATCAGTATGCGGTCTATGCCTACTCCGGACAGGGCCGGGCGCAGGTTGAGTTCTCGATCGTGAAAGAGTTCGACGAACTCTTGGGCCATGCAACGGCACATCGGTTGGGCGGTTTGGTGCCGAGGCAACAGAATCGCGATGGCGCGGCCATCCGCCATGCGACAGCTAAGCTGCGGGCCTGTGAGGCCAGGACGAAACTCCTGGTGCTGGTGAGTGACGGGCGCCCGCTCGATGGGGACTATAAAGACGACTATTCGCTCGAGGATACCAAGGCGGCGCTCCGTGAGGCGCGGCAGGTCGGGATTGATCCCTTCTGTGTCACGATCGATGCGGCGGCCGATGCGTATCTTCGGCGGATGTATGGCGATGTGCGGTTTGCCGTGATCGACCGGGTGGAGTCTTTGCCGGCCCGGCTACCACGAATTTATCAACGATTGACGACGTAGGCCTATGTCCGATACATCTGCACGACCCGCGGTTCCGCCCTGGCTCTATAAATTGTTTACGGGGCACCAGTATCCCTATGTCCGTCGGCTGGCGAAGTTCGGCCAGGCGGTGATTCCCGGCGAGGACCGCCCGGAGCCCACCAAGGACATGATTGACGCCAAGTTCTGGGAGGTCTATCCGCGCTGTTGGGTCAAGATTCTTCAAGAGGTCAAAGTCGGAATGATCGTGGTCTTTCACGACCTGGGTGAATATCCGGCAGGCGGGTATCAGGCCCTCGTGGACGATCCGGAAGCGTTCCTGTCGGCGACCTACGGCAAGAAGAAGATTAAAGTCAATTTCTACGACGGGGATAATTTTGTCTGCACGATCAATTTCAAGGTAGCGGGTTGGACAGAGCACGAGGGAGGGCATTAACGGGTTCAGCGCATCCTTTGTGCTCGCGCCCCGCGCGCGGGATTGATAGAAGAGCTGTTGCAGGCGGCGCAGGATAGGCTGAACCCGTCAATGGGATAAGTCGCGGAGAAAGAAGAGGCCAAGATTTAGGAGCTGAGGTGTGATGATGGGGCGACCGAAGATTACAGTGGTGGGTGCGGGCAATGTGGGTGGCACGGCGGCGCAACGGTTGGCCGAGCGGGATCGGTACGATGTGGTGCTGGTCGACATTGTCGAAGGTGTTCCGCAGGGGAAGGCCCTCGATATGGCACAGGCCGGTCCGGTCTGCGGCTACAGTACGCGCGTGGTCGGGACTAACGGATATGAGGAAACGGCCGGCTCGGCGGTGGCGGTGATCACGTCGGGGATCGCGCGGAAACCGGGCATGAGTCGTGACGAACTGCTGACCACCAATGCCAAGATCGTGCAGTCGGTGGTGAAAGAGCTCATCGCCCGTTCGCCGGAAGTCATCTTACTGTTAGTCACCAACCCTCTGGATGCGATGGTGCATGTGGCATTGAAGGTCAGCAAGTTCCCCAAGTCCCGGGTGATCGGTATGGCCGGCGTGCTTGATTCGGCGCGGATGCGCACATTCATCGCGAACGAGCTGAAAGTGCCGGGACCTGATGTGGAAGCGATGGTGCTGGGTGGGCACGGCGATACGATGGTGCCGCTTCCCCGCTACACGACCGTCAAAGGCAAGCCGGTGTCGGAACTCATTCCCAAGGACCGGCTTGATGCGATCGTCAAACGCACGCGAGAGGGCGGGGCTGAGATCGTGGGACTGCTAAAAACCGGAAGCGCTTTCTATGCACCCTCTGCCTCAGCGGTGGATATGGTCGATGCGATCATGCAAGACCAGAAACGGGTGTTGCCGTCTGCGGTGCTGTGTGAAGGCGAATACGGGTTGAAGAATGTCATTGTCGGTGTGCCTGTGAAGCTGGGCCGAGGCGGAGCCGAGCAGGTCATTGAGTACGAGTTGACGGCGGATGAGCGGGCGGCGCTGGAGGCTTCCGCCACGGCGGTGAGGGAGTTGTGTGCGAATGTCGATCGATTGATGATGTAGTGTCAGTGTGCCGGCGTTGTGCCGGTGGCGTGACAACTGTGAAGGGGCTGCAGCAAACGCGCAGTCGAGCAATAAACCGTGTGAGGAGAGGACGCTATGAAATTTCTTGAAGATCCGATGCAGACGATCGGTGCGGGATTCGCACTGGCTGTCGTTTTGATAGTGGTGTTTCTCGGCATGTCCGGGGTCGGCGCAGGGGAGGTCGATTGGGTGGGTATGATCATGCGGTGGGTGCACTTCCTCGCGGGCATCACGTGGATCGGGATCTTGTATTTCTTCAACCTGATCAATGCCGGGTTCCTCAAGAGCCTTGATGGCCCCACGAAAAACATCGTAATTCCAAAGCTCATGCCGGCGGCGCTCAACTGGTTCCGCCACGGGGCATCGGTCACCGTTCTGGCGGGCATCGGCCTGTATGGCTACATGTATGCCAAAGGCGGAACCGGGGCCATTGCACTGGGGATCGGCGGATTGTTGGGCATCATTATGATGGCCAATGTCCATGCGATCATTTGGCCCAATCAGAAGAAGATCATCGCAGCCGTGACGGCAGCGGCGCAGGGGACACCGGCGCCGGCGGAAATGGCCCAATGGGGCCGGACGGCGCTCCTTGCCTCCCGTGTGAATTTCATGTTGTCGATTCCCATGCTGTTTTTCATGGGGGCCGGCAGCCATTTCAAGTAAGTTGGTTTTTGCCAAGTCGCCGGTCCGGGAAAGCCCCGGCCGGCGAATTGGACCCGCTCTACCGGTTACTGCTCCCGATTGCCCTACATGCCCACCAAGACCATAGGGCCCTTGTCCTAACTGCTTGAGATTCAGGCCTATTCCCCATGAGTTGCCTTGACGGAGACGCGTAGTCAGCCGTATAGTACGGCTTCTAAACTCGCGGATTTTTTCGAAGGAATGCCTATGTCCATTGCGACTGAACCACGTCTAGTCCAAAAGCTCGAAGGGGCTCCCTGGGAGATCGAAGGTTATCTCAAGGTGGGAGGCTATGAGGCGTGGAAGCGGTGTGTCGACGGCATGAAAGCCGACGACGTCGTGGCCGAATTGAAGAAGGCCGGGCTGCGAGGCCGGGGCGGCGCCGGATTCCCAACCGGAGTCAAGTGGGACAAGGTCCTGAACCATCGAGTCAAGGAACACTACTTTGTATGCAATGCCGGCGAGCATGAGCCGGGGACTTTCAAGGACCGGTATCTGCTCAAGACGCTTCCTCATCAATTGATCGAAGGGTGCTTGATCGCAGCCCATACCGTTCAGGCCAAAGCGGCCTTCATCTATGTGAATCACGAATATGAAGAAGAGCGGGAGAATCTGAAGAAGGCGTTGGCTGAGGCCAAGGCGCGAGGGCTGGTAGGGAAGAACGTGTTGGGGAAGGGGTATGACATCGAGCTGCAAGTATTCGAGGGCCACGGGAGTTATGTGGCCGGTGAAGAGACCGCGATGTTGGAATCCATGCAAGGCCGTCCGGCGATGCCCCGTCAGAAACCACCGTTCTATCCCACGGATTTCGGCCTCTACGGGAAGCCGACGTTAGTGAACAATGTGGAGACGCTCTGCAATATCCCGCGGATTCTGTATAAAGGCGCAGCCTGGTTTACGCAGGTCGGAACAGAGAAATGTCCCGGCACGATGATGTTTTCGCTGAGCGGGTCGGTGAATCGCCCCGGAGTCTATGAGATGCCGATGGGCGTGACGATCCGTGAGCTGATCGAAAAGTGCGGTGGCGGCGTCAAGGGCGGCCGGCAGATCAAGGCGGTATTCCCCGGTGGCCCGGCCTTCTCGATGGTGACGGCCGATCAGCTCGATCTGCAGATGGATTTTGACTCGCTTAAGAAAGCCGGCACTGGGCTGGGCTCTGCGGGGACGATTGTGATCGACGATGCCACCTGTATGGTGGCGGCGACCCTGAAATACTCGAATTTCTTCAAGGGCGAGAGCTGCGGGCAATGTCCGCCCTGCCGGATGGGGACGAACAATCTGGCCACGTTGATGGCGAAGATCGAAGAGGGCCAGGGCACGCAAAAGGATATGGATAGCCTGTTGCAGCTCTGCGGTTTTGTGAAGGGGACGGGCTACTGTACGTTGGTGACCGGTGCTGCTGTCCTGGTGCAGAGCAGTGTGAAGCTCTTCCAAAAAGAGTACGAAGAGCATCTCCGGTTGCAGCGTTGTCCGTTCACACCGGCGGCGGTGGGGGTATAGGGCTCGATCATGCCGCGTGTGACCTTCATCCATCCTCAAGGGAAAAGTGGCACGGTGACGAGAAACCTGACCTTGCTGGATGCCGCCAAGGAATTGGGTTTCTCGCTGAATCATGATTGCGGGGGCAATGCGTCTTGCACGACTTGCCGGGTCGAAGTGCAGTCAGGCAGCGAAAATCTATCAGAGATCGATTTCGATGAGCAGGACCTGCTGGACCGGGAAGACTTGAGCCAGGCCTGGCATCGACTGGGCTGTCAGGCGAGAGTGTTGGGCGATGTCGTTGTGCGGGTTCCGGAATCCAAGTTTGCGGATCCTAAGTTTGGGGAGCCGTCGGCCATACAATCAGAGGCGCAGGGAGTTGATATTCGGTAGAGAGGTGTTACACTAAGCCAACCCGGATCGCAGGTTGCGGATCTGGAGATACAGGAGGAAGACAATGGTTACCATTTCAGCAGTTGCAGAACAGAAGATCCGAGAGCTCATGGCAGAAGAGAAGGACGTGGTCGGCCTTCGCGTCTATGTCCGCGGCGGCGGATGCCATGGCTATCAATATGGGATGGCGTTTGAGTCCAAGATGGGCGAAGACGACACCGTCGTGGAAAAGGGTGATGTGAAGGTCATCATGGATTCCCAGAGCGCTCCCCTCTTGCAGGGCGCCGAAGTCGATTATGTCGACAGCGTCCAGGGTTCAGGATTCTCGATCAAGAATCCGCAAGCCAAGACGACCTGCGGCTGCGGCAGCTCCTTCAGCGCTTAAGCAGATTGACCGGAAGGAAGAGGACGCGCACTCTGCCTACAGTTTTCAGATAGTGCGAAGCCAGGGTTGCCCGAGAGGGGAATCCTGGCTTCGTCTTTTTCACTGATCGCAGTGTAAATAGTATGGGACAGGGCAGCATTACCAGGCGGTATCGATTCTGTGCCGCACATCGGTTGCACACCGACCATTTATCGGTTGAAGAAAATCGGGTGGTCTTCGGCAAGTGCAACAATCCCAACGGGCATGGTCACAACTATGTGGTCCTTGTCACGATCGGATGTCCCAGTACTGTGCAGTCCCGGCAGGCGGTTGGTATCGATGAACTTGACCGGATCGCGACCGAGCGGATCGTGAACCGATTCGACCATCACGATCTGAACCAGGACCCTGAATTTGCAACACAGACGACGACGGGGGAAAACCTGGTGCTTCTGATCTGGGATTTGCTCGTCCCGCAGATTCCGGACGGGCAACTCAAGAAAGTCGCTGTCATCGAGACGAGAGACAATTACTTCGAATACATGGGGGCAGCGCCTTTCGCGGCGCGATCCTAGGGAGACACTATGGCCAAGCGAGCGGCGGTTAAGCGGCGGAAGCCGATTGAAGACGAGAGCGGCACGGGGCGTCCGGCAGATCTGGACGTGCTGCAGGCACTCGTCACGGAGACCTTGCTGGCGCTTGGAGAAAACCCGGGCCGTAACGGATTGCTCAAGACTCCCGAGCGCGTGGCCAAGGCGCTCGCGTTCATGACGCAGGGATATCACCGCGATATCGACCACCTCTTGAACGGGGCGCTCTTTCCGATTGAGTACGATGAAATGGTCATCGTCAAGGACATCGATTTCTACAGCATGTGCGAACATCACCTGTTGCCCTTCTATGGCAAGGTGCATGTGGGTTATTTGCCCAACAAGAAAGTGGTCGGGCTCAGCAAGATTCCCCGTATTGTCGATACCTTCGCGCGCCGGCTTCAAGTGCAGGAACGGCTCACCGTGCAGATTGCGGAGACCCTCAAGACGAAGCTTAACGCGCATGGCGTGGGCGTCGTTGTGGAAGCCCGGCATCTCTGTATGATGATGAGGGGTGTCGAAAAGCAGAATACGGTTGCGGTCAGCAGCTCCATGCTCGGGGCGTTTCGCACCCAGCAGCAAACCAGGCTGGAGTTTTTGAAGCTCATACGCCGCGGCGGTATCGGCGCCTCAGACTAGATCATAGGATAGTGACCGCCAGCTACTTCTTCAGTTCTGAATAAAATTCTTCAATAAGGCGGGTAAACGCTTCCGGTTGTTCGAGATTCGCCAGATGTGCGGCGTTGGGGATGATGGCCAGCCTGGCATGGGGAATCTGCTCGGCCATGAGTTTCGCATCGGCCGGCGGGGTAGCTTGGTCCAACTCGCCGACGATGATCTGTGTGGGGCAGGCGATTTGTTTCAGGAGCGGCACTGAATCGGGCCGTTCGGCCATTGCCATCAAGTCTCCGGCGATCCCGCTGATCTGATTTCCCTCGATCATCGTTCGAACCCTCTGAACAATCTCCGGTCTGCTCTGAATCGTTGCGGGACTCAATAACTTTGGGATCATGATATCGGCGATAGCAGAGGGCCCCTGTTTGTAGGCGATTTGTGCCATCTGGAATCGCCCCGCTTTGCCTTCGGGCGTGTCTGCCTGCGCTCGCGTATCAGCCAGCACCATTCCCTTCACCCGGTCCGCATACTTTCGGTAGAGCGCCAACAGGATATAGCCGCCCATCGACAGACCTACGAACAGGGCTTGTGCGATGGAAAGATGGTTCAACAACGCGCAAACATCATCTGCGGCCTGATCGAGGCTGTAGTGCCAGAGCGGGGCATCGGATTCGCCGTGTCCACGCAGATCGATAGTGATCACACGAAACTGCGAAGACAGGGCAGCTTCCTGCTCAGCCCACATGGTGCGGTTCAGCGGAAAGGCATGCAGGAAAACAATCGGAAGGCCAGTGCCTGTATTGCTATGGGCCAATGTGATGCCGTTAATTTCTACTTGCACCGACTCCCTCCTCCAGCCGGCACTGTTCGTAGCATCGGCGGTATCCATGGTCAAGAGGCCGTTTGCGATCACCGGACACGGCGTATACAATCCGCTCACTTGTAGGAGTCATTGATGCCGACCCCGCGTGAACCAGGGCCTGATTTGTTTGCCGCGCCTCAAACGGGGAGAAAGGCTAATGCACCGCTGGCGGAGCGGATGCGCCCGCGGGAGTTCGCCGATTTTGTCGGGCAGGATGAGATTGTCGGCCAGGATCGGCCGCTGCGGAAGGCTATCGAGTCCGATCGCCTCTCCTCGGTGATTTTCTGGGGCCCGCCGGGATCGGGCAAGACGACGCTGGCGCATCTCATCGCCCGGCACACGAAAGCCCATTTCGTGGCTTTTTCGGCCGTCACGGGCGGTATTCCTGAATTGCGCGAGATCATCAAGGCTGCCGAGCACCGGCTCGCGTTGCAGCAGCAGAAGACGGTGCTCTTCGTCGATGAAATCCATCGTTTTAACAAAGCCCAGCAGGATGCCTTCCTTCCCCACGTCGAACGAGGGACGGTAATTCTCGTCGGGGCCACGACTGAGAATCCCTCGTTTGAAGTGATCAGTCCGTTGATGTCGCGATCGATCCTGGTTGTGCTCAAGTCACTCTGTGATGAGGCCCTGGGGCGGATCCTGGACCGTGCACTCACCGATTCAGAAATCGGCTTGGGGCAATTGAAAGCGCGTCTCTCGCCAGGGGCGAGGCAGCGCCTGATTGCGTTCAGCAACGGGGATGCGCGTGCGTTGTTGACCGCGACCGAGTTTGTGGTGACGCAGGCGCCGATCGGAGCGGACGGAACGAGACTCATTGACGAGGCGTTGCTGACCGTCGCGCTGAATAAACAGGCGCTCCGGTATGACAAGGCCGGAGAGGAACATTACAACGTCATTTCCGCCTACATCAAAAGTCTGCGCGATTCCGATCCGAACGGGGCGCTCTATTGGCTTGCACGGATGTTGGAAGCAGGAGAGGACCCGAAATTCATCGCTCGCCGCATGGTCATTTTTGCTTCAGAGGATGTCGGCAACGCCGATCCCATGGGGCTCTTGGTGGCCAATGCCGTGGCTCAGGCTGTGCAATTTGTCGGGCTTCCCGAGGCCCAAATCAATCTCGCGCATGGGACCACCTACCTGGCGTCTGCACCTAAAGACAATGCGTCCTACATCGGCTTGTTGGAGGCCAAGGAGGATGCTCAAGCCCATGGAAATCTTGGAGTCCCGCTGCATTTGCGGAATGCCGTAACCTCCCTCATGAAGGGAATTGGATATGGGAAAGGGTATCGGTATGTTCACGATGATCCCCAGGCCAAGGTTGATCAGGCGCATCTCCCGGACGTCTTGAAAGAACGGCAGTACTATCGGCCAAAGCCTCGCCCATAAGGCTTTTTAGGTGGTTTACAAAGTTTTCTAATCGGTTATACTTAGACCCATGAAGCGCGGAGAGTCGAAGCAATCAGTTGCCGCCGCGGTCGCCAGCGAGCGACGGAAGTTCGTCCGTGCGACATTGGTGGGTTCTGCTCTCATTGCGCCAAAGAGCGGCGGCCGTGCCAGTACGGCTGTGCTCGACAATGTGAATAAGATCGGCGCCGGTCTGCACACCAAGGATCGTTTCCCCATCAATGAGCGAGTGACCGTGTCGCTCGCATTTTTAGATTCAGACGGTGCCGACCAGCAGGAAAAGCTGGAGGGAACGGTCGCCTGGGTGAAGGATTGGGAAAAAGGATTTTTGACGGGAGTGGTGTGGGACGATCTGGTGACCAGAGAAAAGAACCGCTGGCTTTTCTACTACCTCGAAGAAACGATCAGATCTTCCGTGTAGCTGAAGATGCAGGCCCTTCCAGTTTAGCCTCACATCGTTCAAAGCTCTGCATGGTGTTTTCTGGCTTCCGCTAGGCGAAGGCCGTCAGCTTCTGCTTCACGTCTTCCAGCTCAGCTGAGAGCGTTTCCCACCGGGCGGTGAGTCGCACAAGGTCCTTCTTCCACCCATCATACTCGATCTGCAGATCGCTCCATGCGGTGGACTTCTCTTTGTAGAGAGAGGGATCAGCCAGTTCAAGGTCTCGTGCTTTAATCTTCGACTCACACTCGGCGATCTCGGCTTCGGCCCGCGCGACCTGTTTTTCCAGTCGGGCCTGGGTTTTGTTCAAATCTCGGCGATCGCCGGCTGAGGACTTGGCTGGAGCTTGTGCTGCCATGGCTCTGGTTGGTCCGGCGTTTTTCCCGCGATCCGCCCCCTTTAAGTCGTCGCTCGATTCCTTGATGGATTCGATTTCCTGCGCTTTCTTCCACAAGTAATACTCGTAGTCGCCTGAAAAACTGCGGGCCTTGCCTTCTTCGATTTCAATGACGCGCGTGCAGACTCTGGTCAGAAAGGTCGGGTCGTGGGAAATAAAGATGATGGTGCCGGGGAAGTCCGAGAGGGCATCGGTAAGCATATCGACCGACGCCGGGTCGAGATGGTTGGTCGGCTCGTCAAGCAATAAGGTATTGGCCGGTTCGACCAGCATGCGTGCGAGCGCGACGCGGTTGCGTTCCCCTCCGCTCAGCGCCTTGATCGGTTTCTTTTGATCGTCACCGGTGAAGAGAAAGGCGCCGGCAATCCCGCGGAGGAAGTTCATCTCCGCTTGATGGGACACTTCTGAGAGGGATTGGAGGATCGAATGTTCTGGATTCAAGGTCTCGGCCTGGTGTTGCGCGAAGTAATGCAGCGTCACACCATGGCCGACCGTTCTTTTGCCTTTATCCGGCTCCAGCGCGCCGGCCAGCATCTTGAGCAGCGTGCTTTTTCCGGCTCCGTTCTCTCCCACTAGTGCGACGCGTTGCCCGCGTTCGATCGAACAATCGACTTGTTCATAGACTACTTTTTCCCCATAGCGCTTGGCCGCGCCATCGAGCTCAAGGACCTGCCGTCCGCTCGCCGCGGGGAGAGGAAATTTGAACTTGACTCGTTTGGGATCGCGCTTCACTTCAATCATCTTGACCTTCTCAAGCTGCTTGATGCGCGATTGAACCTGGCTGGCTTTGTTCGCCTGGTAGCGGAACCGATCCACGAAGGTTTGAACCCGTGCGACTTCTTTCGCCTGGCGCCCCGCGGCGGCCTCACGCTGGGCATCCCGCTCCGCGCGGAGCCGTTGGAACGCCGTATAGTTGCCGCGATATTCTTCGATCTTATGGTGCCGGAGGTCCCAGATATGGGTGACGACGCGATCGAGGAACGCCGTGTCGTGGCTGATGAGCAGCAGCGTCATTTCCGATTCCAGGAGAAATTGCTCGAACCAGCGTTGCGTTGGCTTGTCCAGGTGGTTGGTCGGCTCGTCGAGCATGAGGACGTCAGGGTTGGTCAGCAGTAGATGTGCTAGCGCTACCCGCATCCGATAACCACCGGACAGCTTTTCAACCTGACGAGTAAAATCGATCTCCGAAAATCCCAATCCCATGAGGATCCGTTCAGCCTCATGCTCGGGGTAGAGGTCGCGATGGGTGGCATCCAGCACATTTTTGCCGATGATCGTTTCAAGCTCCTGCGGCAGGTACCCGATGCGGAGCCGCGGACGCTTGCGGATGGTGCCTTTGTCAGGAGATTCTTCCCCGAGGATCATCCGAAAGAGCGTAGTCTTGCCGGCACCGTTCGGGCCGACTAATCCTACCCGTGAATTCGGACGGAGATGCGCGGATGCGCCTTCAAGCAGAATTCTCGTGGAGTATTGTTTATGGACGGATTCGATTTGTAGCATGGCAATTGTTCAATCGAGCAGAGAGGTGAATGAGACGTGGTGATCCGCGCGCAAATTACTTCAACGATCTAGAGGGCGCGGTTCAACCGAGGGTTGGTTTGGTGGAGCTGGCCGGGATTGAACCGGCGACCTCGTGAATGCCATTCACGCGCGCTCCCAACTGCGCTACAGCCCCACACCGTTGGTCTAGAGATACGTACTCCGCGAGAAGTTCCGGCATGCTAACACGCAGGTCCCACCCAGTCAAGAAAGTGAAACATGGGAGCCGGTTGGAACCGGCTCCCACCGGGGTAGCGAACGGGGTTGATGCAGACGTGTGTGGCGTGGGGGTGCGCGGTGTTTTTCTGAGTGTTTTAGGCGGAGATCGGCTTGACAAACGGGTGGGCGGTACCTACGATGAGCCCCCGCGGCTCTGATCTCCCCATCGGGTCAGAGCCATTTTTTCGTGATTGAACGGGCTGAGAGGAAGTGGTGGTATGGGAAATCTCGTCATAATCGGCGCCCAATGGGGCGATGAAGGCAAGGGCAAGATCGTCGATATTTTGGCGAAGGATGCCAACATTGTCGTGCGGTATCAGGGTGGATCGAATGCAGGGCATACGGTCATCAACGAGCGCGGGACCTATATTTTTCATCTGATTCCTTCGGGGATTCTCTATCGCGGCACCACGTGCGTTATCGGTAATGGTGTGGTTGTCGATCCGGGGGCGCTGATTGAAGAGATGGATCGGCTCCAACCGCTGGGTATTGCCTTTGGGAAGAATTTTGCCGTCAGCCAGCGGGCGCATATGATTCTGCCGTATCATAAAGCGATCGATCGGGCATCCGAGCAGTCGAAGGGGTCCCGCAAGATCGGTACAACTGGTCGTGGGATCGGGCCCTCCTATGCCGACAAGATGGCGCGCGTCGGGATTCGCATGGGTGATTTGTTGAACCCAGCGCTGTTCAGGAAGAAGCTGGAAGAAAATCTCGTCGAAATGAATTGGTTTTTGGAGCGGCTCTATAAAGTTGAGACGTTTCAGGTCGACAAGGTCTTCGATCAATACATGGGCTATGCGGAACGCCTGAAGAGTTATATTGTCGATACGACGACGTTGTTGAATCGGGCGATCAAGAAAGAGAAGACGGTCTTGTTTGAAGGGGCCCAAGGCACACATTTGGATGTCGACTTTGGAACCTATCCTTTTGTGACGTCGTCCAGCTCTGCCGCTGGCGGGGCCTGCACCGGCACCGGTGTGGGGCCGACGATGATCGATGCGGTGATGGGGATCGCCAAGGCCTATACGACCCGGGTCGGAAGCGGACCGTTTCCGACGGAGTTGACCGACGAAGTGGGACAGGGACTGCAGGAGCGTGGGCGTGAGTTTGGTTCGACCACCGGGCGTGCGCGGCGATGCGGCTGGTACGACGCGGTCGTGGTGCGTCATGCGGCTCAGGTAAACGGCTTGACGTCGCTTGCGGTGACGAAACTGGATGTGTTGGACGGCTGCAAAGAATTGAAAATATGCGTGGGGTATCGGCACGGGGGTATCCTCTACAAGGAAATGCCGTCGGACCTGGATGCGCTCATGCAGTGCGAGCCGGTCTATCAACGGATGAAAGGCTGGACGGCTTCGACGACCGGGGCGACCACGTACAAACAGCTTCCGGCTGAAGCCAAGCGCTACCTGGCACGCATCGAAGAGCTGGCAGGCTGTCGCATCGATATGATCTCGACCGGATCCAAGCGCACCGAAACCATCATACTGCGCAATCCGCTGAAGTGTTCCCGCCGACGACCACGTTCCTAGTCAGCCGGATTGGCGATCCTTAGACTCTTCAGGGGTTGACAATCGCTTGGTTGGATGACAGCATTTCGCAGCGTGAGCCGGTAGCTCAGTTGGTAGAGCATCGCCCTTTTAAGGCGAGGGCCCTGGGTTCGAGTCCCAGCCGGCTC
>JACOEJ010000071.1:0-9192 GCA_024998645.1 Nitrospira sp.
TTCCTCCAGAATGGCTTGCTTGGCATCGAGCATCAAACTATCCGACGAATCCATGCGCTGGCTCCTTCTGTTGGGTAGCGCACCGTAGCAGAGGCCGAATTCGAGGTGCAATAGTTCTAAAGTAGGCTTGATTCATCACATGATAGATATCGCTCATGTTCTTGTATTGTAAGGAAAGACTGACTCGTGGATATAGCGACAATACTCGGAATCGTACTCGCGATCGGATCGATCATCGGCGGACAGGCGTTGGAAGGCGGCCACCTCAGCTCCATCATGCAGCTGACGGCCTTTATCATCGTGGCCGGAGGTACGATCGGCGCCTGTTGCGTGCAAAATCCGCTATCGGTCGTGATCAAGTCCATCGGATCGTTGGGTATGGTGTTCGGCAACACTCCCATCGATACGAAAGGGACAATCAAGTTGATTCTCGATCTGGCCACGGTGTCGCGCAAACAGGGATTACTGGCACTGGAAGGCAAACTTAAAGACATCAAGGATCCGTTCTTCAAGAAGGGCGTGCAACTTATCGTGGACGGAACCGATCCCAAAGCCGTGCACGAAATTCTTGAAATCGAAGTCGAGCATCATGAAGAGGCCGGCGTAAAGGCCGCCAAGGTGTGGGAGGCTGCCGGCGGCTACGCCCCGACGGTCGGCATCTTGGGCGCAGTCTTGGGACTCATTCACGTGATGGAAAATCTGGCGGATCCTTCCAAGTTGGGCGGCGGCATCGCGGTGGCCTTCGTGGCCACGGTATATGGCGTCGGCCTCGCCAACCTTTTTTTTCTACCCTTCGCGAACAAAATCAAAATGAAGCTGAAGGAAGAGTCCAGTGCGCGAAACATTATCATCATGGGGTTGGTCGGCCTGGCCCAAGGCGAGAATCCCCGGTTACTTCAGGAAAAGCTGGAAAGCTTCCTGCCCCACGAGGAACGCTCAAAAGAGGCGAAGAAGTGACGCACACCCCGTCAAGCGGCTATCCTCAACCGTACGGATCCGGAAACCGCACTTCTGCGATTGACGAATGACGCCTGACGATTGACGGGTTCCAGCATGGCAAAACACAAACACGAAGAACACGAAAATCATGAACGCTGGCTGGTGTCCTACGCCGACTTCATCACGTTGCTGTTCGCCTTCTTTGTCGTGATGTATTCGGTCTCTTCCGTCAATGAAGGCAAATATCGTACGGTCAGCGATTCCATCAAGGCCGCCTTACACCCCATCGCCACACCTCCGGCCTCAGCGCTGGCCTTTACCCTCGGACATCAACGGCCAACGCTCATGTCGCAGAACCTTCCGGGTGAAAAAGAAGTCGCTATCAGAAAAATGCGCGAGCTGGTCAAGAACATGAAGCAGAATTCGCAGTTCGACTTCATGCAGCTTCAGGAGAAGCTTAATGGCGACATCGTCATTACCATTCCGGATCAAGTTCTCTTTAATAGCGGAGAAGCAGCCGTGCGCCCCGAAGCTCTTCCGTTTCTTCAGGGACTCTCCCAAGCCATGATCGAGCTGAACCGGCACGTGCGCGTCGAGGGCCATACGGATAATGTCCCGATTCATACCGCGCTGTTTCCGTCGAACTGGGAATTGTCCGCCACCCGCGCCGTGATCGTCGTCCGGGTCTTATCGGAACTCTACTCCGTGCCGGCGGAGCACCTGGCAGCACTCGGGTATGCCGACTCCAGACCACTGGTCGAAAATCTGACGCTCGAACAGCGCGCCAAAAACCGCCGGGTTGAAGTAGTAATTCTCGAACATGCGCCGGTCCGACCGGAGCAACAAGATAATGCGTTCCCCCCCGCACCGTCAGATGACATACCGGCAGAACTTCAGTCCCCAGGGTCAAGCAGCACCCCCTCGACGAATTAATCGCAGATATTCTTCAAAACGGGCTCAAGATTGCGCACACCTGCGCCGATACGAGAATGCTTCTGCGAATAGTAAGGGATACGGACATTTTGGATTCACGACAGGAGACTCGATGACTGGCCCTATGCATCTGACTCCCGGTGGCGACCTGACGATCTTTGAAATCTGCGACTTCAAAGCCCAACTGCAGACCGGCTTGAAACAAGGCCAGGGCGTCACCGTCGACCTTGGGGAAACAGGAACCGTGGATGCATCCGCACTCCAGCTTCTCATCGCAGCCTGCTGCCACGAGTCGGTGCAACTCATCAATGTGCCAGCTCGCGTCACAGAACGTTTCGCTCAGATGGGATGGACGCGACCGAAAGGACAAGGGCTCACGTAATGTGGAATGAAGTCTCGCTCGCTGCGATTGGAGTCGTCTGTGGCGCGCTGGGGATGGCCGGGTACTGCCGACGCCGCCTGGCCATCCGGCTCACGGAAGAAACGGCGCGTCTCGAAGCGATTCAGGCCGCAACCAGTACGCACTACCAATCCGCCATCTGTGCCACGCTGGCACCGCTCGTACCGATCATGAACGGCCAGTTGCAGGGTGTGATCGCCCAGACCGAACAGGCGATCCTGGACTTGGGCCAACGCTTTCAAGAGATCGCCCATCGGGCCAGGGAACAGGCCAACGAATCCGCCGCCCTCTTCTCGAGCGGAGACGAGGAGGATGTGGATGTCGTCGGAGAAACCTCCAAGATGCTCGATCAGTTTGTCCGCGACGTATCGCAATCCGCGACCATCGCCATGAGTGTATCCACGACCATGGACAAGATGGATTCCAGCACCAAGGCCATCAGCGGGATTCTCGGCGAGATCACCTTTATTGCTGACCAAACCCGTTTGCTGGCTTTGAATGCGGCCATCGAAGCGGCGCGAGCCGGCGAGCATGGACGGGGCTTTGCCGTAGTAGCCGACGAAGTCACCAAGCTGGCGAACCGTTCGGGTCAAGCCGCGATCAACATTAAAAAACTCGTCATGGATGTGCAGCGGGAAAGCCAGCAGGCGATGACCGAGGTGGCGGAGCTCGCGTCCGTCGACCTCACCAAAACCTTGGCCTCCAAAGACAAACTCGATCACATGACAAAAACACTCACAGAAAAGAACGACGCCCTGCGCTCGAATGTCGGCAACACGCAACTCAGCGCCGAACGGTTGGGCCAGGATATCGCCGCTATCGTCATGGCCCTGCAATTCCAGGACATCGCCCGACAGAAAATCGAACATGTCATCGAGCCCTTAAAAGTTCTACAGGAAGATCTCTTGGCAGCCACTCGTGGGGTGGCGCCCGAGTCGTTCAACGGGACGACGGAGTACGTGCACAAGCTACAGCAGAGCTACACCATGCGGGAAGAACGGCAGGTGCATTCCACGAGCTTGGGCACCGATCACGGCGCCGCCCAGCAGGCGGCACAGGAGGATATCGTGTTGTTCTAGACAGTCATGCGCAGGGATACCGCGTCGCACAGACATCGATAACGCCACAACGGGTGGAGGATGACATGGGAAAGACAGTGTTGATCGTAGACGACTCATCGACCATGCGGCAAATGGTCGCCTATACCCTGAAAGGGGCGGGATATGAAATCGTCGAGGCAGGCAATGGCAAGGAAGCTGTCAGCAAGTTGAACGGCGGCGCAAAACCCGCTCTGGTCGTCACCGACCTCAACATGCCTGAGATGGACGGCATCACTCTCATCCAAGAAATCAGGAAGATGCCCGCCTTCAAATTCACGCCGATCTTGATGCTCACTACCGAGTCCGCCGATGACAAGAAGAAGGCGGGACAGGCCGCGGGGGCAACCGGCTGGATCGTCAAACCCTTTAATCCCGAACAGATGCTTAAAGTCGTCCAAAAGGTATTGCCCACATAAAAGCCATCGGCGGTCGGCAGCCAGCTGAGAGATCATCCGATCCGGCTGAGCGCTGAAGACTGAAGGCTGAAAGCCATTTATGAGCACCGATCTTTCCCAATTTCAAGACGCCTTCTTTGAAGAATCGTCCGAGCATCTCACTACGATCGAGGACGGATTACTGCAACTCGAACAGCGTCCGGACGATCTCGATCTCTTGAATCGAATCTTCCGGGCGGCCCATTCCATCAAAGGGAACAGCGGCATGTTCGGCTTCACCGCCGTGGGTCAGTTCACCCATAAGATGGAAACGCTCCTGGATCAACTGCGGAACGGCAAATTTTCCGTCACCCCTGAGATTACCGACATCCTCTTGCGGTCGACCGACCAGCTCAAGATTCTGATCGAAGCGGCCAGAGGCGGAGCAGCACCCGATACGGACCTCTTGCTGCAGCTTGAACGGGAACTGGCCGCGGCAGCCGAAGGCGGAGAGGCTCCGGGGAATACGTCTTCCACACCCTCCCAAACATCGCCCGCTGCAACGGCCGTGGCTTCCTCAACACCAGGCCTTCATCGCTTTCGCATTACGTGGGCCGCTCCTGCCTGGCTGTTTCAACGAGGGCTCGATCCGGTTCGCATGATCGGCGAACTTGAAGACCTCGGCACGATCATCTCTCGCACGCTGGATACCAGCCGGTTTCCCGCCTTCGAATCCCTGGACCCTGAGTCCTGCTATCTGACCTGGACGCTGGAACTCGAGACACCCAAAGAGCAGGCGGTGGTGGAAGGGGTCTTTGATTTTGTTCGGGATGGAGGCGAACTCACCATTGAAGCTAGTGGCCCTGCCATTTCTCCTGTGGTCACCGACGACAGCGAACCTAAACCATTAGGCGAGATCCTGGTCGAAAGCGGCGTGGTCTCGCGCGAAACGTTGGACAAAGCGTTGTCTCAACAGAAGCGGCTTGGAGAGATTCTGGTCGAGCAGCACGCGGCGACGCCCCAACAGATTTCCCAGGCTCTGCAAAAGCAGGGCGAGGCCGCGGCGCAACCGAAAAAGACCGGTGACGCCGCCTCGATTCGTGTGGATACCGGAAAGATCGACAAGCTGATCAACCTGGTTGGAGAGCTGGTCATCACTCAATCCATGCTGAGCTCACTTGGCACCCGCTTCGACATGAGCCAGCTGCCCGTCCTGGTTGAGCGCGTCGCCCAACTCGAACGCAACACCCGGGAAATCCAAGAGCGGGTCATGGGCATCCGCATGCTTCCCATCGGCAGCACCTTCAGCCGCTTCCCCAGACTGGTGCGCGATCTGTCCGGCAAAGCCGGGAAGAAAATCCAGCTCCTACTCTCGGGCGAAGAGACCGAACTCGATAAAACCGTCATCGAATCGATCGGCGATCCGCTCACGCACCTGGTCCGCAACTCCGCCGACCATGGGCTGGAACCGCCGGAAGAACGCCTCGCGGCCGGCAAGCCGGAGCTGGGCACGATCCGCATGAACGCCTTTCATGAAGGCGGCAGCATCTGCATCACGGTCGAAGATGACGGGCGCGGGCTAAACCGGGACAAGATCCTGGCCAAGGCCATCAAGCAAGGCCTGATCGCAGAGGGGGAGAAGCTGTCCGATGATCAGATTAACGGGTTGATTTTCCGACCGGGCTTTTCCACCGCCGACAAGATCACCGACGTCTCAGGGAGGGGCGTCGGCATGGATGTCGTGAAAAAGAATATCGAAGCCCTCGGCGGAACCGTCAGCATCAAGACTGCGCTGGGGAAAGGCACGACGTTCACCCTCAAGCTCCCGCTGACCCTGGCGATCATCGAAGGGATGACCGTGCGGGTCGGACGGGAAAGCTACATCATCCCGCTGGTCTCGATCCTGGAATCGATTCAACCGACGGCTTCGTCCGTCAAGACCATCACCGGAAAAGGGGAAGTGGTGGAAGTGCGCGGCTCGTACCATCCGATCGTGCGCCTCTCCGAGGCCTTTTCCATCGAGGCGGATTGCCAGGATCCGACCAAGGCGATCCTGGTCATGTTGGAAACCGAGCAGGAGCGCGTGGCGGTCATGGTGGATGAGCTCTTGGGACAGCAGCAGGTGGTCATCAAGAGCCTTGAAAAGAACTTCAGAAAAGTCGAGGGCATCGCCGGCGCGACGATTCTCGGCGATGGAACGGTCAGCTTCATTCTCGATGTGCGGGGCTTAATCGAACTCAGCCGTCACGGGATGTCCGTCGCGGCCTAACAGACGAGTGAAGGAGGACAGTATGGCAGCAGGCACAACACAGGCATCCGCCACCCTCAGCGCTGAGGCGACGGCCGGCCTCGGCCTCTCGACCGACGGGAATCAGTTTCTGAGCTTCACCCTGGGTGAGGAACATTACGGGGTCGATATTCTGCGTATTCAGGAGATCAAAGGCTACACCGCCGTCACCCGCATCCCTAACACGCCCGGCTTCATCAAGGGCGTATTGAACCTGCGCGGGACGATCGTGCCCATCGTGAATCTGCGCAGCAAGTTCGGGATGCCGGAAGTCGAGCCGACCATGTTCACCGTGATCGTGGTCGTCGTCGTGCGCGATCGCATCATGGGCGTGATCGTCGATGCCGTGTCCGACGTCCTCGATATCGCGGCCAAAGATATTCAGCCCCCGCCGCAGTTCGGGACCAACGTCGATGTCAGCTTTCTCAGCGGCATCGGCAAATGCGGGGACAAGCTGGTCTCATTGCTCAATATCGACCAGGTCCTCACCGCCGATGAGACAGAAGCCATACACGCACTCGACCAGGCAGCCTAACGCATTCGCATGGCACAGTTCGCAACCACTATCGAAAGGACGTCATCATGTTCAGCTGGTTCATCAATATGAAAGTGGGCAGTAAGTTAATGCTAGGCTTTGCCGCCATGGGGCTGATCATGGCCTTTGTCGGCTATATGGGCGTCACCAATATGGGGACGATCACCCAGTCCACCGACAATATCTACAACGTGCAGCTCAAGCCACTCATGACCCTGACCAAGGTGCGCGGACTGGTCTACCAGATGCGCTCCCAAACAATCACAGCGTTGCTGACCGCCAATGCCGCCGACCGCGAAGACTCCCTCGCGAAAGTGAAAGAGCTGAATAAGCTCGTCGATGAGAACCGGGAGAGCTTTGCGAAATCAATCAAGGCTGAAGCCGTGCAGAAGGCCTACGATGATTTTGCCAAGATCTATGACGACTATCGGTCCTATCGGGACAATACCGTGTTCCGTCTGTTGCTGGCAGGAGATCACACGGGCGCGCTCGCCGCCATGAAGGGCGACGGAGCCGTGAAATTCAAAGCCTCGATCGACGCGATTAACAACCTGGTGGACATCAAAGTTAAAATTGCCCAAGGCAAATACGATGAAGCCCAAGCGATCTATGCTAGCTCGAAGATGCTGTTGACCGGCATCATCATCGGCGGCATCGCCCTTGGCATGATCCTCGGATGGATTATTGCCCGCATGATCGCCAATCCGCTTCGTCAGGTCGGCGAAGTGGCCTTATTTGCCGCCGAGGGCAATCTGACTCGTCGTGTCGCCTGTAATACCAAAGATGAAATCGGCACCATGGCACAAGCCTTCAACGACATGATGGAACGCTTGACTGGGGTTGTGACCACGGTCCGGCACGCCACCGACAGCGTGGGAGCAGCCTCGGAGCAGATCACGAAGGGAAACGAAGATTTGGCGCAGCGCACTAGCGAGCAAGCCAGTGCCCTGGAGGAAACCTCGGCCTCCATGGAAGAGCTGACCTCGACGGTGAAACAGAATGCCGATAACGCGAAGCAGGCCAACCAACTGGCCATCGCCGCCCGCGACATTGCGGACAAAGGCGGAGCCATCACCACCCGGGCAGTCGACGCCATGGGCGAGATCAACAAGAGCAGCAAGAAGATCGCCGACATTATCACGGTGATCGACGAGATCGCCTTCCAAACAAACCTCCTGGCCTTGAACGCCGCGGTCGAAGCGGCCCGGGCGGGAGAACATGGACGGGGCTTCGCGGTCGTCGCCGCCGAAGTACGGAATCTGGCCCAGCGGTCTGCCACGGCCGCCAAGGAAATCAAAGGCCTCATCAATGAATCCATCCAGCGGGTCACCGATGGCAGCGAACTGGTCAATCAGTCCGGCAAGACGCTGGATGAGATCGTCAGTTCTGTAAAACGGGTAACCGATATCATCGCCGAGATCACCGCCGCCTCGCAGGAACAGGCCAGCGGGATCGATCAGGTGAACAAGGCCATCATGCAGATGGACGAGACCACCCAGCAGAATGCCGCCCTCGTGGAAGAAACCACTTCCGCCAGCCAATCCATGAAGGAACAGGCCAAGGACTTAACCAAAGAAATGGGCTTCTTCACCGTCTCCGAGCATGGCGGCACAGCGGCGCCCCAGCCGAGCGCTACCCGTCGACCGGCCGCGCTGGCGACTAACGGCTTGTTGAAACGACTCTCCAAATCATCCAGCGCCAAACCGGCTGAGAAGACGGATCACGCCCCGAGTCATGAACCCGTCGGCATCGCCAACGGCAACGGCAAAGATCGCCGTCAGTCACACGATGACTTCGAGGAATTCTAGACGCTCAGTGAACGGGGTGGGCAATTTGTGCCCACCCCGCGCCTGCCTCCTTCCGACCTCTGAACATTCCTTGCCCGCGTTACTCCAACCCTAAAGAATCGATACGAACCGACCGATACACAGACGGGTG
Organism: Nitrospira sp.; assembly: GCA_024998645.1. Lineage (GTDB taxonomy): Bacteria > Nitrospirota > Nitrospiria > Nitrospirales > Nitrospiraceae > Nitrospira_D. The sequence goes on from JACOEJ010000071.1 coordinate 8,507, forward strand.
CGTGTGCGCTCGTTCATCATGAACTGAGGGAATCGTATGGACCTCAAATCAATCCTTTGGTATGCCGTGCTGACCAGCATCACCGGCGCGTATTTTGTGGCGTTAGCCGGCGTACGCTCCGCCAAAGTACACGATGTTCCACATCACGCTCGACGGATGATCATTGCCTGCACGGTAGTCGGGATCTGGCTGATCGCTTACGTGCTCAAGCAAGCGCTCTTCGGACGGGAACAGTTCGGCGGAACCTCTCAGCAATACTGGACGGTGTATCTCCCCATATTTGCCACGCACATGCTCTTTGCCCTGACCACGATCGGTCTGGGAGGCTACAACCTCTACATGGGCTTGCATCGTCTGCGCTATGGCAGTGTCGGCGCCATGGCGGCCGGCATGACGACACATCGACGACTCGGGCATCTCCTCATCTGGACTTTCTCGGGAACAATCGGGACCGCCTATCTGGTCTATATGATGATTTTCGTCTGGTACAAGGCCTAACCCGATGGATTACCCGATCACCAAACAGGAGTACAACCGGATCCGCACGCTCCTCTATGAAGAAAGCGGGATTTCGCTCGGGGAGAATAAGCAATCGCTCGTCGTCTCCCGCCTATCCAAACGGCTGCGCGAACTGGAGATCGACAACTTTGCGACCTATTACGACCACGTGACGCAGGATGACAGCG
>JACOEJ010000071.1:9292-16943 GCA_024998645.1 Nitrospira sp.
CTGGAGATCGACAACTTTGCGACCTATTACGACCACGTGACGCAGGATGACAGCGGCGGCGAATTCACCCGGATGCTGGATCTGCTCTCGACCAACAAGACCGACTTTTTTCGCGAGCCCAAACACTTCGACTATCTCAGAGAACAGATCTTGCCTACGTTAGAGCGTGATAAACACATTCGGATTTGGTCCTCAGCCTGTTCAACCGGCGAAGAGCCTTACACCATTGCCATCACCTTGCACGAACACGTCAAAAATCCGGCGTCATGGGATATGGGGATTCTGGCCTCGGACATCTCGACGCGAGTCCTGGCCCATGCCGCCGCGGGACTGTATGGCGAGGAACGGATCACCACGGTCCCTTCGGACATCGCCAGGCGTCACTTTCTGAAGGGCCGGGGCAAGAGCGCCGGTCTGGTCAAAGTGAAGCCGCATCTTTCGAAGCTCATCAAGTTTCGGCGGCTCAATCTGATGAGCGAGACGTTCCCCATCACGTCGCCCTTGGATCTGATTTTTTGCCGCAATGTCATGATCTATTTCGACCGCCCGACACAGGAACGGCTCATCGCCAAGTTCCACCGCTATTTGAAACCGGGTGGCCATCTGTTCATCGGACATTCTGAGAGTCTCCAGTGGATCAAGCATGACTTTTCGACGATCGCCCCGACGATTTATCGGAAGGAGACCTAGCCGGAATGTCTGCGGTGGACACAGAGCATTTCAGCCATATCCGTCGCATGACGGATCGGCGCTTTCCGCATGAAATTGCCTCGATCCTTCCAGGAGAATTTTTTGTGAGCAACGAACCCATGGTCGTGTACACCGTTTTAGGTTCATGCATCTCGGCCTGTATTCGCGATCCCATCTCCGGAGTGGGAGGCATGAATCATTTCATGTTGCCCAAGCCCAACGAGCATCAGTCCAGTGATGCCTGGGGCGGGGAGTCGACCCGGTATGGCTCGTTTGCGATGGAGCAATTGATCAACGGCATTCTCAAGCGCGGCGGGATGAAGCACCGCCTCGAAGTGAAGCTGTTCGGAGCGGGAAGGATTTACGAAGGGAGTATCGACGTCGGCGCCCGGAATATTGAATGGGTTCTGCACTACCTGAAGAACGAGGGGTTTGGCGTCGCCAAGAGCGATCTGGGCGATGTCTTCCCGAGGAAGGTCTACTACTTCACGGAATCCGGCCGCGTGTTGATGAAGAAGATTGAACGGGTCAAGAACACCACCATCATTGACCGGGAGGCGGAATACTCTCGCCATCTCAAGCAAGATGAACAAGTGCAGAGCGATATCACATTGTTCTGAGAGGTACTCATGGCCAAGATACGCGTCCTGAACGTCGACGATTCCGCGCTGATGCGCCAGGTCCTCGCGCAGCTCCTGTCGAAAGACCCTGGTATCGAGGTCATCGGTTCGGCCCCGGACCCTTATATTGCACGCGAAAAGATCAAAGCATTGAATCCCGACGTGATTACCCTCGACGTGGAAATGCCCAAGATGGACGGGCTCACATTCTTGGAGAAATTGATGCGGGGCAGGCCCATGCCGGTGGTGATGGTCAGCTCCCTGACAGAAGCCGGGTGCCAGACAACCTTGCGGGCGCTGGAGCTCGGCGCGGTCGACTACATCACTAAACCCAAGATCGATCTTCGCGACGGCATGGAAGGGATCGCGGACGATTTGATTGAGAAAGTGAAAGCCGCCGCCATCGCCAAGATACGCGGGGCCGCAAACGGAGCCGGCCACACGCAGCCGCGGCAGGCGACGCCCCTCGCCTCGGCCATGATCAAAACGACCGATACCATTATTGCGATCGGCTCCTCAACCGGCGGAACGGAAGCGGTCAAAGAGGTCCTGGAAGTGCTTCCTCCAAACACCCCCCCCATTCTGATCACCCAACACATGCCTGAACATTTCACCAAAACATGGGCGGACCGGATGAACCAGATCTGCCGGATCTCGGTCAAAGAAGCGCAGGATGGGGATAGCGTACTCCCTGGCCATGCCCTGATTGCCCCGGGCAGTTATCACATGACGCTGGTGCGTAGCGGCGCCCGCTATTCCGTGCGAATCAATCAAGAACCGCCGGTCAATCGGCACCGGCCATCCGTGGATGTGATGTTCGACTCCGTCGCGCGGTATGCCGGCGGCAACGCCGTCGGTGTCATTCTGACCGGGATGGGCGGGGACGGCGCCAAAGGCATGCTGGCGATGAAACAGGCCGGCGCCTATACCATCGCACAGGATGAAGCGAGTTGTGTCGTTTTCGGAATGCCCAAAGAAGCCATCAAGTTAGGCGGTGTGGATAAAATCCTCCCTCTGGGAGACATCGCCGGTGCCGTGCTGACCCATGTGTCTCATCATTCTTAACCTTTGGAGGTTTGTCATGCAGATCGCGCATCGTACCTATCGCACTGCCGATGTCCTCGACATCACCGGGCAGTTTAATTTCGGGACCCGGAAAGACTTCACGACCGCACTCGAAAAGATCAAAACCAGCACGCATGTCATTCTGAATTTCAAAGGTGTGACCTTCGTCGACAGTGCCGCCATCGGGCTGCTGGCGCTGGCCGCGCAGCAATTCAAGAGCACCAACCGGAACTTGTCCTTGGTCGGCGCTCAAGGAACCGTGAAACAGGTGCTGAACCTGGCGCATATCGAACAAATGATTCCGACCTTTGCGAGTGAAGACGCCGCGTTGAGCAAAAAAGCCGCCTGAGCGTAGGAACCTATTCTTGCGCTTCGACATACCAGACTGAAAGGACGACCATTATGCAGATTAAAGAACGACCGATCCCCAACGCCGTGATTCTCGACCTGAACGGAGATCTGACCTACGCCCATCGTGACGTCTTCAAAGCCGCCGTTGAAATGTTGCGCCAAAAAGGCTGCCGCCATGTCATTTTGAATATGGCCGATGTCCGATTCGTCGATAGCTCAGGCCTGGGCCTGCTGGCGCTGGTCTCCCAGAATTTCAAGCTCAACCAGGGCAAAGTCAGTATGCTCAGACCGCAAAGTTATGTGCGGGAAATTCTGGGACTGGCCAATATCCCGAAGCTGATTCCGGTGTTTGACAACGAACAGGATGCGGTGAACGGGAAAGCCCAGGCTGCGTAGCGATTGCGCCACCATGAATTCTGATACCCTTTCGAAACCCGCTCTGTCTTCGGCTGTCGCCACAGTGCTCCTGGTGGATGACGAGCCGGTCAGCCGTTTGAGTATGGCCGCCCGCCTGAAGCGGATGGGGCTTCGCGTCCTCGAAGCCGGCAATGGAAAGGAGGGGCTCGCCATCCTGCGGCGTGAACGTCCGGATCTGACGATCCTGGACTGGGTCATGCCGGAAATGGACGGACCCACCGTCTGCGAGCAGGTGCGGCAAGACCCCGACATCCTATCCAGTCAGCTCATCCTGATGACCTCCCACGACCAACCGGAACAAATCGCCGAGGGTTTGGCGCGGGGGGCCGACGACTTTCTGAGCAAAGCCGCCAGTAAGCAGGAGGTTCTCGCCCGTGTGCAATCCGGTCTTCGGGCCGCCTCGCTGGTTCGTAGCATTGAAAGCACGCGAGATGAGCTTCGCGCCAAGCAAGGGGAGTTGGAAGGCGAACTCAAGTCGGCCGCCGACTACATCCAATCCTTGCTTCCCGTAGCCGGTGAGATCACGCGGGACATCCGCATGTCCTGGAGCTATCGCCCGTCTCAGGCGCTCGGCGGAGATCTGTTCAATGTGTCGCACTGGGATGATCAGTCGATCTACTTCTATATCCTGGATGCCTCCGGGCATGGCGTGGCACCCGCGTTGCGCGCCGCATCGCTCTCGACATTTCTCCGTGCCGACAACCTTCGGCACTACATGAACTCGAGTGATCCGGCTCGCATGATGGCGGAAGCCAACCGGCAATATCCGCTGACAGAAGACGGCAACTACTTCACCCTCTGGATCGGATCCTTTGACCGACGCACCCGCCAGCTGCGCTATACCACGGCCGGTCACGGGGGTGCGCTCATCCAGCGGCAGAACGGGACGATCGAATGGCTGACGCACACCCAGCTTCCCCTGGGTTTTGAATCGGACACCGCCTACGAACTCACGACCGTCCGGATTGCCGATGGCGATCGCATCCTGCTCATGAGCGACGGGATCTATGAAGCGCCTGCGCCTACGGGAGAACTCTGGGGAACCACACGTTTGGAGACCACTCTTATGGTCCATCGGTCCGCACCACTCGGGGAAGCGCTGCCGGCGCTCATGGCGGAAGCCGAACGCTGGCATGGGTCTCCGGTCTTTCCCGACGATGCGGCGTTGCTGGGATTGGAGTTCCGACTATGAACACCGACGTCGTGTTTAATCTTGCCGAAGCGCTCACACGGGTCGATGAGGACGAAGACCTGTTTTACACACTGGCTGCATTGTTCGTCGAGCAGGCTCCCATCGATATGGCCGCGACACAGGCCGCGCTCGATGCCGGGGATGCCGAGGCCTTGGCTCGCGCCGCGCACCGGATGAAAGGCGCTATTTTGCAATTTTCCGCTCCCCGTGTGTTCGAGGCGACCCAAGAACTGGAAGCTCTCGGGAAAGCCGGTACCTTGGACCGCGCCGCGACGGTGTGCGCCCAAGTCGATCGGGAACTCCAACAACTCATTGCGGCGCTGCGCGCATACGTAGCGAACAGGTCTGCATCATGAATACTCCCGTCCCGTCCTGCACCGTCCTGGTGGTCGATCCTTGTCGAGAGACGCAAGCGCAGATCTTGGGACACATGCAAGATCGCGGATTCTCCGTGATCACGGCGTCCGACCCAAGCACAGCGCTCGCGACCATCGAGTTAACGGCCCCGGATATCGTGTTGACCGATTCGTTCCTCCCGGAAGGCTCCGGTTTGACCTTAACCAAAACGCTTCGAGCCAGACATGTGCCGTGCCCGGTCATCGTGATGGCCGACCATCAGTCTGAACAGGCGGTGATCCACGCGCTGCGCGCCGGGGCCGTGGATTTCTTGCAGAAGCCGATCGGCGTGGAAGAGCTGGCGCATGCGCTTCAACGTGCGCGCTATCTGCTTCCGGCCGATATGACGGATACACCAGGCCTTGTGCGCTCCGACTACGCACTGACCGTCGATTCCGACCCGCGGCATATCCCCGGCATCGTTTCCTGGCTGCTCAGGGCCACGGCCGGGGCATTGTCTGATACCACTCAGCTCCATCTCCGCGGCACGCTGCAAGAGTTGCTGCTCAACGCCGTCGAGCACGGCAATCTGGAGATTTCCTACCAGGTCAAACAACAGGCGATCGATCAGAACCGCTTGAGCCAACTGGTGCAGGAGCGCCTGGCTCAACCGCGCCTGGCCCAGCGCACCGTGACCATCCAGGTGCATTGCGACCGTCAGGCCAGCCTGCTGGAGTATCGGATTGCCGATCAGGGAAAAGGGTTTCAATGGAAAACCTTGTTGCATCGGTCCACCACACCCTGCAACGCCGAAGATGCCAGTGGACGGGGGATTTTCCTGGCTCGATCGTTCTTCCCCAATCTCCGTTACAATGATCGAGGGAATGAAGTGACGGTCCAGATCCCTATTCATTAGCACCGACCTCCGTCCGTGCCGGCAGGTTTGACGCCACCCCCTCAGAGGCTCTATCTTCCGGCACCATCTGTCTGCCACCGGGAGGTTTTGCATGACCAGTCGCCTCATCTTCTCATCGCTCTTGCTCTCAGGACTCCTCGCCGGTTGCGGGGGCAGCAATTGGGTACATCCCAATAAACCTTCGTCAGAGTTTACGAACGAATATAACCGCTGTCAGAACCTCGTCATCCGCGACCCGAAACTTCAGCAGGGGAGCCAGCTGCTGGTCCTCAATGCCACCGAGCGCTGCTTGCAGCGGGAGGGATGGCGCCTCGTGGAAAGCGAATAACTTCTCGTTCCCGGTGCTTCATCTCATCGGCTCATGGTCTGTTGCGCGACTTGCTCTGCCCACGCCATTGCTTCTCCCACCACCGCTCTCAAAGCCTGCGAGTTAACCAAGAGTTAACCCATCGGTGATCCTGCTGGAATAACCGGGCGGTACAGTTTGCCCATACAAGGAGCCGATCTCACGGGCTCCAGGAAAGGCGAATCATGACGCAGGATGCCGGGCTCTTCATCGGATTACTCTCCCTCAGCCTTGCCGTGCCTCTCGCCTATGCCGGCCAGACGTTGCTCGGTCTGCAGGGGAAAACTTGTATCCCGTTGCTTCGCACACGCGATGCAGCCGGCATCTCCCATCTTGTTATCCGGGCGATCCCATCCCTCTCTCAGCCACCCGTTCAAAGGAGGTTCCTATGGTCACAGTCAGTCACGTCATGACCCCTCGTGTCGTCCACATCGAAGCGGGCACCTCGGCGATCGATGCCGCCAAAATGATGACGCGTCACAAGATCGGCAGCGTCTTCGTCAAAAAGAATAATCAGTTCATCGGCATCGTCACGGAGCCGGACATTGTCCGGAAGGTGGTCGGAGCAGACCGCGTGCCCTACTACATTCCGGTCGAAGAGATCATGAGCAGTCCCATCCTCGGTATCGATGAACAACGACCCATTACGGAAGCCGCCGACCTCATGGAACTCCATGGCACACGCCATCTGGCGGTGTTCAAAAGCGGCACGATCGTCGGAACTCTCTCCGTCCGGGATTTGCTTCACCCGGTTTCCATCGACGAGTTTTAGAGCAGGAGGATATAGGCACTATGAACTGGAGAATCCATTGATGCCGCCGCAAGTAATCCGTGGGGCCATGACCGGCGGCTTTCAGGGTCTGGTGGCCCTGGATCTCTTTCTATTCCTGCAATCGCTCTGGCGCGATCAGGCGGTCCTCATTTCAAGAAAGGAGAGTCTATGATCGGCAGCCTGGCATCAACTGAAACCCGTTTGCGTCTGCCCCGGCTCTGGCAGATCTTTGCGTCACCTGATCTGACCCTGCTCTGGGAAAAAGGGACGCAGGCAGTCCTGAGCCTGCTCATCGTCACGATCCTGGTCGGACTGGCGGGCGGGGTCATCAAGACCTTTATCGGCCTGCGGCTCCTCCTGACTGCCGATATGGATCTCGGTCTGCGTCACCTCATCGTCAACACGCTCATGCTGCTTGCCGTGGTGGAAGTCCTGAAGACCACCTTGGCGTATTTTTCTGAAGGCCGCGTCCGCGTTACCTTTATCGTCGATACCGTCCTCGTGGTGATGCTGACGGAAGTGATTTCCCAATGGTTCACCGGTGGAGACTGGCAGAAGCTGGCCATCCTGGCGGTGATCCTCGTGACGCTCGGGCTTATCCGGGTCGTGGCCGTCCGGTTCAGTCCGGCGCAGCCGGCCCATTCCTCACCAGCGCCAACTATGGCCCCCATATTCTCATCAACACTCTAGGAGGATCCTATGACTGCTCATGCACTTCTCGAAGCACCGGCTCCCGGTCGGACAGGCACCGAGCCACTTGAGGCCCTCATTCTCGGCCACCTCGAAGAACAGGCCGTGATCGGTCTGGACGCGCTCGTCATTCTTCTGCCCGACTACAGCTGGAATCAGGTCTTCCATGCCGTCGACCGCCTGGCTCGATGCGGCGGAATCACCCTGCGCCGGCACCGCTCCGAATACACGCTCTTCTCCACGCAGTACGCGGCCT
>JACOEJ010000072.1 GCA_024998645.1 Nitrospira sp.
GGAGGAGCATGAAAAAGCTGGTTCGTTTCGGCGTCTCTCTCGATCATCATCTGCTTGATGCATTCGATCAACATATCGAGCGGCGGAAGTACACCAACAGGTCGGAAGCCCTGCGCGATTTAATCCGCGATAATCTCGTCGGGCAGGAGTGGGATCAAAATAAGGAAACGGTCGGTACCATCACGTTCGTCTACGATCATCATGTGCGCGATCTGACGAGCAAGCTCACCGACATCCAGCATGACTATCACGGAAAGATTCTGTCCGGCATGCATGTCCATTTGGACCATGACCATTGTCTGGAAGTGTTGGTGGTGAAGGGGAAAGGTTCGGAAATCAGGAAGATTGCCGACGCGCTGGTGAGCGTGAAAGGCGTGAAGCACGGCAAGTTGACCATGACCACGACGGGAAAGAGTTTGAGTTGAGCGTCGCGTGATTTCCCGGAAGGCTCTCGTGGCGGTGTGCTGTTGGACAGCGCTTACCGTTTCTCCGTCATATGCCCATGATCCGGATGTGCCTGAGTTGGACGTACCCGAAGTCTCGGTGATCGGTGAACGGCCGGTGGCGGCTTCCTCTCAGCAGTTTATTCCCGATAAAGAGTATTTGCTCCAGCCGCAAGGACGACCGGCTCAAGTGTTGCGATTGATTCCCGGCTTTCTGGCCGTGGAGCATTCCGGCGGAGCGGGGAAAGCGGATCAATACTTTCTGCGCGGGTTCGATGCCGATCACGGAACCGATGTCGCCTTTTTCGCCGATGGCATGCCGATCAATCTGCGTTCACATGGCCATGGCCAGGGCTACACGGATCTCAATTTCATCATCCCTGAAACCATTGAAGGCCTGGATGTGAATAAGGGGGCCTATCTGCCGGAGTATGGGGACTTTGCGACGGCAGGGGCGGTGAATTTCAAGACGCGCGAGATGGTAAAGGAAGGGGTGGTGCAGGCTGCGGGCGGGCAGTTCAGTACCACTCGAAACCTTCTGATGTTCTCGCCGACGACAGAGAAAATCCGCACGCTCATTGCGGCGGAGGGTTATTACACCAACGGTCCGTTCCAGAGCGACAACCGATATTTCCGTGCCAATCTTTTCGGGAAGCTGACGACGAATCTCACTGGCCGTGATGAGTTGAGTCTGACGGCAACATTCCTGAAGTCTCAGTGGAATGCTTCCGGTGAGATTCCGTTGCGCGCCGTCCATGATGGCATGCTCGATCGCTTCGGGGCGATCGACCCGTCGGAGGGCGGGAAAACCATGCGCAGCACGGCCAGGCTGAAGTACCACTACGACACCACGTCCGGCGGGCAGTTCTTTGCGAATGCCTATGCCCAATACTATCGGCTCGATCTCTATACCAACTTCACGTTCTTTCAGAACGATCCGGCCAACGGAGACGGGATCGTCCAAGCCGACCGTCGGGTGATGTATGGAGGAGATCTCGGGTACAAGCAGCGCGGCGAAGTGTTCGGCCTCCCCAGCATCGGAACCATCGGCGTGCAAACCCGTGTAGACGACATTCATGCGCGGCTCGGCACGCAAACCAAGCGGGCGGTGACGGGAGTCACGACGGACAGCGATATTCTTGAAGCCTCCTATGCTCCCTTCGTCAAAGCCGAGGTGCAGCCGACGGATTGGCTGCGGCTGACCGGTGGTCTTCGCGGTGAAACCTTTACCTTCGACGTCCGTAACCGCTGCGCGACCTGCACGGAACAACCGGCCGGTCGGAAGAGTTCCGGCGTCGTCCTGCCCAAGATGAACGTCATCCTGGGCCCATGGGCGAGCACTGAGCTGTTTGCCAATTACGGGGAGGGGTATCATAGCAACGATGCGCGGTCGGCGGTGGCCCCGGGCTCCGCGCCTCTCGCGCGGGCCAGGAGCTATGAAGTCGGCGTCCGGTCGAAACCCTTCGGTGCCGATGGTGTGGAATTGATCGCGACGCTGTGGCGTCTCGACCTGAAATCGGAACTCGTTTTTGTCGGCGACGAAGGCACAACGGAAATTCGCGGAGCGACCAGACGGGAAGGCGTGGAAGTCGCCGCGCGAGGCCAGGTGTGGGGACCGTTGTACTTCAACGGGAGCGTGACCTGGACTAAGGCGGAATTCCGCAACGGCGATGCCATTCCTTTGGCTCCTGAAGTGACGGCGTACGGGGCGCTCCTCTTGAAATGGCCTGAGGGGCTAACCTCTCAGTTGCAGGCGACCTATCTCGGCGTACGGCCGCTGATCGAAGATCGCAGCATCAAGTCTCCGGCCTGGATTGATTTCGATCTGTCGGAGCGCTATCAGCTGCCGATCAAGCTGCCGCATGGACGAATGGAGGCGTTCCTATTTATCCAGAATCTGTTCAATACAAAATGGGAGCAAGCGATCTTTGCGTTCTCCTCTCAGCTACGCAACGAAGCAGCAGCTGTGCAGGATATCCACTTTGTACCGGGGAATCCGCGGACTTTCATGGGCGGCCTAGCCTGGTACTTCTAACCCCCACCTGAAAATAGCTCCCAGCTGCGTTCTCGGTCGCGCGTCTCCCCGCGACGTGCCAAAACCGTACGTCTCAATCGCCGAACTTCCTGCGGTCCTGCTGGATGTCATTTTGAGGTGGCGGTGTGAGAGTATTTGCAGCGGCTGCATATGAGCAAAGTTCTCCCCCAGCAATACTTCTCTCGACGCACCGTTCAGGTCGCGCGTTCTCTGATCGGTAAGTATTTGGTGCGCGTACTCGATGGCCGTCAAATTGCCGGACGGATTATTGAGGTCGAGGCCTATGTCGGGCCGCAGGATAAGGCCTGTCATGCGTCGAAGGGACGAACGAAGCGGACCGAGGTGCTCTTCGGGTCCCCGGGGCAATCCTATGTCTATCTGATCTACGGGATGTATCACTGTTTGAATGTCGTGACGGAGCGGGAGGAGTTTCCTGCTGCGGTGTTGATTCGGGCGATCGAAGTGGATGGGGTGCTGATCGATGGTCCCGGGCGGCTCTGTCGGGCTTTGCAGATCGACCGACGTTTGAATCGGATCGATCTGACGGCTCAGGAGTCTCTCTGGTTTGAGGATCGAGGAGGCCGGATCTTGCGTAATCAGGTCGCCGCGCTTCCGAGAATCGGGGTCAACTATGCCGGCGTTTGGGCAACGAAGCTCTGGCGGTTTCGATTGCAACCGAATTTGAATGCGAGGCCGAGGCGTAGTTAAGGAGTAGGCGTCGAAGGGACGAAGCGCTCGTTCGCGAATCGGCGATGGGGGCAAAAGAAAACGGAGGCATCGTAGCCATACGATGCCTCCGTTCTATGAGTCGGGAAACGGTCGATTACTCGATTTTGCGATCGGCGCCGATCTTGGTGGCGGAAGTCACCGGAGGCGCAATCTGGATCTGCGGACCCTGCACCTTTGGAAGCCGTCCGGCTCCGGCGCTCTCGACGATCCGGGCATTGTCGGTCTTGGTCAGGTTCTGCTGGGAGCTCTTGATGGAGTCCGCGGACTTGAGCAGGGTTGCTTCGCCGCGGGCATCGGATTGACCCGGATCATTGGCCGTGGGTTGGCCAGTGACGGGGCTGCCGCTGTTCTTCATCGGATAGCCCTCATGCTTAGGGAGCAGCGCGGGGTTGGCCGAGGCTAACGACAACGTGAAAAGCACACCGGACAAGGTCGCAATAGTGCCGAGTACGAGCTTCATACCCTACTCCTTTGAAAATGGTGACTGGAAAAAATACGTTTAAAAACAGTGAATTTCTTAGGCCGAATCAAGTGGGGGCGATCATAGCGATGGGGGGGTATCCCTGTCAAGCGAGAAAGCGAGGACGAGGTTCTTGGCTAGGTAGGACCCATCCTATTGAAAAAAGTCCCATAAATGGCGCAGAGACTATCTGTCGACGAGGAGAATGGTGGCGGCCATGAGAGGCTAGGCCGTAGGCCGGCGGGCCGGTCGTCGTCCCCGTCCCCGATGACGGAAGGCCGGTCCCCGGCTCACACCTGGGAGGCGAATCGTCAGCGTGGTGCCTTCGCCTGGGGCGCTGGCAATGGCAATCGATCCGCCATGCTCTTCGATGATTTTTTTGACGGTCGCGAGGCCCAGGCCGGTTCCGGAGCGCTTCGTCGTAAAGAACGGCTCGAAAACCTTATCAAGAATTTCAGCCGGAATAGGGGCGCCGTCGTTCTTAATCAGGATCTGCACCTCAATGCCGCGGCCGGCGCGATGTTGCGTGACCTGAATATGTAAGTGACCGCCGGGCGTCATGGCCTCGCCGGCATTCTTGAAGATACTCAGGAACACCTGTTGGAGTTTCGCTTCATCGCCGCGCACCGGGGCAATTTGCGTCGCGTAGTCTTTCGTGACCTGGATGCGAGTCACTTCTAAGTCGGTGCCCACCACCACCAACGCACTCTCGAGCACTTCGGGAATGCGGCAGAGGCGCCGGTTCAGTTCAAGCGGTTTCGCGAAATCGAGGATTTCGTTCAGGATGGCTTCGACCCGGATCAAATCGCGCATGGCGTTTTCGACGCGGGTTTGCGGGTCAAAATCAAGAATGCCTTCGGCCGTCACTTCTTCCAATTGAGAACGGATGGCTCCGATCGGCTCCCGGATTTCCGTGGCGAGGAAGGCGCTGAATTCTCCGATGGCGGCCTGCCGCTCCTGCTTGCGGATCACCGGCTCCAGGATTGTCGGCGCCGCAGCGGGGACGACGGCATTGTCAGATCCGGCTTCGGGTTGGGCCAGCGGGGCTGCCACAGGCGCGGGTGGCGCTTGGAGGAGGTCGGCCAGTTTCAGAATAATCGGTTCCAACGTGCGGGCGTCGGTGGCTTGGTAGCGTCCAGCCTCTTTCGACCCGAGGGTCAGCGTTCCACCGACCTGTCCGCGGACAAAGAACGGAACCACGAGCGAGGAGACGAACCGTTCTTTATAGAGGTGTTTATGGTCCAGGAAGCGCCCTTGGGTCGAAGCCAGGTCATGGTCGACACGAGGCTTCCGGTGCCTGACGGCCCAGCCGGAGGCCGAGCTGTCGAGTGTGAGCCGATGCCCGGCACGCATGTCTTTCTTGCTGTCTTTCTCGCTCTTTTGATCGCCGGCCACGCCGAGCACTTCCATGCTGCCCGCCAGAGGATCGTAATAACAGGCCCAGGCCCGGTCATACGTCGTGTACTGGCTTGCTTCTTCCAATACCTTGATGATTTTTTCTTCCAACTCAGGCGTGAACTGCGCCGTCGGTGCGGCAAACATTTCCGAGACCGCCGGTGCGGCCGGTGCCGGCTCGCGTGACACGTAGGGGCGGCTGAGCACCACGTTCATGTCGAACAGGCCTTCGCGTTCCAGCGCTTTCGTGATGTCGTCGCCGGCCTGCTCTATCAGGCCTTTTTCCTTCTTGGCGAAGGTGGCGTTTTCTTTTCGGGCGATGACCAGAAAGCCGTAGGTGCGCTGGCGATGGCGGAGCGGCATGCCGAGCAGTGATTTGGCTCCCGGCGTAATGAGGCGCAGACGGACGGTTCGGCCGGCATCCTGATCCTGCGGCGCGGCTTGGACCACCGCAGCCTGGGTCGAGAGCGTCCTCAAGATGGCTTGCACATCGCGCGGGGTAAAGCCGCGGGTTGCATGACTGACGAGCGGCCCCTGTTCCTGGTGGAAAATGGCGGCGAGCGCCGAATCCGTCCCCAGTTCATTCAGGGCGGTATTCAACGTCCGTTGCAAATGTGTTTCAGCGTTCTGTTTCGATTGCGGCGCAGGCATGGTCATGGGTAGCGTTCTCGATTAAGGGACCGCATTCTAGCAACGATGGAGGGGTGATGCAATGACACGGGCGCAGATAGTTTAGTCTGGATTGATAATCTTCGGAGCCCGGCGTTCGACGATGACCTGTTCGACCGGCGGCGGTTCGATTCGCCGTATGTTCAGGATGCTCGTGACGATACTGATGACCAGGGCGCCTCCGACGGCGGGCCAGAATCCCGACACCGTAAAATCTTTGACGAGGTAAGCCGTGAATTCGAGGAGCAGGGCATTCACCACCACAAGGAACAGCCCCAACGATAGGACGATCAGCGGGAGTGTCAGGATCAGGAGAATCGGTCGCAGGATAAGATTTAAAAAGGTCAGCACCAGGACGGCGGCCGCGCCTGCCGTCAGGGTCGAGGCTTCGATTCCCGGCACGATGGCCACGGCGAGAAAAACGGCGATGCCGGTCGTGACCACACGGGTGAAGGCGGCCTGCAGCCCTCCGTGGAAGGGGGAGGCCTGCGCGAATCGTGATATCTGAATCCTCTCCATGCCGGACGGAGCCTCTATGGTGCCGCAGGTGCCTGTGGAGACGCCGCCAATTTCTTCGCCGCGGAGTAATGCACCTCCGTCGCCGTCAACGTCTTCTTGTCCTTCGTCGCTTCGATCACCACGCGGTCACCGACGGCCGGCGGCTCGGTCGACGACGGATTGCCCTTGGCCTTGAAGTGGGTTTGTTTGGTCAGCATCACGGAGACCATTTTACCCTGCTGAGTTTTGACTTCGATATGGGCGCCGTCGATCGCGGTGACGGTGCCCAGTACATGCTGACCCGAGCCGTGGGCCCAGGCGGCGGAGGATGTGAATACGAGTGCGCAGGCCAATACAAGGTGTCGAACCATGGTAGGCACCAGCTCCTTATCAAACATATTAATGATGATGACCGGATCCTGTTGTCGTGGCAGCCGAGTCATCGCCCTGGAGAAATTTATCGAATGCGGCTTCCTCGTCAGCCGCATGCTTCGACTTGGGGTTGAGCGACTTCATTGTCTCCAGCTCTTGCGGCGTGAGTTTGGGTAGATGGCGAATGAAATGGACCAGCTTCCAGCTGTCAAGATCCTGCTCCGGATCGCCTTCGCCCCAGGCCGGCATGGCCGTAAAGCGAATGCCGTTGTGAATCACCCAGAAGAGTTCGCCGTCTGACATGGTCTGGGTCGGGGGTTCGCGCAGGTCCGGTGCTTTCGGATAGACATTCTTGCCGATGGGCGTTTTGCCGCTGCCGTCGTTCGCGTGGCAGGTGGCGCAGTGATCGGCAAAGTGCGCCAAACCATCCTGCAGCACCTCCGGGGTCACCGGCACAGGATTCGGTTTGTTGCGGTGCTCAAGAGGGATCGCCAGGTAGCGGACCTGTCGTGCCATCAATACTTCAAGCGCATTGGGCTCGGCTTTGGCGCTGAATCCGGTCGTGAAGGATTGATAGCCGAACCAGCCCAGCAACGCCAGTCCGCTCACGATCAGGATGATAATGCTGCCGATGAGTTTAGCTTTCATACGCGCAAGTCACTATACAAAGTCTGCCGAAGAATTGCCAACCGCTACGAAGCGACAGGGCGCTGCGACGTCACACGTATACGAGAGGCGAGCAGGATAAGCACCGGCAGATGCATGAGCAGACCGCTCAGGGCCATGAAGGATTCGTTGATCCAGAAGGTCATCGCGAGGTTGAAGGCCAAGACTCCGTAGTAGAGGCCGACTCCAAGTAGGATCCTGGGCGTCGTGATGGCTGAGGGGAGGGAATTCAGCGCGGGCAGTCGGCGGTCGAGCGGAACGTAGATGGCGAGGGAAATCAGGCCGACGACGGCCCATCCGACATAGTTGGCGAAGGGAACGCCGAAGTGCCAGCCGGGGTCGGGGTAGTAGTAGATCTTGCCGAGAAACCAGCGATCACCGCGGAGCGCGACCGGATCGATGACCATATCAATAAAGGCGAATAAGCCGGCCGTCAGAAGCCACAGGCGCCAGTGTGTGCGTGCGGTCAGATCGAAGCGCAGCGAACTGAGGGGAAGGGAGGAGCTCGCTGTGCGATCAATCGGCAGCAGCAGGCATAGCGCCACGCAATAGGCAGCGTAGAGCAGGAAACTGAACGAGATCGAATCCATGAACGGGATGTTGGAAAAGTACAGTTCCTGTCCGATCGTTGAGCCGTTGTAGTGATACCAGCCGAAGGGGATGCCGTTGCGCGTCGAGGAGTATTCGCAGACGAAGGCCGTGGCCCAGCTGATCAACCAGAAGCGCCAGGTGCGAGGCCAGCCGATCAATTGGATTGCGGCAAAAAGAAAGGCTGCAAGAAAGACGAAGACGTAGGGGCGGAAGAGGATGGTTTTGAAAAAGAGGGTAATGTACTCCACGGTGGCGGAGCCTCAGGCGTAGTGGTGGTCGCGGAACCAGCGGACTGCTTTTTCGAGCGCGACTTCCGGCGGTGTTTGCGGGATACCGAGTTCGCGGATGGCTTTACTGCAATCGTAATGCATCTTGTACTTGGCCATCTTCACCCCTTCCAGCGGAATACGCGGGGGGATGCCGGTCACCCAGGAAAAGGCCAGGTTCAGATAGGCGAGGGGCAATATGAGTTCGCGGGGGAGCTTTACGGATGGCATTTTGACGCCGGTCAAGCGGCTCAAGATCTCGAAGACTTCCCGCAACATCAGATTCTTCGTGCCGAGAATATAGCGTTCGCCGATGCGCCCTTTCTGCATGGCGAGAAGATGGCCGGCGGCGACGTCGTCGACATCGACGATGTTCATGCCTGTTTCAATATAGGCCGGCATACGGCCTTTCATGAACTCGACGATCATCTGTCCTGTGGGGGTCGGTTTCACATCGCCTTCGCCGACGGGCGCGCTGGGATTCACGATCACCACCGGCAGCCCCTGCTTTGCCAGCTTCAGGACTTCCTGCTCGGCCAGGTACTTCGAGCGTTTGTAGTGGCCGGCCATTTGCTCAAGCGATACCGGTGTTTCTTCCGTGCCTAGTCCTCCATCCGGTGGTAACCCGATTGCGCCGATGGTGCTGCAGTAGACGATGCGCTCGGTGCCGATGTCCCGCGCGGCTTCCAGCAGATTCTTCGTGCCGGTCACGTTCACACCGTAGAAGATGGCGGGATTGCGGGCCCAGAGGGCGTAGTGTGCGGCGACGTGGTACAGCTGTTGGCAGCCGGTGAGGGCCTTGCGCAGAGACTCCTTGTCGCGCAGGTCGCCGTAGGCGCCGTCGACCTTAAACTGCTGCAGATTGGAGAAGTCGCTGTCGCGGCGGGTCAACACACGGACCTCGATGCCGGTCTTGATCAAGGCGCGGACCACCGCCGCGCCGACGAACCCGGTTGCGCCTGTGACGAGAGCTTTCATAAATAGTGCTGAGGGCCGAGTGCTGAGTGTTGAGCGAGGGCAAACAGAGTGTGTGGGTGTGACCGTGGGATGAGTAGAGGGAGTCTAGGTTTTACCTCAGTACTCATCGCTCAGCACTCAGGACTAGTTTTTTCGCGCCGTGATATATCGTGCGATCTCGCGGAGCGGATCGGCCGATGGGCCGAATGACGACAAACGGTTGATCGCGCGTGTGACGCAGTCGTCGGCCAGCTTCTTGGCCCCATCCACGCCGTAAAAAGTCGGATAGGTTTTCTTCCCGCGCTCGGCATCCGTGTTGGGATTCTTGCCGAGTTCTTCGCGGGTGCCGGTCACGTTCAAAACATCGTCGGCGATCTGGAAGGCCAGGCCGATATCCTCGGCGTAACCCGTCATGTCGTCGAGCTGCCGATCGGTCGCTCCGGCGGCGATCGCACCCATTCGCACAGCCGCGCGCATCAACATGCCGGTTTTGTGCTTGTGAATATTTTGCAGCGTCGGCAGATCGATGTCTTTATTCTCCGCCTGAATGTCGAAAACCTGGCCGCCGACCATGCCCACGTTGCCGGAGCCATAGGCCAGCTCTTGAATCAAACGGACTTGTCGCACGGGATCGCAACCCTTCATCAGATCGGGCCGGCTGCAGAGATCGAAGGCCATGGTCAGCAAGGCGTCGCCGGCCAGGATTGCCATGGCTTCGCCATAAACTTTGTGATTCGTCGGCTTTCCGCGGCGGAAGTCGTCGTTGTCCATCGAAGGCAGGTCGTCGTGAATCAACGAATAGGTATGGATGAATTCCAGCGAGCAGGCGACGGCCATCAATCCGGGTGGTGTCGTCCCCAAGGCTTCTGCCGCGGCGATCGTCAGAATCGGCCGCACCCGCTTGCCGCCCGCCATGAGGCTATAGCGCATGCTCTCGTGCAACGTCGTCGGCGGCGTCGTGGCCGGGGGGCTCACTTCATCCAGAAAGCGATCGACTGAAATCCGCTTTTGTTCGAGATAGTCCTTAATGTTCATGGAGATAAAAAGAGGTTCGTGACGACCAGCTGTGAGTTTTTCGGAGAGTAACAAATGGCCTGGGGGGTGTCAAACGAGGCGAGAACCGCGCGAAAGACTTCGTGGGTTTTTTCGTCATTCGTCCGAGAGTGGAGTCGATCGGAGAGTGCAGAACAGGACAACGAGATCTGACTGTATCTTGCCCCGCACATTCTCCCCGATCAAACTTCCGAAGGACCAGATGATAGTAAGACGCTAGGGATTACCCTTGTTCGAACAAAATAAGTAGCGTATGAGTTCCTCGCAGCTCGATTCATCACCGAACGTGATCACATCCGTGGATTCCGGGAGCGGTATTGGTAAGGCGCACAGCATTATCGTCGTACCCGAGTCCATGGAATTCGACCTCGGCCAGATCCAGGTGTTCGTGTAGATAGATAGGGCCGCATGATTGCCGTTCGTGTCGTCTCCGTGATCTACGGCAACGTGTTGGTGAAGGGGGAACGCGTTTCAGCACGGACGTCTTCAACCCGAAAAGGTGACTCGTTCGTGCCTCTCTGAAAGATTAGGAGGATCATCACCATGTTTCATTCCCTTCGTTTCATTCTCGTGCTCGCCGCTCTTGGGGGGGGCGGGGCAAGTACGTTCGTCGCGGCAGGAGTCCAGGCCCCACCGAACGTGCTTGAGATTGTTGTCGTCAACGGTCCGCTTGCGGGGACGTACAAACCGCCGGTGGATGACGTGATCTGTCTGTATGAAAAGAAGCGGCAGGTGTTTGTGGCGGGATCGAAGAGCTTCGATGTGCATGATGCGAAGGTGGTTGCCGAGGCGGGGTTCAATGTCTTCAATCCGTATGATGCAGGAGCGAAATACGGCTTTGTGCGCATCGCGTTCGGTGATCCGGACAAGAATCCGACGGTGTACAGCACCGATCGAGTGCCGGTCACGTTGACGGTGAAAGGTAAAGGGGTCGAGATTGAGTTCCAAGGCAAGACGAAAGATGGCATCCAACTTCGAGTGACAGCGAAGTGCTTGGATGTCGAGGAGATCCGGGTCTCGTCCTGATCAGTTCCCCGATTGTGCCTCGGGTGGTGCGAACTCCGAGCCGCTGGCCGCTTGTAATCTCTCCGGCCGCTTCGCTATACTCGTCCCCTATGAGTATTCGAAAGGGCGGCGGAGATTGGGAGCCCATGCTGCTGGGGATTGAACCCCGGAACTGCAAGGTGTGCAATGAAGGTCTCTATCGGAACAAGACCTTCTTTACCGGCGGCTGGTCCCGTTGCGCCCTCTGCGATGAATTTGTCCATTACAGCTGTCTCGCCAGCGGCAAAGTATCGTTTCTGAAAGCCCGCCCGCGCGTGTGTAAGACTTGCCGCGCGGCTCAAGAGGGCACCCCCTCTCCTTCGCCCACGAAGGATGAGACCCCGGCTGCCGTCGGGTCGTGACCTCCAACTCTCCGTCCAATCAAGCTCCTTCCCGTATCGAGTGGCATACCTTCTTCTCTGAAGCGATCCGGTTGGCACTGGCCCCGCTGGTCTTAGTTTTCGCCGGGTTCTTTACAGCCAATTTCGTCATTAGCGGGGCATATACCTGGCCGCGGACGAGCCGTACGCTGGCGCTGACATTGACCGTGCTGATCCTTTCTTACGAGTTCGTCTACAAGGAACAGCTCGCGCGCCAGGTTTCTCCGGAGCGGGCGAAATCCGTGCTGCTCTATTCCTGCGTGATCCCCTATCTGGTCGGTGTGCTCGTGATGGTGGCTTTGTGGAAGCTGTAGCAGGCGTGTTCGGCAGAGGATAGACAATGGCCCAGGTCATTCGAAGCGGTGCTTTTCTGCAGCAATGTTGGTCGGTCCATCCGTTATGCCTGACAGTAAAACGGATTGCCGATGATCGCACAGTAGTGTTGCTGTGTAGCTCCTGCCGGTCCGCGCATCATTTGCAGTGTGACTCTGTCGTCGCCCAGGCGTCGGCCGCGCAAAGTCAGAGTGATGCCTCGGTTCCGCCTGTGGCCGGTGAGCCTGAGGGGCTGACGCAGCTGGCGAGTTGTATTGCCGGCCATCGCCCGGCGTTGTCGCTGCGTGAGATGGATGTCTTTGAAGACCGCGTGCTGATCCGTTGCGCCGACTGCCGGTGCCACTATGCTCTGGCGGTTTCCCAGTTTGAAATGCGTCAGAAATAACCCGTCATCATTCACCTGCTCCGCCGTGATCTCTACGCATGACTCTCCCGCTCTCGTTGACCGATGAAGAGGCCGCTCTTGTGGCCGATGCGCAATTCTTTCGCAAGAAAGAGCGGATCTCGGCCAAAGTGCGGGCCCAGCTTGATGCGACCTATGCAGGACTGACGGAAGAGTTAGGCCAGATCAGCCTGATAGCGCCGCCGGGGTTCAATTCTCGCGCGCATCAGTTTGTGAAAGGCGAACATCTCGAATTCTTTCCCTACCAGTATCTCGATTATCCTAAACATTTCGATGGGGGCAGCAAGTTCACCTTCCGGACGCTGTTCTGGTGGGGCCATCATCTGGTTTGCGCGTTGATTCTCGAGGGGGACAGCATCAAGCAGTATAAGAAGCATATTGTCGACCGGTTTCATCAAGTGGCCGGGCAGGAATTGGAACTGTCGCTGGCCCCGACGTTGTGGGAGTGGAAGCGGGGGGAAGGCTATACCCTGCCGATCACGCACGATCGCAAGGCCCAGATCGCGTCGGTGCTGGCCGAGCGCCGGTTCATTAAAATTGTGCGATTCGTTCCGATGACTGATCCCCGGCTGCAAGCCGGATTGCTTCCGGAGCTGAGCCGGGAGACCTTTCGGTCGATGCTGCCAATTGTGACAGCTTGACGGCCCGGTGCTCCGGGAATTGTCTCCGGATGCCAACTTGGGTAGACTGGGCCAGCGTCGGCGCAACATATGTTTAGCGTGAGGAGGCGTCCGTGAAATCAATGATACTGCGACAGGTGGTGGGAATGAGTCTGGTTGGAGTCATGGCCGTGATGGCCGGATGTGTGGGGAAGGGAGAGACGCGCTATCTCGACGTCCGGACGCCGACGGCTGCCGCTCCGTCTCCCGAACAAGAGCCGGTCAAGATTGTGATCGAACCGTTTGAAGATCGCCGTGATGATAAGACGCGGGTGGGACAGCGGACGCATCTCTGGGGCGGCACGACGGTATTCAATGTAGCGGGAGAACGTCCGGGAGAAGTAATTGCCCAGGCCCTGGCGGATCGTCTGAAGAATCGCGGCTGGCGGGGACGCCCCTGGAAAGTGCAAGTCGGCCGGAGTGCGGATGCGCCGGATGCCGACATTATTATCAGTGGCCAGGTATCTGAATTCTCGGCAACGGCCAAGAGCCGGGTGTTTTCGACCGTGATCAACGCCAGCAACAAGTTCAGTATTCAAGCGCGGAATGTGAGCGATAGCAGCACGACGATTCGAAGCGTCGAGGGCGCGCAACGGACTACGGTCTTCTGGTTTGCCGAGGAAGATGTGCAGGAATTGTTGGCGGCGACCTTGAAAGACGGCATCGACCGGTTCATTGCGGACACGATGGTGGCAGACCGGGCATTACGACCGGCCCACTAAGCGCGGCGGTGGCGAGGGAGACTCCGTACAGTGCGTGAGCGGCGCTGGGAAACAACGACTCCGCTGACGTTCAGCCAGGTCCTGGCGGTCGGAGAGCGGCTGGCTGCGTTGGGTCTCAAGCCGGCGGTGCCTGCGCAGGACGTGATTTGCTATGTCGAGGAATGGACCGTGTCCGCGCCCGAGGAATTCGATCAGCTCGACCCCTGGGCCACGGAAGACGTCACGCTTGTGCACGTGCGCGAGGGCTGGCGGGGCGATTTCTTCCTGCTGGCCGGCGCCTACCACACCGTTTTCCAACGCTATCAGGATGTTGGCACCTATTGTTCGGTGAGCCACCCCTGGCGGATTCGCGAACCGTTGCGGCGGCATGAACAACGCAGTATGTTCTGGCTCGGGTTCCGGCATGCGCATTCTTTCCTGCGCGTCCGCCTGCAGACGACAGAAGTGATCACGCCGGGGGAAACGCGCGCGGATGGCGACCGCACGGAATGGCTGGACGAACGGCGGGCGGCCTTTCTCGACGCCATCACGATTCTGGAACTGCCCATCGAAACGCTCATCGAGAAGGAACAAGTCATTCTGCGCCCGGCCGATCCGACGACTCCGTTCTTCTGTTCCTGGCCTGACGCGTTTGGTCCCTGCCAATTCGAGTACAACACGACCGACTCCTTTGAGTTCCTCGTGCCGGCCAGCAAGCTGGCGGCCACGTTTGCGCAGGAACCGGCCGGCGTGCGGGCCTACCTGACGGGATTTTCTGAAGAGGCGCTGACCGATTTCTCGGCCATTGAGCCGGGCGCCCGCTTTGGCTATCGCTGTTCGGTCCACTGTCCCCTGGATGAGTTGCCGGAGGTCTTGGAGGCAATCCAGCCGGAGGGTCGCCTCTATGCCACGCTCTGTGAATTCCAAACTCAGGCGGTCTTGCCCGAAGGGGAAGACGTCTCGGCGATCATCGGTATCGTCGGGTTGAACGGGCAATTCCAGATCGAGGCCCGCCTGAACCGGGCTCCGCTCAAGGAAGAGGCCATGGGGCCGTGGTTGGAGCGGTTGATCGGTCATCCGCTAAGCTATGCTCCCTTGCCCGCGTTTGTCTGATGAATGGCGGGCTTCCGATTCTAGAATTTCATTGAAGAAACCATTCGGATTTCGCACAGTGTTGGCATGAGCTCGCTCGCGAAAGTCCAATCTCTCCTCACCAAGCCCTTCATGCCGGCGGTGTTTTTTCTCTCCGGCGTTTCGTACGATACTCTCACGCTCACGCGCATCGACCGGCTGCAGGACAATCTGTTGCTGTTGATCTATTTGTTGCTGCTGGGCGTCCTCATCGTGCTGACCGGCCGGTTGGGAATCGAGCCGCCGCCGGATCGGGAGCACCTGGCCGTACTCTCGCCGTTCAGCCGGTGGGTGCTTCATGCCAGGCCCTATTACCCGATGGCAGTGCAGTTTCTTTTGGGCGGGCTGTTCAGCGCCTATGCGATCTTCTATTCCCGCAGCGCGACCCTGACAAGCAGCGCGATTTTCTTTGCCCTCTTGATTCTGTTGCTGGTCGGGAACGAGTTTCTGCGCGACCGGCTGTCGAGCTTGCGTCTGTTGATCAGCCTCTATGCGCTGGTCTGTTTCGCCTTCTTCACGTTCTTTCTCCCGGTCATGACCGGGCTGATGAACATGGTCGTGTTTCTCGCGGGCGCCGGATTGACCGCGCTGGTCACCCTTCGGGTCGTGCATTTGATCTATCGCAACAATCCGGATCGCTCTAAGCGCGAGGCGGTCGGCGTCACGGCTCCGGCGTTCGGGCTTATCGCTCTGCTGGTTGGTTTCTACTTTATGAATTGGATTCCGCCGGTGCCGCTCTCGATGAAGTTCGGCGGCATCTATCGCGAAGTGCAGCGGCAGGGGGATCAGTTTCTCCTGACCTATGATCGGAAATGGTACGAAGTCTGGAAACGGTCAGAGAATCCCTTTCCCGCCGATGAGCCAATCTACTGCTTCACCGCCGTGTTTGCGCCGGTGTCGCTGGACACGACGGTCTATCACCATTGGTATTTCCGTTCGAACAGCAGCAAGCTCTTTACCCATGCCGACAAGATCCCCATCAAGATCTCAGGCGGCCGCGAAGGCGGCTATCGGGCCTACACCTTCAAACAGCGTCTCGATCCCGGCGACTGGCGCGTGGACGTCGAAACCGAGGATGGCCGTATTGTCGGGCGGGTATCGGTCCGGGTCGAGCAACGGAACGAACAGCCGACTGCTTTGAGGACTCTTGCGTACTGAAGAAGCGCCTGAGCGGACTCAAGTTACTGGAAGAACGGAACGGAGAAGGCCGGCAGGCCGAGAAGGGCGTCCAGAATGTAGTTTCTCCGAATGCTGTGCTTATCGTCGAGATCCGGTTGCGAGAGGTTTCTCAAGAGCGTAGAGTCAGCATGTCATGAGTACTCGAGCTCTTCCTCCCTGCCCCTCAAGTCCTAACTGCGTTTCTACCCAAGCCACGGATGAGAGCCATGCCATTGCGCCGTTTCGTTACCGCAAGTCGAAGGCCGAGGCGAAGGAATCGTTAAAGGCCATTGTTCAGGCCATCCCCCGCACCAGGCTTGTCGAAGAAGACGAGTCCTACCTGCACTACGAATTCACCAGCCTGCTGCTCCGCTTTGTCGATGATGTGGAGTTTCTCCTCGACGACGAGACCAAGACCATCCATTTCCGCTCCGCCTCACGCACCGGTTATGGCGATCTCGGCGTCAACCGGAAGCGGATGGAAGAGATCCGCTCACTCGCCAGCGACAAGCTCTAGCGCTATTCAGTAATTTCCTTTGGAGTTGTCCGGCTGCTTGGTATGCTTCCAAAGCAGGAGGCCGGATTTTTATGGGGTTCAAACGAAAAGGCTCGCGCGTTGATGTCAGCCGTGCCGGGCGTTTG
>JACOEJ010000073.1 GCA_024998645.1 Nitrospira sp.
GGGCACGATGAGCCTCCGGGGAACGGGGGCTTTCTCACCAATGCCGGCCGGATGTATCTCGACATGGGGCACCTCGAATATGCCTCGCCCGAATGCCAGTCGCTCGTGGATCTTGTCGCGGTCGATCGGGCCGGGGATCAATTGTTACAGGAGGCGATTGAGGCCTTGGGTTTTGGCGAGACCATTTCGCTCATCAAAAACAATATTGACCATGAGACCGACGCGACGTTTGGATCGCACGAGAACTATCTGGTCACTCGCCGGTTTCCCTTCAGCCGGAGAGGGTTGAGTCCTCTCGTCACCTTCCTGGTTACCAGACAGATTTTCACCGGTTCCGGCCGTATCGGGGCGGCCAATCCGCAGGATGCCTGGATTCAGGTGGATCGCTTGATCGTGCCGCGTGGAGCGCTTCGACAACGTTCCTCCCAGACGTTGATGCCGTTCCAGATTTCGCAGCGGGCCGATCATATCGTCAACGATTTTTTCGAGTGGGTGCAGCAGAACCGCGCGATTGTGAACACGCGGGACGAGCCGTTGGCGGATCCCAATCAATACCGGCGCATCCATCTGCTCCTCGGCGACTCAAACATGGCCGAGGTCGCCACGGCGCTCAAAATGGGCACGACGGGATTGGTGTTGCAGTTGATCGAAGAGGGGAAGGCGCCAGCCGGCGTGGAGCTCGATGAGCCGGTCGAAACACTGCAGGAGATCTCGCAAGATCAAGAGCGCCAATGGATCGTGCGGTTGCAATCAGGCAAGACGATTTCAGCGATCGATATTCAAGAGCAATTTCTCGCGGCGGCACGAGAGGCCTACGCCGGGCAGGATGAGGAAACGGACTGGGTGCTCGAGCAGTGGGAATCAGTCCTGACGGATTTGCGCGGCGACTATGCCAAGCTGGTCGGGCGCGTCGACTGGGCCTCCAAATTGTGGCTGCTCGAATCCTTTCGTGAGGCCGAACAGTTGGAGTGGCAGGATCCGGCGCTCAAGAGTCTCGATCTCGAATATCATAATTTGCGGGCGGATCGCGGCCTCTATTTCGGGCTGCTCGAAGAGGGGCGGGTGTCTCGCATGACGACGGACAAGGCGATTGCCCTCGCGATGGAACATCCTCCACGCAACACGCGCGCATTCGGCCGGGGAGAGCTGATTCGACATTTATTAGCGGCCGGTCCGGCCGAGGCGCTTGATGATCAGGCTCAGGGCCAGCAGTTCTTTCCGGCCTATGTCATCAATTGGTCGATCATTCAGATCGACGGGCGTACACCGTTCCCCATGCCCGATCCATTCAAAACCTATGTTCAGGATATTCGCACCTACCTTCAATCTGCTTGATTGGTCGCTCTCTCATCCGGCGACTGTGTCGCATAACACGTTGATTCTATGAAACCATCGGCGTGGTGGTATGCTTGTCAGGGCTCGGGCGATTCTTCCCGATACCGGCAGGAGGTGCACGATGAAAGCACGGGCGTGGCTGATGCAATACGGTGTGGCGATGATACTCTCGTGCGCGTTCGCCCTGATCCTCGGACAAGTTCCGCTCTTTCGCGAGACGGCGGTGGGGAAATTAGCCGCTTCAGATCTGGTCCAGTTTCTTGGTTATGGTTGCACGATCGCACTCGCCTTGCTCGGCGCTCGCCAGTTAGCGGGAGATCCTCCCGAGGACTGGAAATGGCTGTCGCCCTATCGGGCGTTGATTCTTCCGGTGACGACGCTGGCCACGGTGATTCTGGCCTACGGGGTCCTGT
The DNA here is from genome assembly GCA_024998645.1 of Nitrospira sp. GTDB lineage: Bacteria > Nitrospirota > Nitrospiria > Nitrospirales > Nitrospiraceae > Nitrospira_D. The sequence continues at coordinate 1,749 of JACOEJ010000073.1, forward strand.
TGCTGGTGGGTGGCCCGTTTCTGAATAAATTCGCCAAGGGAATCTATAACTGGATGTTTATCGTGGGCATCGTGGCAGCCATTGCGTGGCTCATTGTGACCTGGGTCAGAACCTGTGCTCCGCTGGTCGCTGCGACTATTCCCCGTCGATTGAAGAAAGCCGCTTAGCCGATACGTCCCCGGTGACGGCCTCTTGGTCGGGGCCGCCACATCAGTTACCGCGTGCGACTTACAAACTCGATAATTCTGTTTTCCGCCCAGTAGGAGTCTTCATCGGTTTGGCTCAAGCTGAAGAACCCGCAATGTCCGCCATGGCGAGGCGCCAGCAGGGTGATGCTTTGGTTCTCGATGAGTTCAGGACGGGTGAATAGAGAATAGGGAATAAACGGATCGTCCTGGGCGGTGATGATCAATGTCGGGACAGCAATCCGGCTAAGCACGTGACGGGCCCCCGCGCGATCGTAGTAGTCTGCGCCATCCCGATAGCCCCCATCGCGGGCGGTGTAGTAGTCGTCGAACTGACTGATGGTCTTCATCGAGCGCATTGTCCCCAGGTCCCACTTGCCGGGAAAGAGTTCGGCCTTCCGTTTCATGCGCGCCTTGAGCCGTGACAGGAAGTGCTGGTGATAGATCCAGTTTCGTGGTTGCTCCAAGGCCGCTACGCATTGGGTCGGATCGATGTTTGGGCATACGGCGACGGCTCCTGCAAGGGCGGGCACAGCTCCTCCCATTTCACCGGTTGCCTTCAGCACCAGATTGCCGCCCATTGAATAGCCCACCAGCCAGATGTGCGTCAGACGGTCAACCGATGCCAGTTCTCTGACAATCTCGCGATAATCGCTGCTCAGTCCGCTGTTATAGAGTGTCGGCGTGAGGTGCTCGGTGCCGCCGCAGGTGCGTTGGTTCATTCGCACGACATTGAATCCACGTCGGTAGGCTTTCGCCGCAATTCCACGCATGTAATGCGAGTCCGCACAGCCCTCCAGCCCGTGAACAAGAATGAGCGTGGGGGAGTTAGAGAGGTGTGGCTGCCAGTGACAGATTCCGAGGAGCTGGGTTCCCGGTTCAGTGGTAAAAAGACGTTTGTGCTGAGGGATCTGTCTCAGAGAGAGATCTCTTGGCCAGTATCGTGGTGCAAGGGTCATGAGATGCGCGTTCCGGAGTATGGCTGGCGGAGCAAAGTGGTGTGTGCGGTTCATCTGGCCATATCATAAACAATATCCGGCCTGGATCGTATATCGAAAGTTCAACAGATGTGACTCACTTGCAGCCCTCAAGCGGAGACTCCCATTGACCGATAACGGGACATGGGAGTTTGCAGAAGGGAGTTGGTATGTTAACAGCAATCGGCGACGTAATGAGGCGGGTGTATGAGCGCGGGTGGATTACGACCAGAGACGGCAATATCAGTATGCGGAAACGGGAAGGGAAGTATCTGTACATCACGCCTTCCGGATGGCGAAAGACGATCGTTCATCCGGAGCATGTGGTTCGACTGGAGATTGTGAGCGACCCGGTGACGAATCGACTGATTCCAAAAGTTCGGGATGGACAGCAACCGTCCGGCGAACTCTGGATGCATTGGAATTTGCAACGGGACTCCAAAAAAACACGGACTGTGGTCCACGTGCATGCGACCCACATTGTATCGGCGATCTATGCAGGAGTGGACTTACAGGCCATGAGCGCTGAGTTTCCGGAGATCTCACGCTATACCAGGGTCGGTCGGACCGTTCCAGCCTTGCCGGCGCTTTCTCGCGATCTGGCTGATGCCACGGCTGAATGTTTTGGGCTGCAGAAGGATGGGGCGCTCGAATTCGACATCGTTGGGCAGGCAAATCACGGAGTCTGCGCTGTGGCCGTGGATCCATGGGCTGCCTATGAGCATATCGAGCGGTTGGATCATATTTGCGAGATTGTTCTGAAAAGTGGTATCGCCGCACGCGCGTTCAATCAACGGGCATCGAGTCTGGCGGCATAATCGAACGACAGCTGAAACGAAAAGAGGGCTGACGGCATCTTGCCGTCAGCCCTCTTTATATTTTGGCTCCCCGGGCAGGACTCGAACCTGCGACCAGCCGGTTAACAGCCGGCTGCTCTACCAACTGAGCTACCGGGGAACGTAGCGTTCAAAGGAAGCGAAGCCCATTCTAGCAAAACTTCTTGCGGAGGGGGAGTCTTTTTTAGACGTCAAAGTCCTCGGTTTCATCTTCGTCGGAAGAGGCATCCGTATTGCCGTCGGCCAACGCGGCATAGTGTTTCGCCCAGGTCAGATAGAGATTCCCGCTATCCCGCATCGTATCGGCCGCTTTCACGAGCTTATCGACGAGTTCAGGATCTTTCCCAGAGGCTTGGATTTGCGCCGCGCGCCGCTCGATCGCCTTGGGGTATTGCGTGATCAAGCCGGAGATCTCTGCGAGGAGCTCATTGATGACGTTGTCTTCAGTGTCCATGGGGTCCCTCTTCTCTCAACAAAAAACCCCATAGCGCGGACGCCATGGGGTTTCCCGTTATTCGCATCGTAATGGATTAGCCTTGGTAGGCTTGTCCCAGAGCTGCGGACTCGCCTTTTTTCGCCATCAGCTGACCGGTGGCGCTCACGGCCTGCATCTCAATCGCATTGTGTTTTGCGGCGTCGCAAACGACTACGCACAGTTCGCACCCCTTGCAGCGATCAATATTGACCTCGGCGACCATCTTGCTGGAGTTCAGGTCCAGACAGTTGGCTTCCGGGCAATACATGATACAGAGGCGACAGCCCTTCTTGGCAGTGCATTTCTCATCGATGACTTGCGCTACGTTATACATGCGACGTAGTTCCTTCTCTTACGCGGCTACGGCAGGATTGCCGACTCGTAACTCGATCTTGTTCTTATCCGCCCATTCGCTGGCGATCTCATACGCGGCCTTGACAGTGGCCAGATTCTTGGCAAGCAGCATTTCTTTCTTGGCGAACTTCTTCTTGATCGCTTCATCCAGTGATGCCGTACCACCGGAGGCGACGAATTTCTTTCCAAACCGCTCCTGAAGCGCACCATCCAAGGCTTCCATCGAGACGCACTTGGTAATGCCTGCCACAGACCCGATCATGGCCATGTTCGTGGACAGCTCGGTGCCAGCGACTTCGATGGCGAGCTCAGTCCCGGCGATATAAAACAGGGCGACGTTCAAATCTTTGAGCCGCTGAATGTCTTCTTCTGACAGAAGGGGCTGAGCGGAGTTAATAACCACGACGCCGCCTTCCTTCACGCCGGAATAGAATGGCATCGTATAGCTCTTGCCCATCGTAATGACCTGAGGGTGAAATACCTGAATCACGTCCGGGAACACCAATTCACCACGGTCATAGATCCGTTCGATCCCGATGCGGCAATAACTCTCCGCCGGAGCCATCCGCTTCTCCGCTCCAAAGAATGGATTGGAGATCGAAAACTTTCCATCCCGGTTTGCGGCCATGGCCAAGACATGGGCCGCGGTGACCGCGCCCTGTCCGCCTAAACCTGACATCCGGATATTGAGTCTCTTCTTAATCATGGACAACCTCCGGTTTCGTTAGGCTTGCCCGGCCAATTGCTTGGCGGCCGCTTTCCGTTCTTTATCCTTTGCTGCCAGTTCGGCCAGCAATTGCTTGGCCGGCTCGCTGACGTATTCCTTGTACGCAAACCGCTCGGTCGGCTTTTCGGAGTCACGCATCTCCTGAAGGCCTTCCATGCTGTTCTTCCCGATTTCCAGAATGCAGGGCGTATAGAGCTGCAAGTAGGTCGGGCCGATTTCGCGAGCGATGTGCACCGCATTACGAATGACTTTCTCAACCAGTGAGGGCTTGCTGACGGTGCAATTCACCACGTAGTGACAGCCGGATTCGCGGGCAATCTCGGGCAACCGGACCTTGTCGAACAGCTTGCCGACCGGAGCCATCTTGGCGACGAAGCCCTTCTGCATCAGTCCGCTCTCCTGGCCGCCCGTGTTAGCATAGAGTTCGTTGTCGAAGCAGATCGTGGTGAACTTTTCCTGGCGGAACCAGGCTTGAAGGGTCATGTCGAGGCCGATGTCAACGGTTGCACCGTCACCGGCGAGGACCACGACGTCCTTTGTCCGGCCTGGAAAGCGGACACTCAGGGCGCGCTTCAACCCGGACGCGATGGCGTTCTGGTTGCCGAAGAGGGAGTGAATGTTATGGACAGCCACCATCGGGAACACCAAGCTGGTGCAACCGGTTGAACCGACCATCACGGTGTCTTCCGGATTGGGGAGTGAGGCCAGGATATAGCGGAACGCCATAGACTCCGGGCAGCCGGCGCAGAGTGAGTGCTGCTCGATGAGTTCCTTGCTGTTACCGATATCTTTCCAGCCACGATCTTCCTTGCCGTAGGTCGCGCTCTTTACCAGGTCCTGATAATCGGACGGCATGATGTCGTAGAGGGCTTCTGAAATTTGAATACGTTCTTTACTCATATATGCCTCCTCCAAGGGGTCTCGTTCAATATTAGGTCGCTTGCCCGTTCGTTATTAAGTTGTTCAGCTCCCACGACCAGCCAGGGAGACGGTCTTCATCCCGAGGACGGTTTTGATTTCCTGAACGATGATTTCCGGCGGCATCGTCATGCCTCCGCACACACGCGGACCGGCATGGACCCTATGGTGATTGGGAATTGTCGCCTTGATTTCTTTCGCAAGCCATCCGGTGACGTTAAACTCCGGCACGAAGATATGCTTCGCGTTTTTCGTGGCTTCCCGAATTTCCTCTTCCGGCCAGGGGCGTAAAGACTTTACTTTCACAAGTCCGCAGCGGATGCCTTCGTCCTCTAACAGTCGGATGGCTTCGCGTCCCTGTGAGACGGCTGTCCCAGAGGCCACGATCATGATCTCGGCATCGGTATTCTCGGTATCGACCAATCCGTTGATCCACTTGATGGTATGTTTTCTTGAGCGTTCAATCGCAGCCCAGATTTCCTGCTGCCAGCTGGCATGTGTGGCGTAGCTGATGTAATTGCTCTTCATGACGAAGGGATCGCGCATCATCCGGACCGGCGGACATTCCATGTCCATGCAGGGGACCGGTGAGCGGTACGGGTCGTAGGGCGGTAAGCACATGTCGGCCGGCGTCAGATTTACGACGTCCTTCGTGTGTGTCACAAAGAACCCGTCGCAGCAAAGCGCGAGAGGTAAGTGCACGTCCGGCTCTTCCGATACCATGTAGCCCTTGAGAATCCAGTCGAAGAAGTCCTGTGCGGTTTCCGCATGCCAGACAAGCATCCCGGTATTCAACAGGTACGCGATTTCGAGTGTATCCGGTTGAATGGAGAGCGGCGAGTTGATGCCGCGGCACGTGACGATCATCTGAATCGGCAACCGTGCGCCGGACCACATGGGGAAGTTTTCCATGGCGCGCATCGTGCCGGGGCCTGCGGTTGTCGTAAAGACGCGAGCACCACCGAATGCGGCGCCAGCACACTGGGACATGACGGCAAACTCACTCTCACCGCGGAAGTAGTCACCGATGTAGCCTTCTGCGAACAATTCGCCGATCAACGCCGCCGCTTCACTCTGCGGGGTGATCGGATAGGCAATCATGACGTCGCAACTGGCGCGTCGCAACGCTTCCTTAATGACTTCGCTACCTGTATAGAACGACGGGGTACGAGGGGCGTCGTTCATCATTGTCCAGGTATCGGTGAAGGTCTGCCCTTTTTTATTTTTTGTCCCGATGAGGGATTTATTCTCTGCCATGGACCTAGCCTCCTTTCACTGCACAGGGAGTTTCAAACGGTTTAGTTTGACGCCCCGCTCTTGGCTGATGTCAGCCGTGGTTGGACTGTCCCTTTCAACTTTCTCACCCAGTCTGCCAGGGTCATGATTTTTTCGACGGATGCATCACGGAATGAGAGCATTGCATCTTCATGGCCGGCCTGAGCACACATTGCAATCGTGTAGCATGAGGTCCCGCCCCGAATAATCTTGAGCGACAGGTTCGCCTGGTGGCAGTGCACACCGATGAACATGCAGCAATCAATCTTGTTGTGCCAGATTGTCAGATTCGGATGGTTGGGATTGATTTCAACTTCGGGATTGATCTTGGGGTACTTGGGGCGATAGTCCGGCATGGGAATCAGCATGGGCTTTTGGCCTGGCTGCACACATTCCTTCAGGGTGTTGTACAGATGGCGGATTGCCGTGGCCTTCTTGGCAGCCTTTTCATTCCAAGCCCAGAGCACCAGGGGGCCAGGGAAGAGAGTCGGCACTTTGGCCATCAAGAATTGCTTGGCAGCTTCTTCATAGGCCTTTTCTTCTGAGACAATGACACCATTGATGTGGGCTTCGCCCGGGTTCGGTAACCGAATGCCCATACTGGCGGCAGCGGGGGGCAGAAAGTGTTCTGGTCCTGGAAGCACGCGGTATTGACTCATTACGCCTTACTCTCCGGGCAAAAGGGTGAAGGTCCTCAGCAACGACTCAGTTCTGACTCTTGAATCCTGTCAACACTCTAAGCTTTTCTCCACACCTTCTGCAACCTCACAGAAGGCCCACCTCCCGGAGCTTTTGGGCTATAAAGGCAGAGTTAGATTAGGCCTTTAGGGACTATCGACTGTGTGCTCGGACGTGTGATTCTGACTCCAAATTGGCCGATATTATAGGGGGCCGACTTTTTCCTTGTCAAACACGATCTGGCTGATTCTGATCTGAATGGCCCCTCGTCAAAATGTATTAGTTGCTGTGTTCTTGTGTTCTATTGATGCGTCAGGGGAGCTGTTCACAGGCGGCTGGAGCGCCGAGGATACAGGCCTGCTCAAAGTCCTCTTTGGCGAGACGACCTTGTTGTTGTTCCTGGTAGAGTTTGCCTCGCATCAAAAGAGCCTGGACGTGGGTAGGGTCTATGTTGATGACGACGCTTAAATCATCAATAGCTTGTGCAGACTGATTCAGTTTTTGATGGAGTTCGCCTCGGAGGAGGTAGGCCTCTTTTTGAGACGGGATCCAGCTCTCAGAGACCGATGAGTTGAGAATCCGATTGAGGGTCGTCATCGCAGGCCCCCATTGTTTAGTAGACACCAGTTTGCGAGCCTGAGAAGTAGTCACGCGAATGAGTCGCTGGCGGGCGATGTCGAAAAACGGATCGATCTCCAGGGCCTGCGTGTAAGCATTTTCGGCCCCTTCGGGTTGATTCAGCCACGTACTCACATCTCCTTGTCCAAGGAGTGCCCATGGATTTCTTGCGTCCAAAAGGAGGGCGCGGTCAAAATCCATTCGGGCACAGTCGATATACTCAGAATATTCACTCGGGAGAGATTTGTTGGAAAAGGCCAGAGAAGCCAACTTTAGATAGGTCTGTCCCCTGACAATCAACGGATCTACGAACTGGGGATCCAGCGTTGCGGCTTGTGACGTCAGGTCGATTTTCTGACGAAGGTTGTGTGAGTGGAGGGCAGTCTCCAGGAGATGGCGTGCCTGTCCCTGCGGTCCCGTGCGTCCTGGTGGCTCGATTGCAAGTGTGCGCACGCCTGACGGCGGTGTATGTGTCTCGCGGAGCTGTGCCTTGAGCTCGGCGTTTTCCTTTTGTAATTGTCTGAAATGTGCGGCTAATTGTTCTTCGGATCGCCATCGACGAACAGCCTCTTGGAGATGATCCAAATTCACAACGGCTCGAATGCGAATGGTAAAAACCGGTCGATCGTGCTCAAAGCTGCGCCGAGATTCCAGCACGTCCGTCTTGGTAATGGCCGCAGCGAGTGTTCGAATCTCTAGGGAGCTGACTTGCGTGCTCTTTCCGTTACGAACCGATTCGTAATCGTGGAAAGTTGATTCGAGATAGATACCGGCCTCCTCAACAGCTTTGCGTTGGGCACGTTGCAGGACCTTGTCTTCCGCCATAGCCAACGTGTCGCCGTCAGCCATGACATATTGACCTTCGGCCACAACCGAGGTTTCGGTTGCGGTGGCCTCAGTGGCAACGAGTAAGAGGATAGATAACAGCAGGGTGACACGTGTGAGCGGCAGCAGACTCGCGCGATTCATAGTGCAACTATACCGCGCGACATCTGGCCGGACAATGCACCCAAGGTATGGGCTGCTACTTGGATCTTAGTCGGAGCGAGGAAGAATGATTGTGAAATATCGAGAAGTACGGAAGTGCTGAAATTATTTGGGTAATACTTGCATAAACGGGTGAATTTCAACCCGCTCAAAGACGCCATTCACCATATAAGGATCCTGATTGGCGAATTGCTCGGCCTCAGCCTGTGACGTGAATTCCAGTACCATCAAACTGCCGGTCTTATCTGTGAGTGGACCTGCAAGAACGACGCGGCCTTGTTGCGCTAATGGCTCAAGATTGGCGAGATGGGCTGGGCGGTGGATTTTCCGTTTCGCTTCTCCTTCAGGGCCGTCGTAACCAAGAATCACAAATTTCATCGTAGATTTTCCCTCGCGAGTAGGTCAGGTTCACTGATTTTGGTATGAACGAGGCCTAGGCAGGGCCTTCAAGGGGGCACCGGTCTTTGTAGCCGTGTGTCACTTCATGCCACCAACGGACTTCGGTTTCGCCAAGCTTCCAGCAGAGATAGACTATTCGCCCGTCACGGGCGTGAGGAAAGTCGCACAGGCCTAGATCGATATCTTTCACGTGGACGCCCAATTCATGGATGGCGTGAAGGTTGGAGCTAATCGTTTGCAGGCTGATCACGTATTGGGTTCCCACAGGAGTTCCGCCCCCATAGAGCGCTTGCTCTGCGGCCTTTCGGACCTCGTCGCGAGTCTGAACGAGGACGGACTTGAATTGTTTGACGGTCTCCAGGTGAGTCTGGAGCTGCGGAATGAGTTGATTCGCTTCAAATAGCGAAAATACTCGTCCCGGACTGTCTTCATCTCGATCATCAGCCATGGTAGTCGGTACTCCTTGAGGCTGTGTATCACAGCCCTTTTCCCGATTCAATGGGAGGCGGGAATTTAGGGGGCTGCCGGAAGAGGGAGAAAAATGTTTTGTTCTGTTGACAATGGAGAGAGCCATGCGTATCATCCGCTGTAGCATTCACATTTGATGCGAATCGCTCTCCACGTAATTTCAACCTCCGGAATCTTTCTCGAATCGAAACCACACTGAGTTGGTCAGTATCGAAGTAGAAGGCTAACGCCAATAACATCCATTGATCACGGTCAATCTCTCAGACGTTTCGGAGACTCGGGGCTGAATCTTCATAACTAAGATAACGTGCGTAGCGAAGGCATCGTACGAATCGTCCTCTCCAAAAACTACGATATCGCTGATTCAAACACAAACACATATCTGTTCCGACGAATGGTCAATCAATCCAGTGAGTTCTTGTTCATGACAACAGAGCCGATGGCTCGATAGGAGTGCTATGCAAGCTGCTAAGGGAGAGGTCATGTATTTGGCGGAGTTGAAGCAGAAATCCATAGCCGATCTGAACGAGGTGGCGCGTGACCTCAAGATCGAAGGCTCGGCCAACCTGCGAAAGCAGGAACTGATTTTCGCTATTCTCCAAGGCCAGACAGAAAAGAACGGCGTCGTCTACGGCGAAGGCGTCTTGGAGACTCTTCCTGACGGCTTTGGCTTTCTGCGCGCTCCGGACTCCAACTATCTCCCGGGTCCCGACGATATCTATATTTCGCCGTCACAGATTCGCCGGTTCAACCTGCGCACCGGTGACACCGTCTCAGGGCAGATCAGGCCCCCCAAGGAGAGCGAGCGCTACTTTGCCCTGCTCAAAGTCGAGAAGGTCAACTACGAAGATCCGGAAGTCTCACGGGATAAGATCCTTTTTGACAACCTGACGCCCCTCTACCCTGAAGAACGGCTCAATCTGGAATTTGATCGCGAAGAGTACTGCACTCGCGTGATGGATTTGACGACTCCGATCGGCAAGGGCCAGCGCGGATTGATCGTGGCCGCTCCCCGCACCGGTAAGACGATGTTGCTCCAGGCCCTCGCGCGGGCCATCCTGAAGAATCACAAAGAAGTCACGTTGATCGTTTTGTTGATCGATGAGCGGCCGGAAGAAGTCACCGACTGGCAGCGGCAGGTCAAGGCGGAAGTCATCAGTTCGACGTTCGATGAGCCGGCACAGCGCCATGCTCAGGTTGCTGAAATGGTGCTGGAGAAGGCCAAGCGGCTGGTCGAGCACAAGAAAGACGTGGTGATTCTCCTGGACAGCATTACGCGTCTGGCACGTGCCTACAATACCATCGCCCCGCCGAGCGGTAAGGTGCTGTCCGGAGGTCTCGATTCAAACGCGCTGCAGCGGCCCAAGCGCTTCTTCGGTGCGGCCCGTAACATAGAACATGGCGGGAGTTTGACGATTATGGCCTCCGCACTTGTTGATACTGGCAGCCGCATGGATGACGTGATCTTCGAAGAGTTCAAAGGAACCGGCAACATGGAAGTCCATCTGGATCGTCGCCTGGCCGACAAGCGCCTCTTCCCGGCGATTGATATCAGCAAGTCCGGAACCAGAAAAGAAGAGTTGCTGGTGGATAAGGATCGGCTCAACAAGATGTGGATCTTGCGGAAGGTCCTCAGTCCGTTGGGAACGATGGAGGCGATGGAGTTCCTGATGGACAAAATTGGCGGGACTAAAACCAACCAGGAATTCCTGCAATCCATGAATCGGTAAGAGACGCTTGTTTCTACCCCTGTGGTTCGGATAGAGTGTACCGCTCCTGGCGTGGGGCCAGGAACCTGAGCGAATGTTTGGCAAGGAGTCGTAGGTCATGCAAAAGGGTATTCATCCAATGTATCGGGAAGCCACGGTCCATTGCGCTTGTGGCAACTCATTCAAGACGCGCACGACCATCGGGGAAATCAGCGTCGATATTTGCGGTGCCTGTCATCCGTTCTTTACCGGCACACAAAAAATTATCGATACCGAAGGACGGGTCGAACGGTTTAAGAAGAAGTACGCGAAGAAGGACAAGTAGCCACTCTACGTGTCATAGAAGAGACCCTGCTTCGCCTTGGAGCAGGGTCTCTTTGTTTTTATGGCCTGGCCGGGATGTGTGACCGCGCCTGAGGAAAGAGAACGATGGAAGCCGCCTTACTCAAAAAATGGGAGTCTGTGGCATCGCGATTTCAAGAGTTGACCGATCAACTCATGGACCCCTCTGTCGTCAGCCAGCCGAGTCAGCTGCACAAGCTGAGTAAAGAACGGATGGATCTTGAACCGGCGGCCCAGATGTTTGAGACCTACCGCGGCAACGTTCGACAGCTTGAAGAGGCGGCGCAGATTCTCGCTGACCCCTCAGCCGGTAGTGACATGCATAAGATGGCGGCGGATGAAACGAATGAGTTGCAGCGGCAGCAAGCGACCATGGAAGAGCAGGCCAAAGAGTTCTTGATCCCGAAAGATCCACGGGATGAGAAGAGCCTGTTATTGGAAATCCGGGCCGGGACCGGTGGCGATGAAGCCGCCTTATTCGCCGGAGAACTCTTCCGCCTCTACAGCAAGTATGCAGAGCAGAAAGGGTTCAAGGTTGATACCGTCGAGGCCACAGAAACCGGCATAGGCGGGTATAAGAACATCACGGCATTGATCGAGGGCAAGGGGGCCTACAGCCATTTCAAGTACGAAGCCGGCGTGCACCGCGTGCAGCGTGTGCCGGTGACGGAAGCAGCCGGCCGGATCCACACGTCCACCGTTACGGTGGCGGTCATGCCGGAAGTCGACGAAATCGACGTCAAGATCGATCCGGGAGATCTTCGAATCGATACCTTTTGCTCCTCCGGCGCCGGCGGGCAGAGCGTCAATACGACCAAATCCGCGGTGCGCATTACCCATATCCCCACCGGGGTGGTGGTGAGTTGCCAGGACGAACGGTCGCAACTGAAGAATCGCACGAAAGCCATGCGGACCTTGCGTGCGAGAATTGTTGAGGCGGAGCGGGAAAAGCACGACGCAGAGATCGCCCAGAATAGAAAATCCCAGGTTGGGACCGGAGAGCGGAGCGAGAAGATCCGCACGTACAACTTTCCGCAGAATCGTGTCACCGACCATCGGGTCGGCATGACGTTGCACAAGCTTGAATTGGTGATGGAAGGCGATCTGGATGAATTCGTCCAGGCGTTGAAAGCGCAACAGCAGCAGATCGACACAGCTAACGTGTAGGGGACTATGGCGGCCCTTGTCATGCCAGAGCTGAAGACGGTGGGTGCCCTCGTTGCGTGGGCCCGGCAGTCTTTGGTCCAAGCCGGGGTGAGTAACGGGGCGCAAGAGGCGATGTGGCTGTTGGAGCACGCACTGGCTGTACGAAGTCACCGGTTGGTAAGTCACGCGGACCGGTTGGTTTCTCCCGATGTTCTTGCCTCTGTTGAGTCCTTGGTCGCGCGGCGAGTAGCCCGCGAACCGCTACAATATCTGCTCGGCACGCAAGAGTTTTGCGGACTTGAGTTTTCTGTCAGTCCCGCCGTGCTGATTCCCCGCCCTGAGACGGAATTGCTGATTCATCACGTTCTCGACCATGTCCAAACTCTCTCTGATGCCACCATTGTTGATGTGGGAACGGGCTCCGGCTGTGTGGCTATCACATTGGCCGCTCGTTTGAATGGTCGGCGCATCCTCGCGATCGACCGATCTCCTGAGGCGCTGGCAGTTGCGCAGCGCAATGCAACGAGACATGCGGTGCGTGACCGGATTGAATGGCTGGAGGGGGATCTCTTGGAGCCGCTCCGAGATCGGCAAGGAGCTGACTCGGTCGACGTCATTGTCTCGAATCCTCCCTACATTTCCGAGTCTGATTGGGCTGGTCTGGAGCCGGATGTGCGGGTCTTTGAGCCGCGGATGGCATTGGTCGGGGGAGAGCAGGGAACGGAATTTCACGAGCGGTTGCTGCGTGAGTCTCGGGAGTTTCTCCTCCCAGGCGGGGTGCTCGTCATGGAAATGGGTGCAGGCCAAGCCCCGACAGTCCGGCAGTTGGCAGAACAGATGGGCGGGTATGCAGCGCTTCGGATTATCGAAGATGCGGCAGGGATTGAACGGGTGGTCATGGCTCAGCGGGTGGAATAGGAAGCAAGACGTCGATGGATGAGATTGTCATTACGGGTGGAAATCGGTTACGCGGAGAAGTCCGGATCAGCGGGGCGAAGAACTCGGCTCTTCCTATTCTGGCCTCGACCATCTTAGGCGGCGGTGAATGTGTCATTACGAACGTTCCCCGCGTCGTCGATGTGCTGACAATGGGAAAGCTCCTCGGCATTCTTGGGGCGCAAGTATCCCACGAGGCGAACCGCGCGGTCATTAAAGCGGATGTGATCCATTCCACCGAGGCGCCGTATGACCTGGTAAAGACCATGCGGGCTTCAGTCCTGGTGTTGGGGCCGCTGCTCGCGCGGTGGGGGGAGGCGAAGGTCTCGTTGCCCGGCGGCTGCGCGATCGGGTCGCGGCCGGTGAACCTCCATTTGGCCGGGTTGGCAAAATTAGGAGCTGACATTTCGATCGAGCATGGGTATATCACCGCGAGGGCGAAACGGTTGAAGGGGGCGCGGATCTACTGTGACACCACGACGGTGACCGGAACGGAAAATTTGATGATGGCCGCCTCCCTCGCCGAGGGGACGAGCGTCATCGAAAATGCGGCAAAAGAGCCGGAAATCGTGGATCTGGCCGAGTTCCTGACGAAGCGTGGTGCCCGTATTGCCGGGGCCGGGACGGACGTGCTCACGATTGAAGGAGTGCGGGAACTGCACGGGGCCGATCATGAGGTCATCCCCGATCGTATCGAAGCCGGCACGCATCTCGTGGCCGGGGTGATTACGGGTGGAGATGTCACGATTACCCATTGCCGTCCGGTTCATCTTGAAGCGGTCCTGATGAAGTTGCGGGAAGCAGGTGCGGATATTCAGGTTGAGGGCCAGACGGTGCGGATCAAGCGGAACGGCCGGTTAAAGGGGACGGATGTCCGGACCTTACCGTTCCCGGGGTTTCCGACGGATATGCAGGCGCAGATGGTTGCGCTGATGGCGATCACGGAAGGCACGAGCGTCGTGACAGAGACGGTCTTTGAAAGCCGCTTTATGCATGTGGAAGAGTTGCGGCGGATGGGTGCCGATATTCGGGTCGAAGGCAATCGGCTTGTGGTTACAGGTCGGCCGACGCTGACGGGTGCACCAGTCATGGCATCGGACCTTCGGGCCAGCGCAGGGCTTATTCTGGCCGGTTTGGCCGCCGAGGGGACGACTGAAGTACAGCGGGTGTATCACCTCGATCGCGGCTATGAACATATTGAGGAAAAACTGCGGGCGGTCGGGGCAAACATCGAACGCCGAAAGGCGAGTCCTGTGACCGGAGCTCGGTAGAGGGATCTATGCTGACGATTGCGCTATCGAAGGGGAAGCTGATCGAACCGAC